>CAZJQH010000022.1:0-19358 GCA_964547895.1 uncultured Chitinophaga sp. | reverse complement strand
AGCTCGGTGGTCGACGCCTTCGCCAAGGGCGAGATCCTGCAGGTGCTGCTGTTCTCGGTGCTGTTCGGCTTCGCGCTGCACAAGTTCGGCGGCCGCGGCACCATGGTGTTCGACTTCATCGAGAAGTTCTCGCATGTGCTGTTCGACATCGTCGGCATCATCATGAAGGTGGCACCGATCGGCGCCTTCGGCGCGATGGCCTTCACCATCGGCAAGTACGGCGTGAGCTCGCTGTTCTCGCTCGGCAAGCTCATGGGTGCCTTCTACCTGACCTGCCTGCTGTTCGTCTTCGTCGTGCTCGGCCTCGTCAGCCGCCTGCACGGCTTCAGCATCGTCAAGTTCGTGCGCTACATCAAGGAGGAGCTGCTGATCGTGCTGGGCACCTCGTCTTCCGAGTCGGTGCTGCCGCGCATGATGGAAAAGCTGGAGAACCTGGGCGCGCGCAAGTCGGTGGTCGGCCTGGTGATCCCGACCGGCTACTCCTTCAACCTCGACGGCACCTCGATCTACCTGACGATGGCGGCGGTCTTCATCGCCCAGGCCACCGACACGCCGATGGACCTGACCCAGCAGCTGACCCTGCTGGCCGTGCTGCTGCTCACTTCCAAGGGCGCGGCCGGCATCACCGGCAGCGGCTTCATCGTGCTGGCGGCCACCTTGTCGGCGGTTGGCGGCGTGCCGGTCGCCGGCCTGGCGCTGATCCTGGGCATCGACCGCTTCATGTCCGAGGCGCGCGCGCTGACCAACCTGGTCGGCAACGGCGTCGCCACCCTGGTGGTGGCCAAGTGGACCGGCGACCTCGACATGCAGCGCCTCAAGCAAGGCCTGGAGCACCCGACCCAGACCGAGGCGCAGGAGCCCGAGCTCATCCTTGACCAGCAGGTCGCCAGGATGGCGGTGGCTGCCAAGGCCTGATTCCGGTCTGACCGGAATGGAACCGGGGCGTATCCTTGGCGGGTACGCCCCTTTCCTTCTTTTCTGGCTGGGGTACCGTGACCACTACAATCCGGCCCCTCCCACCGCAAACCGCAAGCAGCATGGACATCGTCATCAACGAGGAACTCAAGGCCTACATCGACCCGCTCACGCCCGAGGAATACGAGGCGCTCGAGCGCAGCCTGCTGGCCGAGGGCTGTCGCGACGCGCTGGTGCTGTGGGGCGAGCTGCTGGTCGACGGCCACAACCGCTACGAGATCTGCCGCAAGCATGGCCTGCCGTTCCAGACCGTGCAGAGCAAGCTGTTCAAGGACATCGAGGACGTGCACCTGTGGATGATCGACCAGCACCTGGGCCGGCGCAGCGTGTCCGACTTCCAGCGTGGCGTGCTGGCGCTGCGCAAGCGCGAGATCGTGGCGGCACGGCGCGCCCGTTTCCTGGAAGGCGCAGCCCAGGCCGAGCCGCAGGCCGCGGCCGATACCCCCCTTGAGCAGGGCGATGCGCCGGCAGCCGACCTGCCCTGGGAAGGCGAATCCAGCTATCCCGAGTCCGCGCCGCTCAAGAGCCGCGAGGATCTGGCGCGCGCCGCCCGCCTGAGCAGCGCCCAGGTCGCGATGATCGAGAAGATCCACCAGCAGGCCGAGCCCGAGCTGGTCGCCGCGCTCAAGTCGGGCGAGATCTCGATCAGCGCGGCGGCCGCCGTCGCGACCCTGCCGCCCGAGGAGCAGAAGGCCGCCGCCGTCGCCGGCAAGGACGAGCTCAAGCAGGCCGCCAAGCGCGTGCGCGAGGCCAGGCGCAAGCCGCGTGCCGAGCCCGCCACCCCGGCTGGCGAGGCGGGCGAAACGGTCGGCGCAGGGGAGGGCGCCGGGGCGACCGGGGAGCTGGACGCGCTGCGCCAGCGGGTCAAGGAGCTGAGCGCCGAGAACGAGGCGCTGCGCAAGCAGGTCGCCAACCTGCTGCAGCAACTGGTCGGCTGAGGCGGCCGGCTTGGTCCCGCCCGCCAGATCGCCTGCCCGATACGCGATGGATGCCCTGGACCCGGCCCAGCTCGACCGCCTGCTGACGGTCGAGATGCCCTACGGCAAGTACCAGGGCCGTCTGATCGCCGACTTGCCGGGCAACTACCTGAACTGGTTCGCCCGCGAAGGTTTTCCGGGTGGCGAGCTCGGCCGTCTGCTCGCGCTGATGCAGACTATCGACCACAACGGCCTGCGCGAGCTGCTGCGCCCGCTGCGTGCCGGATGCCGCCGGTCCGGATGAAGGCCCTTGCAGCGCGAGATGCTGTCATTCAGGATTTCTTGGAATCTGAATCAGTAACTGTCTGCTTTTTCTTGTATTCAAAACCGCTATCCTGTCCCACGTGAACAAACCTTCTCAACACAGGAGATGAAGATGAAAACCATGTCCCTGCTCGCGGCCGTGCTGGCCCTGGGTCTGACTCTCGGCGTCGGCGATGCCGATGCCGCCAAGCGCCTGGGCGGCGGCAAGTCCACCGGCACCCAGCGTGAGATGACCATCAACAAGGCGCCGGGCGCGACTCCGGCCCAGGCGCCGACCGCTCCGACAACTGCCACCGCGCCTGCCGCAGGTGCCATGGCCGCCGCACCCGCCGCTGCGGCTGCACAGTCCAAGCGTTCCTGGATGGGCCCGCTGGCCGGCATCGCTGCCGGCATCGGCCTGGCTGCGCTGGCCTCGCATTTCGGCTTCGGCGAGGAGCTGGCCTCCTTCATGCTGATCGCCCTGCTGGCCATGGTCGCCGTGGCAGTGATCGGCATGATCATGCGCCGCCGCGCTGCCGCCCAGCGTCCCGCGCTGGCAGCGGCGTCGGGCAACGGCATGGCCTACCAGGCAGAGCCCGTCGCTCGCGGCTATGACGTGTCGATGCCGCCGGCCAGCGCCGCCCCGGCCTCGTCCGCTCCGTCGGCCGTCGGTTCCGGCATCGGCGCCGGTCTGGCGGGTGGCTCGGCCATTGGCGCCGGCTTGAACGCCGCACCGGCTGCTGCCCCCGCGATCCCGGCCGACTTCGATGTCGAGTCCTTCGTGCGCAGCGCCAAGGTCAACTTCATCCGCCTGCAGGCTGCCAATGACAGCGGCAACATCGACGAGCTGCGCGAGGTGACCACGCCCGAGATGTTCGCCGAGCTCAAGATGGACGTGATGGAGCGCGCCGGTGCCACCCAGGAGACCAAGGTCGTCAGCCTCGACGCCCAGGTGCTCGAGGTGGTCGAGGAAGCTGGCCGCTACATCGTCAGCGTACGCTACACCGGCCTGATCCAGGAAGACAAGGGCGCGGCGCCCGAGGCCTTCGACGAGATCTGGCACCTGAGCAAGCCGCGCGTCGGCACGGGCGGCTGGGTCCTGGCTGGCATCCAGCAGTCGCAGTAATTCCCCGCTGCGGCCATGAGTGACGGGCATGGGCCACAATAGGCCCATGCCCGTCACCTATCTCCAGGTACCGTTTCGCGACAAGGACAGCGCCAAGGCGCTGGGCGCCCGCTGGGATCCGGCCCGGCGCCAATGGTATGTCCCCGATGGCCGCGAGCTCGCGCCGTTCGCGGCCTGGCTGCCGGCGGGCGAGCTGGGCGCCTCCGCCTCCTTGGCGCTCGCGCCCGCTGTCGCAGCAACCTCCGCCACGCTCTTGCTGGCCGAGCCTTCGCCTGCCTATGCATCCCCGGCGCGCGCCGCCGGCGTCCCGCTGTCGCAACTGCTCGCGGGCGTCTCGCAGTTGGTCGCGCAGGCCTTTCCCGCCGGCGTCTGGACCCTGGCCGACCTGGTCGATGTGCGCCTGCGCAATGGCCATGTCTACCTGGAACTGGCCGAGCGCGATGCTGCCGGCCAGGTGCTGGCCAAGGCCAATGCCATGATCTGGGCCTCGACCGCTGCGCGCATCCTGCCCGAGTTCGAGCGGGCCACCGGTGCCAATCTCGGACCCGGCATCAAGCTGCTGCTGCGGGCCCGGCCCGTCTTCAAGCCCCAGTACGGCTTCAGCCTCGAGATCGACGCGATCGACCCCGGCTACACCCTGGGCGACCTCGAGGCCAGGAAGCGCGAGATCCGCGAGCGTCTGCAGCGCGAGGGCCTGTACTCACGGCAAAAGCAGCTCGCCAGTCCCTGGGACTACCGCCATCTGCTGGTGATCGCCCCCGAGGGCGGTGCCGGCCTGGGCGATTTCCAGGCCGAGGCCGAGCGCCTGCAGCGCCATGGCGTCTGCCGCTTCGACTATGCCTTCAGCCGCTTCCAGGGCGAGGGTGCGGCAGCCGAAATCCGCCTCGCCCTGCTCAAGGCCCTCGAGAGGCTGGGCCAGCAGGGCCAGCCAGATGCGGTCGTCATCATCCGTGGCGGCGGTGCGGTCAACGACCTGGCCTGGCTCAACGACTACGAACTGGCGCGCGCCCTGTGCGAACTCGAGCTGCCGGTGCTGACCGGCATCGGCCACGAGCGCGACAGCACCCTGCTCGACGAGGTGGCGCAGCAGCGTTTCGATACCCCGTCCAAGGTGATCGCCGGCATCGAGCAGCTGATCGTGCGCCGGGCCAGCGAGGCGCGCGCGCATTTCGAGCTGATCGCCCGCCTGGGCCAGGCCGGCATCGCACAGGCCCGTGGCGCAGCGCAGCAGACCGACTCCGAGATCCGGCTGCTGGCCCGGCACCAGCTCGAGCTCGCGCGCCAGCGCGTGCCGGCGGCCTGGGCTGAGCTGCAGGCCAACTCCGGTCTGGCCTTGCGCCGCGCGCGCGAGCAGTCCGCGCTGCGCCTGCAGCAGGTCGGCGAGCGCTCGGGCGCTGCCTTGCGCCAGGCGCGCGATGGCAGCGCTCGCGCCTGGCAGGACGTCACGACCGGCTGCCGCCAGGCGCTGCGCCAGGGCAGCCAGTCGACGCGCGCGCTCATGCTCGAGATCACCGGCCAGGGACCGCAGAAGACGCTCGCGCGCGGTTTCGCGCTGGTGCGCGACGCCGGATCCGGTCGCACGCTGCAGCGCGCCAGCGAGCTGGCCCCTGGACAGGCGCTGACGATCCAGTTCCATGACGGCGAGGTCGGCGCACAGGTCAGCAGCGCTGGCGCGACCGGCCACAATCGAAGCAACTAAACGCCCCCGACCCATATGAAAGCCAAGACCTTCAGGGATGCCTATGGCGTGCTGCAGCGCCACGCCCAGACCCTGCGCGAGCAGGACGAGCCCAATATCGACGACCTGCTGGCCATCGTGACCGAATCGGTCGCCGCCTACCAGGTCTGCCAGCAGCGCATCGCCGCGGTCGAGCAGGCGCTCGAGAAGGCGCTGGGCGCCGCCGCCGCGCCTGGCGCCGCCAGCTCGCCCAGTGCCGAGTCGGCTCCGGCCGTTCCGGCCGCTCCCGCCGCCAGGCAGGCGCCAGCGCCCGCCAGCCCGCAGCCGCCTGGCTGGGATCCCGAGGACGAGGGCGACATCCCGTTCTGACCTGACACCGATTCACTCCGGCGGGCCTTGCGCCGGCCGATATTCCCAACCGCAACTGGAAACTGCAAACCCATGAAACTGTTCCTCAAGCCCGGCGCCTGTTCCCTGTCCCCGCACATCGTGCTCGAAGAAAGCGGCCTGTCCTACGAGACCGAAACCGTCGATCTCCGGACCAAGCAGACTGGCAGTGGCGGGGACTTCCTGGCCATCAACCCCAAGGGCTATGTGCCGGCGCTGCAGCTCGACAGCGGCGAGCTGCTGACCGAAGGCCCGGCCATCGTCCAGTACCTGGCCGACCTGGTGCCCGAGAAGCGGCTGGCACCGGCCAACGGCAGCCTGGAGCGCTATCGCCTGCAGGCCTGGCTGACCTTCATCGGCACCGAGCTGCACAAGTCCTGCAGCCCCTTCTTCAACCCGGCCGCGCCGCAGGGCTGGAAGGACATCGCCTGCGCCAACCTCGAGCGTCGCCTGGCCCATGTCGCGCAGCAGCTCGAAGGCCGCGACTACCTGCTGGGCAGCGAGTTCTCGGTTGCCGACGCCTACCTGTTCACCGTGCTGAGCTGGTTCCGCGTGGTGCCGGTCGACCTGTCGGCCTGGCCGGTGATCCAGGCCTACCAGGCGCGCGTGGCAGCCCGCCCGGCGGTGCAGGCCGCGCTCAAGGCCGAAGGCCTGGCCTGAGGTCGGCGCGTCACGAAAATCCCCAGCCGGAGTCCCCAAGCTTGTGGAAAAGTCCGGAAAAACTCTCCAACTTCTTGTGCGGCATGGGTTTTTCTTTGCTGCTCAAGAGTTGATCCGGTACTCCTAGTATAAAAATAGCTGATTTTTGTGACGTAACCTAGGACATCCGTGGATGATTTTCCTTCCTGCCTCTGTTATTCTGAATTCATCGAAACGCGAAAAGTCGCCAAGGATTTTCAGGATTTGCCTTGAAAAGAATCGTTAGGTGAGGGGGGAAGGCAAAGCCTTTGGGCCCGGCCATGTGCCGGGTTTCTTTTTTCCGGAACAGTTTTCTGCCACTGGTCGGCAGGCGACTGCAAGAAGTGCTTCAACCCGCCTGGCTCGGGCGGAATCAATCTGGAAGGAATGCCGGATGGACAAGCAAGCGGGATCGTTTCATCGCCTTGACCGCCTCAGCGGCAAGCTGGCCCAGCTCGAGGCCATGCTGGCCATGATAGGCGGCGAGGGCATCAGTCATTTCCAGCAGCAGCAAGCCGAGCTGCAAGGCCATTTCATCAACCTGTGCTCGCGCCTGGCTGGCGAATGCCGCGATCTCTGCGAATCCCTGCAACTCGCCGAGACCGAGAACGACAGCGAAGCCGCTCCGCAGCGCTCCCGCCTGCTGCTCAACTGAGCCGGGCGCCCAGAGGCAGCGGACTTACAGTCCGAGCGCGGCCCGGAGCTGTTCCTCGTCCAGGCCGGCGACCTCGACCCGCTTGGTGCGGCCGCTGGCCCCCATCTCGATGCTGATCGAGGCCTTGGGCACTCCGCACAACCTTGACAGGAAGGCGATCAGCGCCTTGTTGGCCTCGCCGTCGACCGGCGCCGCCTTGAGCTGGATCTTGGGCTTGCCGTCGTGAGTGCCGGCGAGCTGGGTCTGCTTGGCGCCAGGCTGGCAGTACAGCACGATGCGTGCCATGCCGGGCTCAGCCTTCTTGCTTGGCGGCCGCGATGATCTGCAGCAGCGCTTGCTCGATCACCTCGACCGGCCGGCTGCCGGCGATCACATAGCGGTCGTCGATGATCATGGTCGGCACCGAGTTCACGCCAGCCTGCTGGTAGAAGGCCTCGCGCTCGCGCACCTCGGCGGCGAACTGGTCGCCGGCCAGGATCTCCATGGCGCGCTCGCGGTCGAGTCCGGCCGATTCGGCGGCGTCCAGCAGCACATCGTCGGCGTCCATCGGCAGTCCGTCGCGGTGGCAGGCCAGCAGCAGCGCCTGCTTGAGCGCGAGCTGGCGCTCGGGATGCTCGAGGCCGGCCCAGTGCAGCAGGCGGTGGGCGTTGAGCGTCTTGTAGATGCGCTGGCGGCTCTTCGGGGCAAATTCAAAGCCGACCTCGGCTCCGCGCTGGCGCAGCGTGGCGTACAGCTGCGCCTGCTGTTCGGGTGTCGAGCCGTAGCGGCGCGTCAGCATGGCGGACAGGTCCTCGCCGCCCTCGGGCAGCTCGGGCGCGAGCTCGAAGGGCTGCAGGCTCAGGCCCACGCCGACGTCGGGGGGCAGGCGGTCGAGCGCCTGGTTCAGCGCGGCCAGGCCGATCGCGCACCAGGGGCAGGAGATGTCGGAGACGAAGTCGATTTTCAGGAGTTGGCTCATGGACGGATTTTGAACCGATTTCGGTCCCGCTTCAGCCCTGCTCGACCGGATTGGCGGTCAGCCAGTTGGCCGGATAGGCGCGCATGAACTCGCGGGCCTTGGCCAGCGGGGCCGACAGCCAGGCGTCGTAGGCGCCCTCGTTGAGGATGACCGGCATGCGCCGGTCCGCGCCGGGTGCAGCATAGCGGTGCATCAGGCCGTGGCCGCTGGCGTCGACGGTCAGCAGCGCAAAGCCGGTGACGGATTCGCCTTCCGGTCCGCTCCAGCTCTCCCACAGGCCGGCCACGCCCATCGGCTTGCCGTCGACGCGCGCGATGCGCGTGGGCACCGCCTTGCCGCTGCGCCAGTCCTCGACGAAGAAGGCGCTCATCGGCACGATGCAGCGACGCGACGCCTTCCACGCGGCATCGAAATGCTTGCTGCCCTCGACCGCGGACGCCCTGGCAACGACCAGCTTGGACGAGCGCAGCCTGGCGTCGGAGGCCGACTTGGCCCAGGATGGCGTCAGGCCGAACTGGGCTGCCACCAGCTCGCGCTTGATGGCGGCGGCTTCGTCCTGTTCCCTGGCCTGGCGGATGAAGACGGCTGGACGGCGTGGCCAGACGTCGCGTCCGGGCAGGGCGGCGGGGGCGGAGACGCCGAAGGCTTCCAGGTACTGCGCTGCGTTGCGCACGCTTTCGTAATGTGAACTCATGCGGCGATGCTAGCGCATCCGACCGCTGATCGGGCTGTATCTGCCTGTTTTTTGGGCGATCTGTTGAAGCCCTTTGCCGACAAGCACTTGGAGGTTGGTAGGGTGGGTTTTCCACAGATTTGGCCACGTCAGCTGGGGATGAAATGGCTGGCGCTGGCATCGATCACGTCGAGCCGCTACAGTCAGGCATCATGACTGCTGCCTCTTTCATTCCCGTGACGCCTGGCCAGTGCTGTGGCCTCCTCACCCAGCGCCCGTCATGCTGGCCGGAGCCAGCCTTTCCCATGCCCGGCCGATTTGATGCTGCCGAGGCCGGAGACCTGACATGGCGCTAGGCTGGATGACGGTGCTCAAGATGGTGCCGTGGGAGGACGTGATCTCGAATGCGCCCAAGGTGGTCGAGGGCGCGCGCAAGCTCTGGAAGACGGTCGCCAGGACGCCGGAGCCTGTCGTCGCGCCCGCGCCAGCCCCTGAGGCTTCCGTACCTGCCGCCACCGCTGCGGCTCAGGCCGTGACGCGGCATGAGTTCGATGCGCTGGGCGCAGCCGTGGCCCAGCTGCACGCGCAGATGGCCGAGTCGTCCGGCCTGATCCAGGCCCTGGCCGACCAGAACGCCCAGCTGATCCGCCAGGTCGAGGCCGGCCGGATCTGGCTCAGGCGGCTGGGGCTGGCGCTGGCGGCCCTGGCCGCGCTGTGTGCCTGGCTGCTGCTCCGCTCGAGCTGAGGCTCCAGCCAGATCCATGCCGCATTGCGGCTGGATACAGCGATTTCGCCTCTTCCTGATTCGGCCGCCTTCGAAGTCCCGCGCCATTCCGGCTAGACCAGCGCCGTCTCCTGCGAACGCCCGCAGGCCTGCAAGGCCTTGCTGCTGCGGGTAGAGTCCATCCCCATGAGACAGCGCCGATCCCTGCTCCTGGCCACCTCCGTGCTGGCCTGCATGCTTTCGCTGGTCGCCTGTGCCGCAGCGCAGCCTGACGGGCTGGCGTCGTCCAGGCCGTCCCTGCCGGGCTGGCAGACCGCGCCGCGGCATTCGGCCGGCATCGCGCCCGACCCCGTGCTGAACCGGCAGCTGGCCATCGTCCAGGTCTACGTCGCTCCCACCTATGGTTGGCGCGGCCGCCTGGCGGTCCACCCCTGGATCATCTACAAGCGCGCCGGCCAGGATCGCTTCACCCGCTACGACGTGGTCGGTTGGCGTGCCCCCGAGGTGGTGCAGCGCGACTATGCCCTGCCCGACGGGCTCTGGTATGGCGCCAGGCCCCAGCTGCTGGTCGAGCACCGCGGACCTCAGGTCGAGGCCATGATCGAGCGGATCGAGCAGGCGATCGCCACCTATCCCTGGGCCGATCAGTACCGCAGCTATCCCGGCCCCAACAGCAATACCTTCATGGCGCATATCGGCCGGGAAGTGCCTGAGCTCAGGCTGGACCTGCCCGCCAACGCGATCGGCAAGGACTACCGGCCGCTGGGCGAGCCGGTCGGGCGCTCGCCGACGGGCTCCGGCGTGCAGGCCTCGCTGCTCGGAATGCTGGGCTTGAGCGTGGGCTGGGAGGAGGGCGTCGAGTTCAACCTGCTGGGTTTGAACTTCGGGCTCGACCTGAACCGGCCGGCGCTGCGCCTGCCCTTCTGGGGCCGGCTGGGGCTGCCGGACTCACCGGAGCAGCCAGTTCATGGACCAGAGGCTTTCCCGATACAAGGCAGCAATGACTGAAGCAAGACCTGGACCGCTCAAGCGTCTCGCAGCTCACCTGCGCCTGCGCTGGAAAAGCCATCTCGCCAATCTTCTGCTGGTGCTGCTGGTCCTGGCGGGCGTACAGCTCTGGCAGACCCGCGAGGTGCCGTCCGGCGTGGCGCCTGACCTACCCGTCACGCTGCTGCGGCCCGACGGCAGCCTGGCCAGCACCACGCTGGCCGAATGGCGCGCGCTGCATCCCGGCCAGGCGGTAGCAATCCATTTCTGGGCCGAATGGTGTCCGATCTGCCGCACCGAGGAGCACAGCATCACCAGCCTGGGGCGCGACTGGCCGGTGCTGACGGTAGCGATGCAGTCGGGCGACGCGGCCAAGGTCAGCTCCACGCTGCGCCAGCGCGATCTGCCGTGGATCACCGTCATCGACCCGCGCGGCGAGATCACGCGTGCCCATGGACTGCAGGCCGTTCCGGCCTTCCTGGTCATCGATGGCCAGGGCCGGATCCGCACCCCGGCGGTCGGCTACACGACCGGGATCGGGATGAGGTTGCGGCTGTGGTGGGTCAGCCTCGAATCCTCAGTCGCCGGCGGTCGCTGATCCTGTCGAGCGCGCTGGCCTCCCCTTGGCCAGGTAATGGCTGATGCGCCAGACATGGTGGCCGGTGCGCTCCAGCCAGCGGTAGGCATCGGCCTTGGCCAGGATGTCGGCGGCGTTGCTGGACTGGGCGGTTTCATCATCCAGCAGCTCGTGGCGCATCTGGCGCGACAGCTCGGTCAGCCCGACCGCGTTGAGCTCGAGCTCGGGCAGCATGTCGGCCAGCCTTTGCTCCTGCAGCCCATGCCGGGCCAGTTCCAGGATCTGCAGGTTGTGCGACAGGGCCCAGCCGTAAGTGGGCGCGCTCAGGTCGATGCCGGCGCGCACCAAGTCTTCCAGCCGGGTGCGAAAGCGCAGCAGGTGGTCGATCGCGTGCAGCTGGGCGATGCGCTGGGCCGTGCTGGCGTGATCGTGCGGCAGCAGCTTGATGCGGCTGACGAAGGAGTAGGCGGTGTCGAGCGAACGCCTGAACTCCTGCAGCTGGCCAGCCGCCAGCTCCTCGCTGCGGCCCCCGAGAAGGTCGGAGTAGGCCTGCAGCAGGCGCGCGGCGGTCTGCTCCAGCGCCCGCTCGGAGGCTTCCAGCGCCACCGCGGGAATGGCCAGCAGGGAGTCGTCCAGGCGCTGGGTCAGGTTCTCGCCGCGCTCGGGCAGCAGGCGCTCGACCAGGGCGGCAAAGCGCGGCACCAGGGGCAGGAAGATCACCACCCCGAGCGCGATGAACAAGGTGTGGAAGGCGGCCAGGCTCATGGCGCCGGGGTCCAGCCCGGCATGACTGCCAAGCCAGGCGATCACCCAGAACAGCAGTGGCAACAGCGCGATCGCCAGCGCGCCGGCTGCGGCGTTGAACAAAATATAGGCCACGGCGGTGCGCTTGGCGTGGATGGTGCCCCCGATGCTGACCAGCGCCCCGGTCAGCGTGGTGCCGATCGCGGCGCCGACCACCAGCGCAGCGGCCTGGTCGAAGTTGATGGTCTGGGTATGCAGGGCCGTCAGCGTGGTGGCGATGGCCGCGGTCGAGGACTGCAGCACCGCGGTCAGGGCCAGGCCGAACAGCAGCGTCAGGACATTGGCGCCGTAGCTGCCCATCGGCAGGCTGGCGAAGTTGAATACCGCCGCCAGGCCGCGCATGCCCTCCTGCAGCGAGTTGAGCCCGGTGAACATCATGCCAAAGCCCGCCAGCGCCAGTCCGAGCTCGGCCAGCCGTCCCTTGGCCATCAGCTTGAGCAGGGCGCCCAGGCCGATCAGCGGCAGGGTGTAGAAGCCCAGGTTGACCTTGAGCCCGAGCCCGGCCACGATCCAGCCGGTCGCGGTATTGCCCAGGCTGGCACCGATCAGCACCCCGATTGCCTGGCTGAAGCTGATCAGGCCGGCGCTGACGAAGCCGATCAGCGTCACCGTGGTGGCCGAGGAGGACTGGATCACGACCGTGGCCAGCGTGCCCGAGACGAAGGCCGTGGTCGGCGTGCCGGTGAAGCGCGACAGCGCCTGCTTGAGCATGTCGCCGCCGAATGCCACCAGGCCCTGTGACATCAGCATCATGCCGATCAGGAACAGCCCCAGCCCGCCGAAGAAGGGGAACAGCATCTCCTGCATCAGTCCGTTCCTCGCAGGTCGAAGGCTGGCGTCAAGGCGGGCCCCTTACTTCAGGATCACGCAGGACTGCAGCTGCTCGAGCGAGACAAAGTCCAGCGCCCGCAGGTGGGTGGATTCCAGCACCACGGGCGGGGCGACGCCGGCCTCGAAGGCTTCCTTCCAGCGCAAGGCGCACAGGCACCAGCGGTCACCGGGGCGCAGGCCTGGGAAGCGCCATTGCGGGCGCGGCGTGATCAGGTCGTTGCCGCGCGCGAGCGAGAACTGCAGGAATTCGGCCGTCATGCGGGCGCAGATCACATGCGACCCGGTGTCGTCCTCGCGGGTATTGCAGCAGCCGTCGCGCAAGTAGCCGGTCAGGGGATCGTAGGAGCAGGGCAGCAGCGGCTGACCCAGGACATTCAATGCGTTAGGGTTCATGATGCGTCGGACGATGAGACTGCCTGCAATCATGCAGCAAAGTCCAATCCGCAACCACTGCAGCAGAGGGTGGCCATGCCAGGAAAGTGGCGGCCGGTTCCGGAAAAGACAAAGCCCGCGCGGGGCGGGCTCGTCAGTTCAACCTTCGCAGCCATCAATGAGTTCTGTGCGCCGGTCGATGACTTGAATGTAGTAGTGTCGCTGGCGGCTGTCGATCCTGTTCCGGTTACGAAACTCTGGCCTGGCGGTGCAGGTGCGGGCAGCGCAGGAATGGGGGCAGTGTATTGGCCCTGCGCTATCTGCACAGGTCAGCTGGCGGCTGTCGCCGATTCCCTGGCCACCCACTGCGCATAGCCTGGGCTGGCGTCGCTGACCGGGACGGCCCAGATCGCCGGCAGCTCGTAGGGGTGCAGCGAAAGGATCAGTTGCTCGACCGCCTGGTATTGCGCGCGCAGGGTCTTGATCAGCAGGCGCTGTTCGGGAGCGGTCTCGATCCGGTCCTGCCAGCGGTAGACGCTCTCGATCTCGGACAGCTGGACGCAGGCTGCCAGCCTCTGCTCGATCAGCTGGCGGGCGATCCGCAATGCGCTGTCCCGGCTGTCGGTGGTGGTGTGGATGCAGATCAGCTCATCAGGCATGGACGGTATCTTAGCGGTCCAGGCATGGCAGGCAAAATATCAGCCCTCGCCAGAAAAGGACTTCCGCCTATCGCGGTGAGCTCAGCGATGGCTCCGGCGGCCTGGTGCTGTTCGATCTGGGTCAGGCGGAAATCAGCTGCAGCATCTACGCCCGGCGTCCGACGCCTTGCCGGGCGTTCGCCTCCTGGCTGGAGGACGGCAGCCCCAATCCGCAATGCCAGCAGCTGCGCGCCGGAATCGGGCTGGCGCCGTTGCCGGGACTGGCTGAGGTCTTTGAGGCTTGCTGAGGGGCGGCCAGGGAATGCTGGACTGGGCCTGTGGTTGGCGCCTTACTGGTCTGCTCGCTAATGCCAATCAGCCCGGAAACGAAAAAGCCCAGCGCGATAGCTGGGCTAAGTCGTTGATTCTTCTGGTGCCGGCAAGAGGAGTCGAACCCCCGACCTTCGCATTACGAATGCGCTGCTCTACCAACTGAGCTATGCCGGCACGCATGTCAGCGTTGCGCTGTCACAGCCCCAAAGTATAGCGGTTTTGAGGGCTGTTTTTGAGCTCTTACTTGGCCGTCTCGGCTTCCAGGTGGTAGGCGGTGACGCGCTCGACCTCGTTCTTCGAGCCCAGGATGACGCTGACGCGCTGGTGCAGCTCGGTCGGCTCGATGTCCAGGATGCGCTGGCGGCCGTTGGTGGCGGCGCCGCCGGCCTGCTCGACCAGCCAGCCCATCGGGTTGGCCTCGTACATCAGGCGCAGCTTGCCGGGCTTGTTCGGCTCGCGCTTGTCCCAGGGGTACATGAAGATGCCGCCGCGCGTCAGGATGCGGTGCACGTCGGCCACCATCGAGGCGATCCAGCGCATGTTGAAGTCCTTGCCGCGCACGCCGTCCTTGCCGGCCAGGCACTCGTCGACATAGCGCTTGACCGGGCTGTCCCAGTGGCGCATGTTGCTCATGTTGATCGCGAACTCCTTGGTGTCCTCGGGGATGCGGACCTGGTCGGCGGTCATGATCCAGCTGCCCTGCTCGCGGTCGAGGGTGAACATCGCGACGCCATCGCCCACGGTCAGCACCAGCGTGGTCTGCGGGCCGTAGATGCAGTAGCCGGCGGCAACCTGCTGGCTGCCGGCCTGCAGGAAGTCGGCTTCGCAGACCGGCTCGATCGCGTCGGGCTTGTCGTTGTGCTTCTTCAGCACCGAGAAGATGGTGCCGATCGAGACGTTGACGTCGATGTTGCTGCTGCCGTCGAGCGGGTCGAACATCAGCAGGTATTCGCCCTGCGGATAGCGGTTGGGCACGACGTGGATGGTCTCCATTTCCTCGGAGGCCATCGCGGCCAGGTGGCCACCCCATTCGTTGGCGTCGATCAGCACCTCGTTGGCGATGATGTCGAGCTTCTTCTGGACTTCGCCCTGGACGTTCTCGCTCTCGGCGCTGCCCAGCACCTCGCCCAGCGCGCCCTTGTTGACGCTGATGGCGATGCGCTTGCAGGCGCGCGCGACGATCTCGAGCAGCAGGCGCAGCTCGGGCGGGATGCGGCCGTGCTCGCGCTGCTGTTCGACCAGGTAGCGGGTCAGGGAGATTTGCTTGCTCATGTCTTGTGGTTTCCTGCGGGAATGTCAGTCGGCCAGCGCACGCGTGACGACTTCGCGCACGTCGTTGCTGAGGTCGGGCTTGGCGGCGACGCGGGCAATCGCCTCGCGCGCGGCGCTGCGGTAGGGTTCGGCCAGCTTCTTCCAGCGGTCCAGCGCGCGCGCCAGGCGGGCCGCGACCTGCGGGTTGAAGGCATCGATCTCGAGCACGCGCTCGCTCCAGAACACGTAGCCGGCCGCGTCCTTGCGGTGGAAGGCGCCCGGGTTGGCGTTGCAGTAGCTGAAGATCACGCTGCGCGCGCGGTTCGGGTTGCGCAGGTGGAAGTCGGGGTGGCTGATCAGCTGCTTGACGACGGGCAGGATGTTGCCGCCGCGGTCGCAGGCGCCGGCCTGCAGCGCGAACCACTTGTCGAGCACCAGTTCCTCGCCCTTGAACAGGGCGTGGAAGCGCTCCAGCGCTTGGGCTGCGAGCGCGTGGCCGCTGCCGACCAGCGCGGAGAGCGCATTGAAGCGGTCGGTCATGTTGCCGGCGTCCTTGAAGCGCTGCAGCGCCTTGCCCGGCCAGACCGGGTTGCCGTTCTCGCGCGCGGCCAGGCACAGCATGGTCAGCGCCAGGCCGGCCAGCGCGCGGCGGCCGCTCGAGATCGGGTCAGGGCGGAAGGCACCGTTGTCCTGGTTGGCCTCGAAGGCTTGGACCCAGTCATCGTGCAGGGCGTGGGCGAGCTGCTCGCGCATGGCCTCGCGCACCGCGTGGATGCGCTGCGGGTCGACCACCTCGAGCTGCTCGGCGATGTAGGTCTCGCCCGGCAGGGTCAGCACCAGCTCCTTGAAGGCGGCGTCGAGCTGCGGCGAACGCAGCACGGCACGCATCGCGTCTAGGTAGGCGGCGTCGAGCGGCTGGTGCACGGCATCCTGCGACTGCACGGCGGCCAAGGCGCGACGCAGCGCCAGGCGTTGGCCCGCTTCCCAGCGGTTGAAGGGGTCGGTGTCATGGGCCAGCAGCGTCAGCAGTTCGGCATCGCTGTAGTGGTGTTCCAGGATCACCGGTGCGCTGAAACCGCGCAGGATCGACGGCACCGGCGCGGCGTCGACCTCGTCGAACACCACGGTCATGCTGGCTTCGCTCAGCACCACGGTGCGCGCGCTGCCCGGCAGTTCGCGGCCCTGGGCGTCGAGCAGGCCCAGCGCGACCGGGATCACGAAGGCTTCCTTGGCCGGCTGGCCCGGTGTGGCGGGGCAGCTCTGGCCCAGTGTCAGGGTGTAGCGGCGTGCCTCGGCATCAAACTGACCGCTGGCGTGCAGGCGCGGCGTGCCGGCCTGGCTGTACCAGCGCTTGAACTGCGGCAGCAGGCGCGCGAGCTCGCTGTCGGGGTTGGCGTCGGCGATCGCCTGGGCGAAGTCGTCGCAGGTCACGGCCTGGCCGTCGTGGCGCTCGAAGTACAGCTTCATGCCGCGCGCGAAGCCTTCGCGGCCGACCAGGGTCTGCTGCATGCGCACGACTTCCGAGCCCTTCTCGTAGATCGTGACGGTGTAGAAGTTGTTGATCTCGGCGTACTGGTCGGGGCGCACCGGGTGCGCCATCGGGCCGGCGTCCTCGGGGAACTGGGCGGTGCGCAGCACGCGCACGTCCTCGATGCGCTTGACCGCGCGCGCTGAAGGCGAGCCGGCCATGTCCATGCTGAATTCCTGGTCGCGGAAGACGGTCAGGCCTTCCTTCAGGCTGAGCTGGAACCAGTCGCGGCAGGTGACGCGGTTGCCGGTCCAGTTGTGGAAGTATTCGTGGCCGACCACCGACTCGATGCCGGCGTAGTCGAAGTCGGTCGCGGTGGCCGGGTTGGCCAGCACGTACTTGGTGTTGAAGATGTTGAGGCCCTTGTTCTCCATCGCGCCCATGTTGAAGTCGCTGGTGGCGACGATCATGAAGCGCTCGAGGTCAAGCGGCAGGCCGAAGCGCGCCTCGTCCCAGGCGATCGAGGCCATCAGCGAGTTCATCGCGTGCTCGGTCTTGTCGAGGTCGCCGGGGCGCACATAGACCTGCAGCAGGTGAGAGCCGCCGCTGCGGCTGGTGATGCGCTGCTCGCGCGCGACCAGCTGGCCGGCCACCAGCGCGAACAGGTAGCAGGGCTTCTTGTGCGGATCGACCCACTTGGCGTAGTGGCGGCCGTCGTCGAGTTCGCCCTGATCCACCAGGTTGCCGTTGGACAGCAGCACCGGGTACTGGGACTTGTCGGCGCGCAGCGTGACCTGGAAGCTGGCCATCACGTCCGGGCGGTCCAGGAAGTAGGTGATGCGGCGGAAGCCCTCGGCCTCGCACTGCGTGAAGAAGGTGCCCTGGCTGACGTACAAGCCCATCAGCTTGCTGTTCTTGGCCGGGGCGCAGGTGGTGAAGATCTCGAGCTCGAAGGGCTCCTCGCCCTCGGGCAGCTTCTCCAGCACCAGCTGGCCGCCGTCGAGCTTGAAGCTGCAGCCTTCGCCGTTGACCAGCACGCGCGCCAGGTTGAGCTCCTCGCCGTCCAGGCGCAGCGGCTGGGCCGCCACCGCCGGATTGCGGCGCAGCCGCATCTTGTTGAGCACGCGGGTCTTGGCCGGGTCGAGGTCGAAGCTCAGGTCGACCTGATCGATGAAGAAGGCCGGTGCGGCGTAGTCTTCGCGTTTCACCACCTTGGTGGCGCCTTCACGCAGTGAAGTCATGGGTCGGTTTCCGTTCGGAGTTGGGGCGCGGGATTACACGCCTTGCTTGAGCGAGGCTTCGATGAAGGCGTCGAGGTCGCCGTCGAGCACCTTCTGCGTCGCCGAGATCTCGACGTTGGTGCGCAGGTCCTTGATGCGGCTGTTGTCGAGCACGTAGCTGCGGATCTGGTGGCCCCAGCCCACGTCGGTCTTGGTGTCCTCGAGCTTCTGCTGCGCCTCCATGCGCTTGCGCATCTCGTAGTCGTAGAGCTTGGAGCGCAGGCGCTGCCAGGCCAGGTCGCGGTTGCTGTGCTGGCTGCGGCTGTCCTGCGACTGCACCACGATGCCGGTCGGGATGTGGGTCAGCCGCACCGCCGAGTCGGTCTTGTTGATGTGCTGGCCGCCGGCGCCCGACGCGCGGTAGGTGTCGATGCGCACGTCGGCCGGGTTGATGTTGATCTCGACCGAGTCGTCGATCTCGGGGTAGACGAACACCGAGGCAAACGAGGTGTGGCGCCCGCCCGAGCTGTCGAACGGCGACTTGCGCACCAGGCGGTGCACGCCGGTCTCGGTGCGCAGCAGGCCGTAGGCGTATTCGCCCTCGATCTTGATGGTGGCGCTCTTGATGCCGGCGGTGTCGCCGTCGGTGATGTCCTCGACCGTGACCTTGAAGCCCTTGCGCTCGCCGTAGCGGGTGTACTGGCGCAGCAGCATGCTGGCCCAGTCGCAGGCCTCGGTGCCGCCGGCGCCGGCCTGGATGTCGAGGAAGCAGTTCAGCGGGTCGGCTTCCTGGTTGAACATGCGGCGGAACTCGAGCTTCTCGACGTCGGCGGCGAGCTTTTCGGCCTCGGCCTCGATCGTCTCGACGCCGGCGTCATCGCCTTCTTCCTTCGACATCTCGAACAGCTCGGCGTTGTCGGTCAGCTCGCCGCTCAGGCGGTCGAGCACCAGCACGACGTCCTCGAGCGACTTCTTCTCCTTGCCGAGGTCCTGGGCGCGCTTGGGGTTGTCCCAGACGGTGGGGTCCTCCAGCGCGGCGTTGACCTCGCTCAGCTTCAGGGCCTTGTGATCGTAGTCAAAGATACCCCCGTAGCTCGACCACGCGCGAGCTCAGGTCGGCGAGGCGGGCGGAGATGGCGTTGAGGCGTTCGGCTTCCATGATCTTGAATCTCTTTGTAATCTGTCAAAACAGGCGATTTTCTCACGCCTGCGGGATTTGCGGGCGATCGGCTGCGGTACGTTTCAGGCCGGCCTGGCGGCAGAGGGCCGCCATTGCGCCAGCAGCATGGCCGCGAGCAGCAGTCCGGCGCCCAGCCAGCCGCGCAGGCCGATCTGCTCGCCCAGCACCAGCCAGCCGCACAGCGCCGAGAACAGGCCCTCGCTGCTGTAGATCACGGCCGCGTGCGAGGCGATGGCGTGGCGCTGCGCGATCGCCTGCAGCGTGTAGGCCACGCCGATCGACAGCACGCCGCCCCAGGCGATCGCGCCGCCAGCCTGCCAGAGGCCGTCGAGCGTGATGGTTTCCCGCGCCAGCGCCACGGCCAGCGACAGGACGCCCGCGACCAGGTACTGCAGCACCGACAGCCGCAGCGGATCATGCCGGCGCGCCAGCCGCCCGACCAGCAGCACATGGACGGCCCAGAGCAGGGCGCCGCCGAGCTGCAGCCAGTCGCCGGCGGCAATGCCGGCGTCGGGCTTGACGCTGAGGTAATACAGGCCGGCAGTGGCCAGGGCGACCGCGATCCAGGCCTGGCGCGTGACGTGGTGGCCGCCCAGGAGCAGCAGCACTGGAATGATCACGAC
>CAZJQH010000021.1:5632-20004 GCA_964547895.1 uncultured Chitinophaga sp. | reverse complement strand
AGACGCGCTGATGCTGGACCGCATGAAGCTGCTGCTGGAGCATGGGGCCTAACGTCGCGCTTCACCGGACCACAACGGCGCGAGCGACAACCCAGGAAGGATGACGAGATGACCGACGAAGACAGCCGGCCCGCCGTTGGGGTTCCGGTGCAAGAGCCTGTTAGGCCGCATGCCGTGCTCGTGCGGTACTACACCGGCGCCAGCAAGCCGAAGCCCAAGGCGGGCGACCGCCGCACGACCAAGACGCACGGACTGCAGATCCGCGTGCAGTGCATGGCGCGGGACTTCCGAACTGGCGCGCCCATTGGCCGCATCGTGCGCAACGGGCGGCCGGTGTTTGACTGGCGCAAGCCGCTGGAATTGGACCCGTGGGACTACCACCACTTGACCGAGGCCGAGCGGGCACACCTGCCACCCCTTGCGGCCTAACGTCCAGCTTCACCGGCTGCCGTAGGCAGTCCGGTGCAAGCGCTAGTTAGGCCACACCGAGAAGGAGTTGGAATGCCAAAGACAAAGCAAGCGCCGCAAGCCATGACGGCAAAGCAGGCAGCCGCCAAGGGCTACGCGATCATTAGCCGCGCAAGCTGCTGGGCAGCGCGGATTGACCGACCCGACTGGCGCGAACACATGGCCGAAAGCCACCCTAGCGGCATGAAGTGGGTGAAGGCTCTCGGTGCCTCGGCCGGCGATCAGTACCGCCGCTGCAAAAGCCGGGATGTGATCGTTGTCCCGCAGGGCTGGGTGCGGCTGTTGCCGAACTCAGGCAGTGGGCCGGCCGAGTTTGTGGCCTAACGCCCGAGGTAACGCGCCCGACACGGCGCGCACCGACTGACCCGAAGCGAAATGGAGCGGACCGCCGTGGCGGGTCGCGTTGACCGAAGTGTTAGGCCTCAGTGCCAGCAAGGAGCAACAGATGGAGAAGCTGAACGACCTGATGGAAGCCGTGATGCAAGGCGCGACCTTGACCGGCAGCGAGGCTCTGGAACTGCTGGAGGTGGCCAAGCTGGCTGCGCAGTTCACCGAAGCAAACGACCGCGGTGACGACCTGGCCGAGAGGCTGGATAGCGGCGACCACGAGGAAGGCGAAGAGGAAACGCTGCTGCAGGCCAGCGACGACGCGGACGACGACTACAACCGCACGAAGGACGCGCTGTTCATCGCCTGCCGCGAACTGATGGGCATGCCGGCGCGACCCGCCGCGTACCCGCCAGCCAGGCCCGCCGAAGCGCCGCACCCTTTCGCGCAAGAAGGCTGTTTCTGAGGCCTAACGTTTGAGCTAACCGGACGGCCCGGCTTGCCGGGCAGGTCCGGTTGAGCGAATGGTTAGGCCACTGTTTGAGAAGCGAGAGGAACTGAGCATGCACTGCACGAACGTGGAGACGCTGAAGGCCCGCAAGGCGCACCGCTGCATGAGTTGCGGCGAAAGCATTGCAGCCGGGGAAACCTACGTGCGCTGGCGCTGCTATGACGGTGGCGACGCCAGCACGAACAAGATGCACCCGGAGTGCTTGGCGATGCACCAGGACGAAGCCACGCGTTACGGCGACAACGAATGGGAGTATTCGATGTACTCGCACGAGCGCCCGAAGCCGGGTGACAGGCCGTGTACCTGCCACCCGGATGACAACCCGCCCAAGCCGTGCGCAAAACGGTACGCGCTGGCCGAATGCAAGGCTGCGCATGCGGCTGTGGCCTAACGCAGAGCTAAACGGCGCCCGCAGGGCGTCCGATTTGAGCGCCGAGTTAGGCGCGGGAGATTTAATATGGCAATTACTGGTGGATTTGGAACCTTGATTGATCTTGTAACCGGAAGGCCGCGACGGTGGTACATGCGCGCTGACGGAATCAGGCGCTGGGTGAGCAATGACCAGCCTTGCGATGTGTCGAATGAGGCCGATTTGTGGCGCTGTACTGTATGCGGGCGGGTTGGAGCCGTAGGTCGATGCTGCGGCGAAGCAACGCGCGAGCCGGTGCAAGCGCCTAACGTGAGATGGGGATGCCTCAATTTGCAGCAGCCGTCGGCCTAACACGCCGGAGCCTCCGGTAAGTGCTTGTCAGGCACCGGGGACGCCAAATACGCCGACCTAAAAAATGCCCGACGCATTGACCCCGCTCATTGCCACGTTGACCCCCTACGTTCTGATCGAGCGCGCAGCCGAGATCACGGGGTACAGCCCGAAAGCGATCCAGCGCAAGATCGAGGCCGGGATCTGGCGCGAAGGCGACGTGTGGCGGCGGGCGCCGGATGGGCGAGTGCATATCAGCATCGCCGGATACACGCGATGGGTGGAAAGCGGGGGAGCCAATGGGGCGAGGGGGCAGCGGGGTCGAGGTACGCGAGACGAGCATTCGGCTGGCGTTCACATGGCGCGGGAAGGCGTATCGAGAGACGATCACGCTGGCGGGAAAGCCGGTGGCGCCGACGAATCCGAACATCAAGGCCGCGCACCGGCAGATCGCGCAGATCCGGGCCGAGATCGCCGCAGGCACGTTTGAGCTGCGCCGGCATTTCCCCGACAGCCCGCGCGCCGACGCCGGCAGCCTAGACGGAACCTTTGGCCAGGCTGCCGACGCCTGGCTGGCCACTCGCCACACCCTGGCCCCGGCTACGCTCGACCAGTACAGGAACGCCCTGGCGGCATGGAAGCGGATGCTGGGGGCCGACAAGCCGCTTTCCGCGATCACGCCTGATTGGCTGGAGGCGAAGATCGCCGCGCACCCGTGGCCGAGCGCCAAGCTGCTGAACAATGCGCTGATCCCGCTGCGCGGCGTGCTGGGGCGGCATTTCCGCGGAGCCATGGCGGCAGCCAACCCGGCACTGGACGTGCGCAATGCGCGCGTGGTGCGGACGCTGCCGGACCCGCTCACCCTGGCCGAGCGCGACGCGATCCTGGCGGACCTGCTGAAGCACTACGACGCCCGGGTATGGGCTTACTTTGCGTGGGCGTTTGCCACGGGCATGCGGCCCGAGGAAATCATCGCCCTGCGCTGGGATGACATTGACCAGCGCACCGGCGTGGCCCGGGTGCAGCGCGTGCGGACCTTCCGCGGAGCCGAGCGGGACGGCACCAAGACGCACGCCGTGCGAGACGTTGACTTGGTGCCGCTGGCGCTGGATGCGCTCAAGGTCATGAAGCCGCACACGGCCATGCTCAAGCGCGAAGACGGCAGCAGCGCCGACGTGTTCCAGAACCCGGTCACGCGCCGGGCCTGGCACGACGAGCGAAGCCAGCGAGACCACTACTGGCGGCCGGCGCTGAAGCGGCTGGGCATCCGGTGGCGGCGCCCGTACTGTGCCCGGCACACCTACTGCACCGCAGCATTGATGGCCGGCGTGAACCCAGCCTACATCGCCGCGCAGGCCGGCCACTCGGTCAAGATGCTGCTGGATGTTTACGCGCGCTGGATTCCGGGGCAAGACGGCGGGGCGCAGCGCGAGCGACTGGCCGCCGCGCTAAATCTCCTTGGAATTACCCTGACTACCGAAGTCCGGAAACGAGAGAGCCCGGAAAACCGTTGAGATTCAACGACTTACCGGGCTCTGTTGTTGGTAGGCGCGATTGGACTCGAACCAAGTCTAGGGGGAATTGCAGGGGGCTCTAGGGGATCGCTCACCTATGAAGCACTCCCCCTTGGCCACCCCTGAATCCCCAACAATCTCCCTGGAAATCTCCCTGGGAGATTTATCGCACCATCGCCATGGACCACTCAACCCGCCGCGCGATCTGAGTCACCGCGCTGGGGTGGCAGCCGCGTTTGGCGGCGATTTGGCCTACCGTCTGGCCGGCCAGCAGGCCGTCGAGCACCTGGCGCATGGCCTCGGTCACGCCGCGAGAAGATCGGAAGCGGGCGAGTTGCTGCCGGACGAACACCCGGCCAACGGGGTCCGGCGCCCCATCATCGGGCAGCTCAGGAACCGTTCCGTCCCCGTCTGCGCCTGGCACCTCGCGTTCGGCGCGGGTGCGCGCGTCGCGCATGGCGCCCATGGCTCGAACAGCCGCATAAGCGGATCGGTGCGGCTCGTCGGCCGGCAGGCGGGCGGCGGCCTGGGCCTCCAAAAGCGCGAGCCAGCCCTCCTGCGCCAGATCCTCGCGGTTCAGTGCCAGCGATGGGCACTCCAGATGCACGCGCCGCGCCGCGCGCTCGATCACAGCGGGGTCAATCGGGAGTGCCTTCACGGCGCACGCGGTAGCGGAAATACAGGGTCTTCAGTCCGTACCACGACTGGCGTGCGGTGCGGGCGCGCTGCACCGGCTCGGCTCGCTCAATCACGCCATCCGGCCTGATCCACGCGGCGCGCGGGATGCGCAGCCAGCCGACGCGGCTGATCGTGATCCGCAGGCCGCCGCCATGGATCGCCCAGCGCGGCAGCGCGTAGATCCAGCAGTCCCCGCGGTCTGCCTGCGGCCAGACGCGGTGGCCCAGCACGGCCAGCGCCACCAGCGCGCAGCCGCCGGCCGCCAGGACCAGCCACAGCACGATGCCGATGGCGGCCAGGGCGGCGTGGATGATGCGGCGCACTACCGCACCCCGTGGCCGGCAAGGATCTCGTCTTTGCGTGCGCTGCCGGCCGAGCTGCCGAAGTAGTAGTTGACGACCGCCCCCCAGGACGTGCCGAGCGCGCCCAGCAGGATCAGCAGCGCGTTGTTGTCGTTCGGCCTCCAGACGCCCGCCAACATCACTCCCAAGATGCCAAAGAAGCCGACCGTGATGCCGATCGCCAGCGTGCCGGGGATGCGGCTCGGCGGCATCTTGCGGGCGTCCTTGCGATCATCGGCCGCGATGCGCAGCGCCTCGGTGTCGGCCGCAAGGCGATTGGCCTCGGCCTGAACTGCAAGCGCGCGCAGTTGCGCGGCGTTCTCGGCCTCAACCTCGCGCAGTTTGACGAGCGCGTCGGGGTCGCCCGCCAGCATCGCCGCGGTGTCATCCGGCCCCTTCGTGCCCAGCGCCGCACTGATGAGGCTGCCAACAGCGCCGCCGGCCGGCCCGCCGAGCAAAGTGCCAAGCATTGGTGCCGCCTTGGCGACAGTGCCGGCGATGTCTTTCCATTCCATGGTCACGCCTCCACGATGCCGACGCTGGTGCCGGCGTGGCTGATGGTGATGATGCGATTGATGGCCTTCTCGGGCATCCGCGTGCTGACGTGTATCCACGCGCCGAACTCGTGGATCAGCTGCCCGATGCCCAGCTCGCCCACGCGAGGCGCCAAGAATCGGCAGACCTGCAGCGGCGGCCCGAATGAAGGAGCGGTGATGTCCGCGGCGCTGGCGGTCAGGTGATCGCTGCGCGCGCTGCCGCCCACGGCGCGGTTGACGTTCTCCGACCTGTAGCCGCTGCTGATGATGATGGGCACAGGCCGCTTGGCGTGCGCGCTGAGCGCGGCGCGGATGCGCTCCAGCATCTCCAGCGTGGCCTTGGCGTTGGGCAGCAGCGCATCGGGCACGCGGTTGGCGATGCGCAGCCGTGTGGCGGTCTGGCTGGCCTCGAACTCGGCCAAGGTGAAGTGCGGCGTGTTCATGCCGCACCCCGCAGGGCTGCCGGCGTCAGCCCACGCGCTGCGCCCAGGCCATGAATTCGCGCAGCAGTGCCGCCGCCGCCGCAGCGGTGACGACCATCACGGCCCACTGCGTCGCAGAGAGCCGGGGCCACATAACTCGAAGTATACGCGGGACAGACACCCGCGATTTGTAACAGAGCGTCCATGATCCTCCTACCTGTCAGACCTTACAGGTTGCGTCGCGGCAACAAACCGCACCACGGCCAGCAGCAGCAAAAGTGCCCCGGCCTTGTCAAGATCGAAGCCCACGGCAGCCGAGCATTGGCCGACGCCGGGCGGAATCGGCCACGGGCCGACCAGCAGCCATGCAGCCGAGCACGCAACGGTGGTCGCCTCATGCAGCGCCAGCACGCCAAGCGCCCAGGCGGCCGACCGTGAGCGGTCAACCACCCACACGCGCCACGCCAGCAGCGCGAAGGTCAGTGCGCTGACGATGTTCCAGGCTTCGGCGCCGTGCTCGCCGGCCCACTGCCAGCCGTAGTGCCGCGCGCCGCATGCGATCAGCAGCAGCGCGGCCGGGCTCACTGCCGCGGCAGGACGGTGAACGGCATCACGGCGGTGACCCTGATCGGCCATGCGGCGTGCGTGATGTTGCAGCGGTACTCCAAGTCGCTCACCACCTTGCCGGGGCCGGGGTGCGCGTCGAATGGCACCATCACCGACAGCCGCAGCATGTCAGGCTGCGAGCCGGCCAGCACCTCGATGGTCTCGGCGCTGAAGTGCCGCGTTGGCTCGTCCCAGCGCATGCCGCGGCTGTCGAAGACGTAACGGCTCATGTCCGAGGCGCAGTTGCGGTCAAGGTCGCGGCGCACCTTGGCCACGATCTGCACCTGCTCGCCCGGCCTGGCCTGGGCTGGATAGACCTGCAGCACCTCGAATGGCGGCTCGCGGTCGAACGCCAGCCACGCCAGCGAGCCGAGGCCCAGCACGATGGCCGCATTCCAAATGGGATTCAGGACTTCGACAGCCTCGTCAAAGGCATGCGCCCACGACGCTACTTTACGAACGATCCCAGCCATCGCTTGGCACCTTCCCATGCGTTGCCCAGGACGACAATTGTCGCGCTGGTGGTCAATACGAAAGCCGCGAACGCCTTGCACGCGCGGACGACGATGCCCACCAGCCGAGCACGGAACTTGTGGTCCTCATAGGACTGCCGCATGTGCTCAATGACCTCTGGCGGAAGGTCTGGCGGTGCCGGTGGCCGCTTGCCATCGGTGGTCACTGCGTCACCGCGGGCGAGTCGGACCAGGGCCGCCGCTGAGCTGCGCCGTCACACGACCGCCCAGCACCGCGCCGATGCGTTCGCGCTTGCTGCCCGGCCGGCCGGTGCTGCACAGGGCCAGCAGCGCCCGATAGGCCGCGACGGTGGCGGCGATGGTGATGGCGGTTTCGATCATGCTCGATCCTCGTGGGTTGGTCAGGTACACGGCCGCTGGCGCACGGCCTGACGGTCAGGCGGGGTTCACGTAGACATACAGGAAGACCTGGCACGATCCGAGGATCGTGGAGCGATCCGACGACGCGGCAATCAGCAGCGTGTCTTGCAGCGTGTCGCTGTTGCCGTCTCCGGTGGCGCTTGCCGAGTAGGTCACGGCACTGCTCAATGCCTGCCAAGTGCCTGCGCGGAAGATGTCGTGCGTGTTGCCCGGCGTGCCGCCAGTCGGGTTGAACCACTGGCCGGCCGATGACCAGCTTCCACCGTTGCTGCGGCGCTGGATCGTGCCGTCCGTGTTGAAGCGAACATCGGCGCTGGCCGTGCCGCTGTTGGTCACGAAGGCATTGATCGCCGGGATGATCGGCACAACCTTGTTGTATGGCGCCAGCAGCCGCGTCTTGGTCACCGCGATCACCCAGGTCAGCGTCGGCCAGCCGCTGCGGGTGCCGGTGACGGTCAGCGTGCCGGTGTCGGTCGAGTCCGTCATCGCTGTGACCTGCACCGTCGAGCCACTGCTGATCGACGCCGTGATGCCGCTGCTGGCGCTGACGCTCCAACTGTAGGAGCCGGCCACGCTGGTGCCGGCGTCGGTGGCGGTGACGGTTGCCGTCACGGGCAGATTGATGGATGGCACGCTGCCATCGGTAGACCCTGCAATCGTGATCGCGCTCGGGCCGCCGGCCACCACGACGGGCTGCGCATCCAGCACCTTCGTGATGCCTGTCGCCCAAGTGAGCGTCGGCCAGCCTGTGCGCGTGCCCGTCATCGTCACGGTGCCGGTGTTGGTGCCGCTGGCCATGGCGGTGACGCTGAAGCTGGCGCCCGTGTTCGTGACGGAGATCCCGCTGGTGGCGGTGGCCACCCAGGTGTAGGAGCTGGTGACGGCAGTCCCTGTCGCCTGATCGGTGGCCACGACGGCGCCGGAAAGCGGCAGGTTGAGGCGGCTTGTGTCGTCCCAATTGGCGCGGACTTGCAGAGTGGCCGTGCCGCTGGCCGCCACCGTGGGCTGAGCCTGCAGCGTCTTTTGCACGGCGATGACGTGCGTCACAGTGGGCCACCCGGAGCGAGTGCCGGTCATCGTGATGGTGCCGGCCATCACGCCGGCAGCCATGGCGGAAATGCTGAACTGCGCGCCGCTGTTGGTGGCGGTCAGGCCGGATGATGCTGCGCTGCTCCAGGTGTAGGAGCTGGTGACGGTGGCGCCCGTGGCCTGGTCAATGGCCACGATGCTGCCGCCGATGGGCAGGAACAACAGCGTGGCATCGTCCCAAGTGGCAAACACCCCGATGGAGGTAGGCCCGGTGGTCGTGACAGAGGCCTGAGCAGCCAGGGCCTTGGTCACGCTGGTGGTCCACGTCAGCGTGGGCCACGAGGCGCGCGTGCCTGTCATCGTCACGGTGCCGGTGAGCGTGCCTGATGCCATGCCGGTGAGCGAGAAAGCAGCGCCGGTGTTGGTGACGGTCAGGCCGGCGCTGCCCGTGGCGGTCCAAGCGTAGGAGCTGGTGACGTTGGCATTGCTTCCCTGCTCAATCGCGGCCACGCTGCCGGCCAGCGGAAGGTTCGTGTTGCTCGCATCGTCCCAGGTGGCGGCCACGCCGAGGCTGGTGGTGCCGCTCGGCAGCACCACGGGCTGGGCGGCCAGCACTTTGGTGACGGTCACGGTCCACGTCAACGTCGGCCAGTTCGACCGCGTGCCGGTGAACGTGATGGTGCCGGCGCTCGTGCCGCTTGCCATGCCGGTCAGGTTGACGCTTGAGCCGCTGGATGCGCTCAGCGTGAGGCCTGAAGAAGCACTGACGCCCCAGGTGTAGCTGCTGGTGACGACTGTATTGCCGTCAAGCGCCGTAACGCTTGCAGACAGAGGAAGATTCAGGCGAGCGCCGTCATCCCAAGTGGCCTGAACCGTTAGCGCCGAAGTGCCCCCAGGAATTACAGTTTTTTGCCCACGATAGCTTGTGCTTATCAAGTATTCCAGCACTTGTGTGCGATAGCCTGGCCTGCCAATGTTGATGGTAGCCGTTATATTGGAGCTTGACGCTTTTGATGTAACAACAAAACTCCCTCTTGATAAGGTCATGCCCATGTCTGCGGAGGGCGCGTTGTGAATGCCGCGCGCTTGCCATTGCGCCGTCTGGTCAACGCCGTCAACCAAGACTTGATATGTCATGGCCGTTTGCGAATAAGACTGGTTTGAGTTGTCCCAATCAGCCTCAACTATGCCCGTGGTGCGCGAAGGAACCACTACCACGACAGGCGCAGCGGCACGCGCGGTGTACGCATAAAACGAATTGCTGATGGATGAGCCGCCAGCTTTTGGCGTTGCCGTGACCAGCACCGACGCGGTGGCTGGAGGCACAACTGCCCCGCGTGTCGCCGTTGGCTTGGTGTAGCTTGACGTTGGGACGGCCCCGCCTACCTGCAAGCAAACCTCTGCGATGGCCCCGTAAGTGCCATAGGAGTAACCGGCACCAAAATTTCTACCAATTCTTAAAACTGTCGCGTGATTTTGCCCATAGACTGCATTTCGTTGCCATATTAGCCCAAGGCCGGCTCCAGCGGGGGACGTGGTTTTTTCAGCGATTTTTGCGCCATCAATAAACAATATCATCTTTGACGATGATTTGTCGTAGACAGCCTCGATGAAGTGCCACGTATTTGAAGTCAGCGCCGAGGTTGCGGCATTCAAGCTTTCGAATGCTGTTGGGCTTGTGCTATTGTTCGATATGTTTTCACGGAAACCGAACCAGTTAAACGTGATGGTCGGCAGCCCGCCAGTCCACCCTGAACCGTAAAACTCAATGTTCCAAAACGGCCCCAGCCCAACTAGCGGCTGAAAAGTTCCGCTGTTTACGTTGTTAATCTTTACCCACAGCGAGAGCGACGTATTTACGTCTGTCGGTGTAATTTCTGCCGGAACCAGGTAATTGATCTGGCCGTCATCGCCCCAAGGGCTCGCGGCGCCATTGAAAACGGCGCATCCGGTGCTGGCGAACGGCCCGCCTGACGCGCTGATGGTTACGTCGCCCCCCTTCGTGCCGGCCAGCGCATACGGCCCTTCATCAACGATCGTGCCGTTCAAGCGTGCGAAAAACACCACGTAGGGCGCTGCGCCTCCGCTGCCCACGTTGTCAATAGTTAGCGTGGTGCCGCTCAACGTGGAGGTCACCCCGTTGTCGGTCTTGGCGAAATCGTAGTTCGCCGTCATGTCAGTGCCCGACGAATCGCGCACGATGATCTGCGTGGAGGCCTGCGAGATGTTGGTGATGCCAACCCCTGGCAGATAACTCAGGTTGACGCTTGGCGGCGAGAAGAACAGTGCGAGCGTGGTACTGAGGTCGCCCGGGGTAACCACCAGCGTCACCGTCACCGTGTTGGCGGACGGGTTGCCATTCGAGATGTGCCGCAGGTGGAACGTGTAGCTGCCCGTGGCCGTCACCAGATAGGGGAACTCGCTCGCCTTCGCCCGAAACAGCGGCGCCACCGCGTAGCTGCCCCAATTGGCGTCGGCGGTGCGCACCTCGGTGCTGTCATAGCCCGTGTCCGGGCACGGCGCCCAGGTCACGCGGATCAAGCCCGATGACACGGTGGCCGCGGCGCCCGTCACGTCGCTGGCCGGGCCCGGGTTGATGCGGCGCGACGGATCGGCGATGGTGCCGGCCACCACCACGCTGCTGCTGTAGCTGGCCGGGTCGTGGCGCATCAGGTCGAGCAGCCAGCGGCCAGGGCCGGCCAGATCCACCGCCACCACGCGCATCGTGGTCGCGCTCAGGCCCACGGGGTGCGTGACGGCGATGATGTCGCCGGGCTGGTGCTGGATGCCTTCGTCGAAGGTTTCCAGCGTGGTGGCCACGCCCTCCAGACTGAGCTTGTTCAGCCGCTCGATGGCCTCGCGGTTGGCCTGGCTGTAGCGCTGGATGCCGGGCAGCCGCACGGTGCTGCGCCGGTAGGGCAGCGTGGTACCCACGCCTGGCAGCGCGGCCTCGGCGCTGGCGTCGCGCCGCTCGCCGGTGCTGATGTCGCTGTAGACCACCTCCACCACCGTGGGCGCGGCGGCACGGTCAGGCAGCTGCAGCGGCGACAGGGCGGCGATGTTGCCCGAGGCGTGGCTGTAGGTGGCCGCGGGCGAGGCATCGGCATCGGGCAGCAGGCGCACGCCGTCGCCCGTGGGCACCAGCCAGCAGCCGGCATAGGCGCGCAGGGCCTCGGCCATGTCGGCCACCTGGGCCGCGCTGTTGATCGTCAGGCCCAGCAGCCGGCGCTTTTCGCCCGGGGCGCTGCCGACAATGGTGTCGTTGGCGTTGGCCGCGGCGGGCACGCTGGCCCAATCCACCGATTCGCCCGCGCCATAGGTGGCGTTAGCGATCCAGTCGGCCAGGCACAGGGCCGGGCAATCGCTCCACTCCCAGGTGGCCGGCGTGGCGAGGCGGTGCGATCCGCTGCCGCCGGCCGTGCTGTCTTTGCGGGGGTCGTAGACCTTGCGCCCGCGCAGCGTGGCGGTGATGGTGAGCTGGCCGCTGAAGGCCACCACCGGCAGCGCCACCACGGAATAGGCGTAGCCGGCCAGCGTGTCGGTGTAGGTAATCGACTGCGCGGCGAAGGCCGCCACCAGCGCCGCGTCGGCGGTGGATTGGTTGCCGGTGTAGTGCGTGACGGTCGCGCCGCTGGGCAGGGCCTCGCCGTTGAGCTTGATCGCGCTGATGGCATCCAGCGCATGGCCCCACAGGCACTGGACCAGCATCAGGCCCGGGTCGGTGCCGCTGATGAGCACATTGAGGATCAACGCGGTGGCGCGGTCCTCGCCATAGGTCAGCGGCACTAGGGCGCGATCGGCCGCAACGGCGACGGTGCGTTGCTGGCCGGCCGCGGCGTTGATGCTCTTGGCCGGCGGGATCGTCAGGCCCGCGAAGACGAGCTGCGGCGCGCTGTAGCTGCCGGTGTAGGGCATGGTGGCCACGGGGTCAGCGCTCCATCAGCGTAACGCGCACGCGCGAATGCAGCGGCCCCACGCGCGAGGGCTGCGGCGCGGCCGAATAGCTGACGCTGTAGGTCTGTGCATCGCCGGGCCAGTAGAAGTTGAAGCTGGCATCCTTGTTGGCGCCGTAGTGCGTCATCAGTGCGGCCAGGTCGGTGTTGTCCAGCAGGAAGGACAGAATCCAGTTCCGCTTGTCCGACGAGAACAGGCGACGCACATGCAGGGCGCCATTGGTGGCGCGCACCGTCTCGTGGCCGCTCAGGGGCTCGCACGATGAATCGTCGAGCATGTACTTCAGGCGCGGAAAGTCGCTCACGAATCGCGCTCCACTCGGTAGTCGATGCCGTTGATGCGCAACACGGTTCCGGCGGCCACGCGCTGGTTGAAGCCCGAAGACGCGCTGACCACCGTGCGCGGCGTGGTGATGAGTTCGCAGCGGTGGCGAAGGGCGATGCGAACATCGCGCTCGTCAATCCGCGTGGCCGAGCCCTGAGCCTGGCAGATCCAGACGACATCGGGCGATGCCGTGGCCGCCGCGTCGAAGGCCCAGACCTTGATCGTGCGGTCCTGAACGCCCTGCCCGATGGCCAGCGCGCCATTGCTGCCCGACATATTGCCCAGCACCAGCGTGCCGCTGATCCTGAAGGCATCCACGCGCAGCGCATCCAGGCCGATGTCGGCCGCCTGCCAGGTGTAGCCGCCCCAGGTAATCGTCGGCCCTGAACTGAGCCGCAGCACAGGGCTGAAATGCACCTCCACCAGCACTGCCGGCCGCTGGACGGCCGCGCCGAGGGCTGCCGCGAGCGCTGAACTGATCGACCGCATCAGGCGCCGCCCGGGTTGGTGTAGTCAATCACCTCGGTCGGCCAGCCGGCAAAGGCAGGCGCGGGCGCTGCGGCGGGCATGGCGGCGGCCACCTGCTGGCGCATCGTCTCAATCAGGCGCTCAATGCTTGTGCGCAGGTTCGTCATGCCGCCGGTGAGGCTGTTGGTCGCATCCGTCTGCTGTTGCAGCGGGCTGATGAGGCTGGTAAGCGGGCCGGCGTCAGGCGCTTGCGTGGCCGCTTGCGCCAGCGTGGCGCCGGTTTCGGCCAGGTAGTCGGCCACGTCGGTGAAGGCGCCCTGCACGCTCAACAGCGTGGCCAGTTGCTGCCGGCCTGTCTCGGTGCTCACGTCCACCGATTCAACCAAGCGGCGGAACTCCTGACGGCTCTCGCTGCCGCCGATGTCGCCAGCAGCGCCGATGCCTGCAGCCATCAACGCTTGCAGGATCTCATTGGCGCGCAGGCCGGCGATCTCCTCGCGGCTGTAGTAGTTCTGCGCGAAACCCAGCGCGTTGGCCATGAGCTCATCCATGCCGCCGGCCATGGCGATGAAGGACTCGCGCACGTCGATGCCGAGGTTGGCCACGCGGCTGAACACGCCGCCCAGGGCGTTCAGATTGCGGCTGAAGGATTCCAGCATCGACACCCGGCCCAGCGTGTCGGCCAGGTTCTCGCCTTCGCGCTGCAGGGGTTGCAGCACGTCTTCATAGATGCTGGCCAGCGAAACCCCGTAGTCCTGGATGACCTGGGCAATTGCCGCCTTGTCTTTCTCTGCGTCGCCAGTCAGCTTGACCCGGAAGCTGGTGGTGACTTGCGTCAGGTACTCGGCCGGCAACTGCAGGGCCTTGGCCCACGCCTCGGTCTGCCTGAGCACGGCCAGGCCGCCGGCATCCAGCGCGGCGGAAAGCTCGGCATCCAGTGCGGTACGGTCGGTGCCGTACTTGTTGGATCGGAACCAGCCGCCCTTCTTGACCCAATTCTGAAAGGACTCGCCGGTGGCGTCGCCGGCCATGAACGTGCCTTCGATGCCGCTTTCTGAGACGGCTTTCGGGGCGCGGCCAAAAGCGCGGTTGACCAGGCCGGTGGTGATGCCGGCAATCGCGCCCAGCACCGGGCCGCCGATGGCCGTGGCCACGGCGACGCCGATGTCCTGGAAGGTGCTGTAGCCGCTGCTGATTTCGTAGCCGCGACCCACTGCGCGGCGCAAGCCCATGCCGGCTGCGGCCCCGGCAACGACCTGCGCGCCTGCGCCGATCTGGCCGGCGTACTGCATCAGCGTGCCGCCGGCTTGGCTGATGGTTTCGGAGGTGCTGGTGGACAACCACTTGCCCAGCTTGCTTGCCGCTGCGGCCACATTGTTGCCAACGGCATCAAACGATCCCGTCAGCGTGCGGTACAGGTTCTGCAGCGACTGCGCCACGCTTGAGCCGCCCTGCTGCGCGACGATGTTGGTGGCCGCAGAGGCTGTGCCTCCGATGCCCAGCCCGCCCGTGATGGCCATGGCCACGGGGTTCACCACCGCTTGGATGATGGGCCGCAGCACCAGCGTGCGGAACATATTGACCAGCGTGTCGCGGAAGTT
>CAZJQH010000021.1:1804-5532 GCA_964547895.1 uncultured Chitinophaga sp. | reverse complement strand
TTGGAGCGCTGGCGCTGGCGCTCGATCTCATCCTCGATCTGCTTGCGGCGCTCGGCGTCTCCTCGGAAGTTGCCAAGGCCCGACTGCAGCGCCTCGATCTGCTTGTTGACGCTCTCGTATTGCGCGCTGGTGGTGGAGGCGCGACCGATGTTCTTCAGGGCATCCCATGCGCCAGCGATGGCGCTCTTGATGCTGATCCAGCCGCGCTCGATGCTGCCCAGCGCTTCCGTCATTTCGGGCGTGCGCTTCTGCAGGAAGTCAGCAAACGCGCGCTGCGCCACGGTGGCCGCCTCGGTAGTGCGCCCCTGCTCCTCCAGCGCCTTGATCTGCTCGAAAGTCGCTTTGGTCAGGTAGTTGTACTGCCCCGTCAGCTTGATGCTGGCCTGCAGCGGGTCTTTGCCAAGCTCAGAGAAGGCCTTGGCGGTTTCCTCGGCTGCCGGGCCGCCAACGCGCGCCATGGCCAGCGCCGCTTGGGCGAATCGGCCCAGCTCCTCGGCGGACACCTTGGCATCCTTGGCGATCATCGCCAGGAACTCGGATGCGGCGCCTTGCGTGCCTGCGCCCGTGGCCGCCACCGCGGCAGCAATGTCCTGGAGTTGCCCGGCCGTGACGCCGAGCTTCTGACCCGACAGGATCACGGCTTGATTGAGCTTGGTGATCTCGTTGCTGCCCGACTGGAACGCCGCAAACAGCACGCCGGCCGCCGCGGCAGCCACCGTGAACGGGTTGACCAGCCCGATGAAATAGCCGCCCATAGCCCGCGCCGCCGGACCAATGCCGCCAAACATATCCTTGAGCTGACCGCCCTGCTGGATGAACACCGTCATCGGGCTTTGGCCGCTGGCCAAGCTGACCCAGATGTCGGTGAACTGCGCCGGCAGGCCGCGCATGGCCCACTGCATTTCCTTGGCGCTGCGGCCCATGCCGGTCATCTCGCCGTCCGCCCGGCGGATCGCGGCGATGTAGGGGGCAAGCTCCTTGGTAGTGCCGTTCAGCGCGGCCTGCATCTCGATCAAGTCGGCGCGCGACTTGCCGATGGCGTTGGCCTGGGCCATGACGCCGGCAACGAAGCGATCAGCCTCGGCTTTGCGCCTGGACGCCAAGGCTGCCGCATCTGCCGCCGCCTCGGCCTCCCTGAGTTTTGAGATGAACGGCTCGGCCTGCTGGGCAACGCCCCGCTCGGCAGCCTTCAGCGCCAGCATGTCGGCCTCGGTCATCTTGAGGCTTTGCGACTGCCGCTGCAGCGCCTGGGTGCGCGCTTGAATGGAAGCCAGAAATTCGTCGCCAGCGGCCGACTGCCGCATGGACTCTTTCAGGCTGTCCACCGTGGCCTTCAGCTCCCGGTAGGCGGCAATTTGAGGCTGCAGCTTGGCTGGGTCGCCGCCTTTCAGGACGGCTTCGTACTCCAGTGCTGCAGCACTGCCAGCACCGCCCGCTGACGACGCCGCCAGCGCCGACAGTTCGCGCTGCGCATCCTTGGTCAGGCGCCGGATGCGGTCGCTGATGCTCTTGGTGGCGGCATCGACGGATCGCTCGGATTGCTTGCCGCCTTCCTCGATGCCGTCCTTGAGGCCTTTGCCGGCACGCCTGCCCTGCTCGCTGATGTCGTCAGCGGCCCGCGCCATGGTCTGCACGGCATCGCGTGCGGCCTGCTCGAACGGCCGCACGTCCATGACCATCGCGGTCTGGACCTTCTTTTCCTGCGTCATCGTCTCAGGCCTCGTTGGCGTTCTCGGCAATCTGGGCCATGGCGGCTTGTTCCATCACACGCAGGTCATCCAGCATGTCAAGCCAGTCTGCATCGCACAGCCTCATGCGTTCCATGACCGGGTACGCGGCGCCATAGTCCAAGCCGACAGGCCCATTGAAGCCGGTGCGCCATTGCGTTGCCACCCGGTCAAACAATTGCCAGGCCGGCAGGTTCTCGGGCCAGACTTCAATGTCTTCCGGTGGCGCGTACAGGTGCGACAGGTCAAAGCCGTTGCGCCGCTTGGCGGTGCGCTGCGGGGCGAAGCGCGCACGCGCCGCGGCCGTCAGTTTCCCAACCGGCCTTCGGTGATGGCCTCGCGGTACTTCGACATCACCGCCAGGGCGCCGCCGGGCTGCTCGTCGCAGAAGGCGATGACGTGCTCGCGGTCGAAGGGCGCATCCAGATCCCAGGCCTCGGCGATCTTGAGGATGTAGTCGGCCTGCGATTCGATGGTGACGGCCATGAACTCCGACAGTTGCGGGATCTTGACCGGCTGCTCAGCCGCCGGCTCGGGCAGCGCCTGGGGCTGCGGCACGCCTTCGATGCTGAGTTGGGCATCCTGCGCCGGCTCGGCCTGCGCGGCGGGCTGCGAGAGTTCGTCGATGAGCGCGGCGAACTCGCGCTTGGTGCGGTACTTGAAGGTCAGCGTCAGTTCGCCGGTGTCGCCGTCCACCATCGTGAACGACACGGTTCGCTTGAAGCTCTGCGGGCGCTTTCCCAGGACGATCTTGGCCATGTTGGGTTCCTTCGCGGGGAGTGGTAATGCCCGTGCCCGACCGACGCTCTCCCCGCGAAAGGAGAGACGCCGGCCGGGTCGGTGCTCGGGGTAGCGCGGCAGGCTGGCCGCGCGTCAGGGTCAGGCGTAGGCCACGTCGCGGCCGAGCAGGTTGATGGCCACCGTCGCCTGGTTCTCGCGGCCCGACTGCATCGAGGGCATGCTGCCCACGACCATGTTCCCGTAACCGTAGGTGGCCGAGCCATCGGCCAGCACCAGCTTGAACGCGACCTTGGTCAGGGCGCGGCTGATGCCGAGCATGGTCTGATAGACCGCGTTGCTGGCGTCGTGGCCGATCGTCAGCGTGATGTCGATCGGGTTCAGGCCCAGCGGCACGTTGATGGGCGTGCGGCGCGACAGCGGCGAGATGGTGGCGCGGCGCGCATCGCCGCCGGCCGTGGCGATGCTGAGCACCTGCGGGATGACCTGCCAGCTGCTGACCTTCTGCACGGTGCTGCTGGCGCCGGCGCCGGCCGGGAAGAACGTGGTGTTCGTGGTGTCCAGGTTCTTCAGGGTGAAGGTGTCGGCGGTCAGTTGATCGCAGCGGTACACGGAATCGGTGGCGTCTTCCCAGCCACTCACCAACAGCAGCTCGTCATCGTCCGAGAAGCCGTGCGAGGTGCTGGTGGCCACGCCCGGGTTCGCGTTGGTAAAGGCGCTGATGGTCTTGGCCGCCGCGAAGGTGGTCGAGAACTGGAACGATGCCCCGTCAGGGAATTTGTAGGCCATTGAAAGGCTCCTTCAAAAGAAAAAGCCCGCTGGCGCGGGCATTGAGGTGAAGCCCATGACGGGCAACGAAAAAGCCCGCCGCGGTTTCCCGGGCGGGCTGGTGGGGTGGTGGCGGGCTAGGCTGTTGTCAGGTCAGCGCGGGCCGATCACCATGAACTCTTGCTGTTCGCTGTACAGCCACGGCTCGACATCGGTTTCGATGTCGTCCAGCGGCTCGGACTCGACGCGCGCGATGAACGTCGTCATCGGCACGGCCATCAGCGTTTGCTCGACCAGGCGCATGAGCGTGAGGGCTTCAACCTTGCTGCTGGCCCAGGTCTTGACGAAGAAGCGCAACATCCGTTTGTCGGCCGGCACCCTGTCAATCGAGTAGATCGGCCGGCCGCCGATGTTCTGCACGGTGACGTAGGGCCGCGTGGTGCGGATCGGCGCCAGCACGGGATAGACCCGCGGGCAGACCGTGGCGATGGCCGC
>CAZJQH010000021.1:0-1704 GCA_964547895.1 uncultured Chitinophaga sp. | reverse complement strand
TGTAGACGCGCATGCCCTCCAGCACGTCATCGCGGTAGTGCATGCGGATGCTGGCCTTGACCAGCGCCGCCTCGGCGCCGCCGGCAATCGCCTCCCGGCCGCTGGGGTGCAGGATGTCGGCCCAGGCCTCACACACCGTCACCGACCAAGCGCCGCTGGGCTGGCCCAGCACGTCGGCGCCGGCTGCGCGGGCCTTCACGGCGATCCAGGTGTTCAGCGTGGCCATGGCAGTCAGAACGCCTCGCGCACCGTGTCAAGCTGCCGCGCAATGGCGGGCGACGCCACATGCGGCCGATCGGTGAACGCCTGCGGGTTGTCGATCCAGTACGCGACCATGGCCATGATGAAGGTCTTGACGGCGGCCGGAGCGGCAGCGCGCGTGGCCACGCCGACATCCACGTCAACGCGCACGCGCGGGCCGACAGCGACATCGCCCAGCATCGGGAAGGTGCTGCCGACAGGAGGGGCGATCATCAGCCCCGGGTTGGCATCGGCCCAAAAGAACTGATTGGATGGCAAGCTGGTCCAAGCGCCGGCCTGCGACCAGTAGCTGATGGCCACCGCAGTCGGCCCAGCCAGGCGGATCACTTGCGTGGCGGCCGGCCATTCGGTGAACTCCTCGCGCACCTTCTGCGCCATCCAGCGCACGCCGGTTTCGGCCTCGGCAATCTCGCGGGCAGCCTGGATATACAGCGGCAGCATGGCATCAAACGCGGTGCTGCCGGTCAGGCGCGCGGCAAACTTGGCCTCGTCAAGCGTGACGGGCTCAATGGTGGGAGGGGTCAGGGTTGGCATGCGTCACTCGTCACTTCCCACCCGGCCGCCAGCAGCAGATCCACGCACTGCGTGGGCATGACGCCGCGGATGTAGGGGCTGATGGGCAGCAGGCCGTGCGTGGCGGCGCACACCGCGGTGGCCTCGCTGCACCACCACCGCGACGGGTCATCCCACGCGCGCCACTGCATCCAGGCGGCACCGACAGCGCCGGTCCAGTCATACCCGCGGCCGACCTGGGCCAGCAGCCACGCATCGCGCGCTGCGGCCGTGTCCGACGACACCTCGCGCGACAGCACCAGCCGGGCGGTGCTGCGGGTGTGCAGGTCGGCGACGGTGCTCTCGGTCATGCCGCCGCGCAGGGCGATCGCCTCGACGGTGCGGGTGTGGTCGCCGGCCGTCAGCACGTCGGTGGTGTGCGACCACGCGCGCCACGCCTGGGCCGCGCGGATCAGCGCCGAGCTGGCGCTGCGAGCGTTGCGCGAGGCGATGACGAGGACGCGGGGCATGGCGGCAGGCTCAGGGCTGCTCGGGCTCGGGCTCCGGGGCCGGCGCAGGCGGCGCGACGGGGTAGCGCTCGTCGAGGTGCTCGTCCCAGCGGCCCCGCTGCAGGCTGTACAGCGCCTCCATCACGGCGGCCAGGGACCATGTGCGGCCCGTCAGTGCATCGGTGGCCGGGTGGCGGCCCACGTAGGTTTTGGGCGTCGCGTTCGGGTCGGGCTGCATCGTGGCCGGGTCGAGGCCGAAATCAGCCGGGGTGAAATTGAACGGCACCGTCGCCAGCGCGCCGAGGTCTTCGGTCTTGCCGCTGTCCGACAGGATGCGCCGCGCCACCGTGAATTGACCCTGCACATACAGCGTGGCCGGGTAGTTGTACGACATCGACGCAAACACCCCGCGGATTTGACCGGGGCCGCTGAAACCGAATTG
>CAZJQH010000020.1:0-20323 GCA_964547895.1 uncultured Chitinophaga sp. | reverse complement strand
GCGCTGCGCCGGCTGCGCCAGTTCGCGCGCACCGGCAGCGAGCTCGAGCTCGACCTGCCGGGCACCATCCGCGCCACCGCGGCCAACGCGGGCTGGCTCGACCTGCGCATGGTCCCCGAGCGCCACAACAGCGTCAAGGTGCTGCTGCTGATGGATGTCGGCGGCAGCATGGACGACCATGTCAAGCAGGTCGAGGAGCTGTTCTCGGCTGCGAAGAACGAATTCAAGCACCTCGAGTTCTACTACTTCCACAACTGCGTCTACGACCACCTGTGGCGCAACAACCGGCGCCGCCACGCCGAGCGCTTCGACACCTGGGACGTGATCCGCAAGTACCAGCGCGACTACAAGCTGGTCTTCGTCGGCGACGCCACCATGAGCAGCTACGAGATCCTCTACCCGCACGGCAGCGTCGAGTACGACAACCCCGAGCCCGGCGCCGCGTGGCTGCAGCGCCTGACCGACGCCTTCCCGCACTGCGCCTGGATCAACCCGGAGCCACAGGGCGTCTGGCAGTACCGCCAGAGCGTGGACCTGATCCGCCAGCTGATGGGCAACCGGATGTACCCGCTGACGCTGCTCGGACTGGAGCAGGCGATGCGCCAGCTGATGAAGTGAGCATGGAGTTCAGCTACCTGTGGCTGGCGGCGGCCGCCTTCTTCGCCGGTCTGGTCGATGCCGTGGTCGGCGGCGGTGGACTGATCCAGCTGCCGGCGCTGCTGTCGCAGTTCCCGCAGGCCGCGATCCCGACCCTGTTTGGCACCAACAAGCTCGCCAGCATCGCGGGCACCACCTCGGCGCTGTGGCGCTACGCGAGGCGGATCACGATTCCCTGGGCCGTGGTGCTGCCGGCCACGCTGGCGGCGCTGCTCGGCGCCTGGCTGGGCGCGGCGGTGACCGCCTGGCTGCCGCGCGAGGCAATGCGCCCGCTGGTGCTGGTGCTGCTGATCGCGGTGGCAGCCTACACCTTCTGGCGCAAGGACCTGGGCCATGTCGAGACCCGCGCGCTGGTGAAGGCCGACCGCTGGCGCGCCGCCCTGCTCGGCCTGGTGATCGGCTTCTACGACGGCTTCTTCGGCCCCGGCACCGGCAGCTTCCTGATCTTCGGCTTCGTGCGCCTGTTCGGCATGGACTTCATCCGCGCCTCGGCCAGCGCCAAGGTGATCAATGCCGCCACCAACCTGTCGGCGATCGCATTCTTCGCCAGCCATGTGCCGCTGCTTTGGGGAGTGGCGCTGCTGATGGCGGCCTGCAACCTGGCCGGAGCGCAGGTCGGCACCGCGCTGGCGCTCAAGCGCGGCGCGGGCTTCGTGCGGGTGGCCTTCCTGCTGGTCGTCGCGGTGCTGATCGCCAAGCTGGCCTGGGACATGCTGGAACAGTAGACCCTGGCATCCAGGGTTCTGCAAACGCGCTTCGGCTGTTAAATTCAAGCCCTGACCCATGGATTTCATGCTCGCTGCCCAACCGACCAGGCCATCGCTGCTGAATGCCTGCTGCCTGGCCTTGCTGCTCGGCGGCCTCGGCCTGCCTGGCCTGGCCCTGGCGCAGGATGACAGCGCCCCCCCTGCGTCGGCAGCGACTGCCCCGGACCAACGCCAGGCCGGACGGCCGTTCCGGCTCGAGATCATCGCGCCGGCGCCGCTCGACGCCTTCCTGCTGCGCCATGCCGAACTGCAGCGCTTCAGCCAGTTCACCGACCTCAGCCGCGCCGAACTCGAGCGCCTGCTGCTCACCGCCCCGGCCGACCTGCGCCAGCTGCTCGCGACCCAGGGGCATTTTGCGCCGGCCATCGACCTCAGGCTGGTCGAACACGGAGGGGGCGAACCGACCGTGCGGATCGAGGTCGAGCCCGGCCCGCTGACCCATGTGGCCGACTGGCGCGTGGCGCTGCAAGGCCCGGCGCGCGACGATGCCGCTGCCGCCGGCCAGCGGGTGGCGCTGCAGGCGAACTGGCCGCTGCTGGAGGGCAAGGTGTTCCGGCAGGAGGACTGGGATGGCGCCAAGCAGGAGGCGCTGCGCACGCTCAGCCGCTACCGCTATGCACAGGCCAGGATCGCGCACAGCCTGGCCGACATCGACCCGGCCCAGCACCAGGCCCATCTGCAGCTCGAGCTCGACTCCGGCCCGGCCTATCGCTTCGGCCCGCTCCAGCTGGAAGGCGTTGAACGCTACCCGCCCGAGACCATCGAGCGCTTGCTGCGGCTCGCCGGCGTGGTGCCGGGCGAGGACTACGACGAGGGCCTGCTGCAGGCCGCGCAGCAGCGCCTGCTCGACCTGGGCGACTACGAATCCGTCTTCATGCGGCTCGACACCGATGCCGAGCCCGAGGCCGCGCCGGTGCAGGTCAGCGTGCGCGAGGCCAAGCAGCAAAAGCTCGTCATCGGCGTCGGCGCCAGCACCGACAACGGCGCACGCCTGAGCCTCGAGCACCTGCACCGCCGGGTGCCAGGGCTGGACTGGCGGGTGGCGAGCCGGCTGCAGCTCGAGCGCGACACCCGCACGCTGGCCAGCACGCTCGACTCGCCGATCGACGCGCAGGGCTGGCGCTGGAACCTCGGCGGGCAGCTGCAGCGCCAGCAGGACGATGCTCTCGTGACCATCAGCCAGCAGCTGCGGGCCGGCCGTGCTCAGGGCGGACGCCGGCTCGAGCGCCAGCTCTACGCCCAGTACGACCGGGCCCGGGTGCACGACCCGGCCCTGCCAGGCCAGCAGGATGCGGCCAGTTCGCTGAGCGGGCATTACGGCTGGATCCGGCGCGACTTCGATGACCTGGCCAATCCGAGCCGCGGCGATGGCCTGGCGCTCGAGCTGGGCGCCGGCCTGACGCTGTCGCAGTCGCCCCAGCCCTATTTGCGCAGCCGCTTGCGCTGGCAGTCCTATCGGCCGGCCTTCGAGGGCAGCGATCGGCCCAGCCGCTGGGCCTTGCGGCTCGAAGCGGGCGCGGTGCTCAGCCCGGACGACGGTGCCGTGCCGGCGACGCAGCGCTTCCTGGCCGGCGGCGAGGGCAGCGTGCGCGGCTATGCGCTGCGCGACATCGGGGTCAAGCGCGCCGACGGCAGCGTCGACCCGGGCCGCTATCTGGGCGTGGCCAGCCTGGAATGGCAGCGCCCGCTCTGGCTCGACGGTCGCCGCAGCGACTGGGAGACGGCACTCTTCATCGATGCCGGCGCGGTGGCGGACCGCAGCCAGGACCTCTCGCCCAAGGTCGGCGTGGGCGCGGGCGTGCGCTATCGCAGCCCGGTCGGCCCGCTGCAGCTCGACCTGGCCTATGGCCTGGAGCGGCGGGCGTTGCGCCTGCACATGAGCGTGGGGTTCGTGTTCTGATGCGGCCGCTGCGCGCACTCGCCTCCCTGGCCGCCGGCCTGGCCTGGCTGGCCGGCACCACGGTCGCCCTGGCCCTGGCCCTGCTGCTGTCGGCCTGGCTCTGGAGCGCTCAGGCCGACTCGCTGCCGCGCACCCTGGGCTGGCTGCAGGACTGGCTGCAGGGGCCCGACGGCCAGCCTGCGCTGCAGGTGCGCGCGGCCAGCGGCAGCCTGCGCGAAGGCGGCCGCATCGGCTACCTGCGCTGGGAAAGCCAGGGCCTGCTGGTCGAGCTCCAGGGGCTGGAGCTGCGCTGGCCCGCCAGCCTCTGGCCTGACCTGCTGCTGCGGCGCGAACTGCGGCTCGACGCGCTCGAGCTGGAGCAGCTGCGCTTGAGTGACGAACGCCCTGAAAGCACCGACCAGACGCCGCCATCCGACCTGCAGCTGCCCTGGCTGCAGTCGGTCAAGGTGCCGCTGCATGTGCGCGCAGTCAGCCTGGAAGCGCCGCTGCAGTTCGGCTTCGGCCCGCTGCAGGCCGAGTACCGCTATGGCCAGCAGGCCGATGGTGGATTCGGGCATGAGCTGCAGCTCGATGAATTGCGCTGGGCCGCGGGCAGCTACCGGATGCATGCCAGGCTGCAGGCCAGCGCCCCGCTGTCGCTGCACGCCGAGCTGCAAGGCGAACTGCAAGCCCAGGTGCCAGGCGGACGCAGCCAGCAGCTGGCGGCCAGCGCCCTCCTGACCGGCAAGCTGGCGGGCCCGGACGCCAAGCTGGATCTCGCCCTCGACGCCTCCTCCCTGCCTGGCTCGCGTTCCGGGGCCTCGCTGCGCGGGCGCGCTGCCCTGCTGCCCTGGGCCGAACTGCCGCTGCCTGCCGCCGAACTCGAACTGCACGACATCGACCTGGCGGCCTTCTGGCCCCAGGCCCCGCGCACCCGGCTGCAAGGCCGCTGGCAGGCCAGCAGCCACGACGGCGATGCGAAGCGCTGGCAGCTGCAGGGCGAGCTGAGCAACCAGGCCGCCGGTTTCTGGCAAGGCGGCGGCCTGCCGCTCAAGCGCCTCAATGCCGAACTCAGCCTGGCCGGATCCCTTTGGCAGCTGCAGGCGCTAGACGCCGAACTGATCGAAGGCGGCCGGCTGCAAGCCAAGGGCAGCTGGCAAGACGGGCGTCTACAGCTCGACCAGGCTGACCTCAGGCTGGCGGCGGCCAGTGCCCGCGCCAGCGGCCAGCTCGACTGGCAGGCGCGCCAGCTGACAGGCCAGCTGGCCGCGTCGCTGCCCGGAGCCCAGGCCAGCCTGGACGCCAGCAGCACGAAAGGCGAAGCCCGGCTCAGCCTGGACGATGCCCAGCGCCTGCAGCACTGGCTGCAAGGCGACCTGGCACGCTGGCTGCCGCCGGCAGCGCTCGAGGCCTTGCGCAATGGCCCGCTGCGCGAGCTCGTGCTGACGGGCCAGGCGAAACTGGACAGCGGCTGGGACGGTCCGCTGCGACTCGACCGGCTGCCCTCGGACTGGCGCGCCGCACTGGCAGTACCCGCGCTGCAACTGCAGTGGCCGGCAGACCCGGCACGCCAGCCCTTGCGCCTGCGCGACTGGAGCGCCAGGCTCGAGGCCCATGGCAGCAGGATCGCGCTCGGGCTGGACGGCCAGGCGGCAGGCGCCAGCTGGCAGGCCGGCACCCGGCTGAGCGCCAGTGCCAAGCTAGACCCGAGCCAGCCCGGCCGCGGCGCCGAGCTGCTGCTCGAAGCAGGGAAACTGGAGTTTTCAGATGCGCTGCGCCGCTGGACGCTTGACATCGCCAGCGGCGCCGGACTGCGCTGGCCCGGCGGTGACGAGCTCACGCTGACGCCGGGTCGCGCCAGTCTGCAGCTGGCCAGTCGCCAGCACAAGCCAACGGGCAAACCGGCCGAGATCAGCTGGGAGGCCAGCAGCTGGGGCAGCGGCCGGCTTGCCTCGCGCGGTCGCATCAGCGGACTGGCGCTGGACTGGATCGACCTGCTGCTCGCGACCCCGCCCGGGCACGAAGGCCCGCTGGCGCAGGCCGGACTCGGCGGCGACCTCACGCTGCAGTCAGACTGGGATGTCGACCTGGCGCTGCGGCCCGGCACGCCAGCCGCTCCGCCCAACCGGGGCCGGCTTGAGGTCAGCCGCAGCAGCGGTGATCTAGCCCTGCCGCTGCCCGACACCCAGGGCAGCCAGCGGGTCGGGCTCGATCAGGCCCGCGCCAGCCTGGTGCTAGCGGGCAGCAACCTGAACGCAAGGCTGCAGTGGGACAGCCGGCTCGCGGGACGGCTAGACGCCGAGTTCGGCAGCGAACTCGTGCTGCCGGCTGCTGGCAGTCCTGGCTGGGACTGGCCGGCGGCCGCCCCGCTGTCGGGACGGGTGCAGGCCGCCCTGCCCCGGCTCGATCTCTGGTCCAGGCTCGCGCCACCGGGCTGGCGCATCGGCGGCAGCTTGCAGGCCGACGCCCGCCTGGGCGGCACCCGGTTCAAGCCGGAATGGCATGGCAGCCTGCGCGCCGATGATCTGACGCTGCGCTCGCTGCTCGACGGCCTCGATTTCAGCGGCGGCCAGCTGCGCGCCACGCTGGCCGGGGAGCAGATCCGGCTCGACAGCCTGCAGCTGCGCGGCGCTGGCGGCGACAAGGGCGGCTTGCTGCTGGGCAGCGGCACGCTGAGCTGGCCGCGCGCCGAGAGCCAGGCGGATCAAGCCGCGGCTACCTTGCTGCCCAGGCTGGCGCTCGAGCTCGAGGCGCGCCAGCTGCGCCTGCTCGCGCGGGCCGACCGGCGCCTGAGCCTGTCGGGCCAGCTGTCGGCCCGCACTGACGGCCGGCTGCTCGATGTCGGCGGCCGGCTGCGGGTCGACCAGGCACTGTTCCTCCTGCCAGATGAGGACCGGCCGGTGCTGGGCGACGATGTGATCGTGCGCGGCCAGGGCCAGCCTGCGCGACCGGCCGGCATGACCGCGCTGCCGCTGCGCCTGCAGCTCGACATTGCGCTCGGCGACGACTTCGCCCTGCGCGGCCAGGGCCTGGACACCCGGCTGGCCGGTGAGCTGCGCCTGAGCGCCAGCCCGGAGCGCGCCACGCCCCAGCTGTTCGGCCAGGTCCGCACCGTGCGCGGCCGCTTCCGGGCCTGGGGCCAGGCGCTCGAGATCGAGGAAGGCCTGCTCAACTTCAGCGGCCCCTACGACAACCCCGGCCTCGACATCCTGGCGCTGCGCCCGCTGGCGGACCAGCGCGTAGGCGTCAAGGTCGGTGGCACGGCGCTGGCGCCTCGGGTCCAGCTCTATTCCGACCCGGAACTGCCCGAAAGCGAGAAGCTGGCCTGGCTGGTGCTAGGCCGGCCCGCCACTGGCGCGGGTGCCGAGGCGGCACTGCTGCAGCAGGCGGCGCTCGCCCTGCTGAGCGGACGCGGCAAGGCCAGCGACGGCGGCCTGCAGCGCGGGCTCGGCCTCGACGAGATATCGTTCCGGGGCGAGACGCAGAAGGCCGACGGCAGCAGCAGCGCCGCCGCGCTCACCCTGGGCAAGCGCATCTCGCGCCAGCTCTACCTGAGCTACTCGCGCAGCGTCGTCGGCACCAGCGGCACCATCGCCGTGCTCTACGACCTCACGCGCCAGTTCACGCTGCGCGCCAAGGCTGGCGACGACAATGCGCTCGAACTGGTCTTCACGCGCCAGTACGACGGCCGGCGCGCCCGGCCCCGCTCATCCGGCGCGGCGGCGCAGTGAAAGCGGCTGGCGCGCGGCTACAATCAGGGTTTACCTCCCTGTAGTTCAATGGATAGAACGGCCGCCTCCTAAGCGGCAAATACAGGTTCGATTCCTGTCGGGGGGACCAAAAATGCGTCTTAAGTCCTTGTTTTTTCTACATTTTCAAACAGGCTGATGTAGAAGGTACCCAGCAAAAGATCCGCTCCTCGCCCTCCTTCACCCAGAATCCTGCTTGCCAGCAAAGCATGGCACTGACGGTAGTAAGGATATGAATAGGCCACCGGTACAGCTCGGCGATGACTTCCTGCTGACGCGCGCCATGCCACCAGTGTGATTTCATGCGGTCGGCTGGTCAGAACCGCTACTGCAATGGGGGTTCACAGCCAACTCTCCCCCAGCGTCGCCACCTGCTGCAGCACCAGTTCGACCGGCTCCACGTCGTGTTTCCGCCTATCGAGCCGGACTTCCTTGGCAGCCTGCGACAGGCATTTGCCAGCATGCACCACAACGGAGCCATCATTTCCCGTGCAGCACATAGGCCGTAGTCACGAAGATCACGGACTTGCCAGCAGCAAGATCGGCATGTATGGCCTCGACGACGGGCTGCGTTGACTCCTGACCAGATTGCCACTCAATGATGAAATTCGCCCCCGACCCACCGGCATCGTCTGCCCAAGGAACGAACAACTCGTAAGTGGCCATGGGCATGATGACCCTGGGACTGACGATGTAGTCCTTGATCTTCCTACCGTCGGTGTCGTAGTAGCCAGCAGAGGTCAGCTTGATGGGGCTGAGCTGATCGGTATTCCTGATGCTCACCGCCACCGACATCAATGCCTTGAAGGGCTTCCCCCGCTTGTTGATGTCGCCATGCCAGACATGGGAGTAGACCGGCAGATAGAGCGTCTGACCCGTGGACTTGACAAGCAGGTTCTGTCCCTGCGCCAGTCCATGCATTAGCAAAGCCGCCAAGGCCAGCATCAAGATCTTGGACACCTTCATGGCAATACCTCCAGGAATCACTGACTTCAGGACAGAGACGCGTCGTCGGGGTTCTCACCCGGCTCGACTGGACCATCCAGCGCAGCAGAGCGCCTGGCACGATCATGGAGATTCCTGTATACGGCTGCACGCATGATCAGCATGGACACCACCGGCGCCGTCATCAGGACGAAGAGGCTGATCAGCAATTCGTGGATCACCAGGCGAGACTGCGATGCGGTGAAAAACAGCATCGACGCCAGCAGGATGCAACCGGCTCCGAGCGTGATGGTGATCGCCGGGCCGTGCATGCGCTGATAGAAGGTTTGCAGCCGTGCGAGACCGAAGGCGCCGATCACGCTGATCAGGCCGCCCAGCACCAGCAGCAGGGCGACCGGGATCGCCACCCACCAGGACAGGCTTTCGGCGCCGCTCATTCGATCACCTCGCCGCGCAGCAGGAACTTGGCCAGCGCGATCGTCGAGACGAAGCCCAGCAGGGCGATGATCAGCGCGGCCTCGAAATAGATCTGGCTGCCATGTCGGATCCCCAGCATCAGCGCCAGCAGCATGGTGCACATCCACAAGGTATCGAGCGCCAGCACGCGGTCCTGCGCCGACGGGCCGATCAGCAGGCGCAGCGTGCACAGCAGCATCGCCAGCACCACGCAAGCCAGCGCGAAAAAGGACGCTGCCGAGAGCAGTGTCACGGTCGTCATGTCGGGTCTCCTCCAGTTGCAGCAGCCTCGAACACTTCCATGATCGGGCGCTCGTAGCGCGTCTTGATGGTGCCCACCCACCAGGCCTCGTCGTGCAGGTCGAAGACATGCAGCAGCAGTTCATGCCGCTCGGGCAGCAGGTCCACCCACACCGTGCCCGGCGTGATGTTGATCAGGCAGGACAGCAAGGCCAGCCCGTGCGGGCTGCGCAGATCGAGCGGTATGCGGATGAAGCGGGAATTCACGTCGGCTGATCGGCGCAACAGGATGATCTGGGTCACGTTGCCGCAGGAGCGCAAGATCTCGATCGCCGAAAACCCCAGCAGCCGCAGCAGCGCCAGCGGACGCCGGATGCGGGCGTGACCATGCGGCTGCAGCGGCCGCGCCAGCAGTGGCGCGAGGATGGCCAGAATACCGCCCAGCAGCCAGTGTGCCGGCTCGAGGCTCTGGTTGAGCAGCAGCCACGTCAGCAGCAGGCTGACCGATAGCCAGGGTGAAGGCAGCCAGCGCCTCATCGCTGCACCTCCGGCGTCGGCAGTCGCTGCACCGCAGGCTCGCCCAGCACCCGCTGGCCGTAGTCGCCGCTGCGCAGCAGGCCCTCGGTGGTGCGCCCGAGGTAGTCGAACACGGTGCCGGCCTGCACCGTCAGCATCATGCACAGCAGCACCAGGCCGCCGATCGACACCGCTTCGGTGAACTGCAGCCGCGGCGGCGCCACCACCCCCGAGGCCCAGAAGATGCGCACGCCCAGGCGCATCAGTGCGATGATCGCCGCCAGACCGCCCAGCACCATCAGCGTGATCAGCAGCCAGGTGCTAGTCGGCACCTGCGCCGGTGCCGATGCGAGCAGGGCGTGAAACAGGCTGAACTTGGCCACGAAACCCGCCAGCGGCGGCATGCCGGCGATGACGAGCGCGCAGGCGGCGAAGCTCAGCCCGAGGAAAGCCAGCGTGCCCGGAATGCCGACGCCGACGGGATCCTCCGGCTTGTCCTCGATGGCGAAGGCCTCCATCGTCAGCGCCAGCAGGGCAGAGCCTGGCGGCCGGATGCGCTCGGTGAGCTCGATCAGCAGCATGAAGGCTGCCATCGCCAGCGTGGAGCCGAGCAGGTAATACAGACCCGAGGCCAGCACGGCGCTGCCCGAGTGGCCGATCACGGCCAGCAGCGTTCCCGACGAGATGATGGCACCGAAGCCGGCCATGCGTCCGCCGTCCTGGCTGGCCAGCATGCCGATGGCGCCGAACAGCAGGGTCGCCATGCCGCCTGCGCTTAAAGCGGCAAGCCCGAAGCCGTCGAGCGCGCCGGCCTGATCGCCAAACACCGTCAGCCAGACCCGCAGCACCGCATAAACGCCCACCTTGGTCATCAGCACCAGCATGGCGCCGACCGGCGCGGAAGCCGAGGCGTAGGTGGTCGGCAGCCAGAAGCCCAGCGGCCACATTGCCCCCTTGGTCAGGAAGGCAAGCGCCAGCACGGTGGCGCCGATCTGCAGCAGCCAGCGGTCCTGCACTCCCAGCGTTGCCACCCGCATGCCCAGGTCGGCGATGTTGAGCGTGCCACTGGCGGCGTAGATCAGCGCGACCCCGATCAGGAAGAGCAGCGAGGCGACCAGGTTGACGGCAATGTACTGCATGCCGGCCTGGATACGGCGCAGGTTGTAGCCATGCAGCACCAGACCGTAGGAGGCGGCCAGCATGACCTCGAAGAAGACGAACAGGTTGAACAGGTCGTGGGTCAGGAAGGCTCCATTGAGCCCCATCAGCAGGAACTGGAACAGCGAATGGAAGCTCACTCCGACCCGGTCCCAGCTCCGCGCCGAGAACAGCAGTACCGCGAGCGCAATGGTCGCAGTCAACAGCAGCATCAGCGCCGAGAGCCGGTCCACCACGAGCGCGATGCCGAAGGGTGCCGACCAGTTCGCCGCCAGGTAGACGCCGATGCCGGCTGGCCAGCGTTCGCCATCGGCCAGCAGCAGCAGCGCCACGGCCAGGAGCCATGACAGCACGCCGCTGCCCAGGCCGAAGGCAAACTTGAGCTGATGGCGCTTCTGGCTGACCGGGATCAGCAGCGCGCCCACGATCAGCGGCAGCAGTACTGGCGCGACGACCAGGTGTTGCATCCAGGGCAGTGCCGTCATGGACGCGGCTCCTCGCCATCGACATGGTCGCTGCCCGACAGCCCGCGCGCGCCTATCATCATCACCAGGTAGAGCGCGGTGGTGGCAAAGCCGATCACGATCGCAGTCAGCACCAGGCTTTGCGGCAGCGGGTCGGCGAACTGCGACGGGTCGATGCCTGGCGAGGGTGTGATCGGCGGCCGGTTCACCCAGAGCCGGCCCATCGCGAAGATGAACAGGTTGACTGCATAGCTCATCAGCAGCAGTCCGGTGATGAGCTGAAAGGTGCGCGGACGCAGGATCAGCCAGATGCCAGCGCCAAACAGCACGCCCACGGAAATGGCCAGCACGAGTTCCATCAGTTCGTCCCCCCCGTTGCGGTGTCGAGTCTATCTGGCGCGCCGTCCTCGCCCGGCTGGCGGTGCGCCCGCAGCGACTGGTGGGCGAGCGCGACCAGCATCAGCATGGTGCTGCCGACCACGACCGTGAACACGCCAAGGTCGAAGACGAAGGCGCTCGGCAGATGCAGCTCGCCCAGCAGCGGCCAATCGACATGCGCGGTATGCGTGGTCAGGAAGGGGTGACCGAAGTACCAGGCCGCCAGTCCGGTGCAGCAGGCCAGCAGCAGGCCCAGGCCCAGCCAGCGGTGCGGCCGCAGCTGGAGGTGGCTCTCGACCCAGGTCGTGCCAGCCAGCATGTACTGGACCAGGATCGCGACCGCAAAGATGAGACCGGCGACGAAGCCGCCGCCCGGCAGGTTGTGGCCCCGCATGAAGAAATAGACCGCGATCACGCCCATGAAGGGCAGCAGCAGGCGCAGGTAGATGCCCGGCACCAGCAGATAGCCGCTGTTGGCCTGCTCGGCCGGACTCTGCCGGCTGGCCGGATCGGCGTGGAAACGCTGCTGCGGCGGAACTCCAGCGCTCTCGGGCGCTGGACGGAAGCGGCGCAGCAAGGCATACACGGTGAGCGCGACAATGGCCAGCACGGTGATCTCGCCCAGGGTGTCGAAGCTGCGGAAGTCCACCAGCAGCACGTTGACCACATTGCTGCCCCCGCCGCCGCTGAGCGCGTTGAGCAGGAAGAAGTCCGCCATGGTGTCCGGAGCCGGATGCACCAGCACCGCGTAGGTCAGCGCTGCCAGCGCCAGTCCGCCGCCGGCCGCGATCGCCAGGTCACGCGAACGGCGTGCCCAGGCGCGCCATGCCGGCTCGGCCGGACCTACGATCGACTCCAGCCGCCGCGGCAGCCAGCGCAGGCCCAGCAGAATCAGCACCGTGGTCACGGTCTCGACCATCAGCTGCGTCAGCGCCAGGTCGGGAGCTGACAGCCACAGGAAGGTCGCCGCGGTGACGATGCCGGTACCGCCGATCAGTGCCAGCGCCGCCAGCCGGTGATACTTGGCCATCCAAGCACCGGCCAGCGCGCAGGCGGCACCGACTGACCACATGGCGGCGAACAAGGGGTCAAAGTCCTGCCGCGGCCTGAAGGTCCAGGCTGGCGGCGGACCTGCCAGCAGCAGCGGCACAGTCAGCAGCCCTAGCATCATCCACAGCAGCTGGGGCTGCAAGTGCTGAGTACCGGCATGTCGCAGCAGCGATTGCGCCCCGCGCGTGATCTGCAGCATCACGGTCTCGTAGGCCTGCGCACCGTTGAAGCGATGGATCAGCGGCACATCGTCACGCTGCTGCAGGTCGAAGTGGCGCCGCAGCACGATGTAGAGCAGCAGCCCGCCGCCCAGCGCAAAGATGCTCTGCAGCAGTGGCAGGTTCAAGCCATGCCAGACGGCCAGATCGTAGTCGGGTGTCTGCGCCCCGAGCGTGGCGCGCACCGCGAGATCCAGCACCGATTCGATGCTGAGTCCGGGTGCGATGCCCACCACCAGGCAGGCCAGCACCAGCAGCTCGACCGGAAACCGCATCCAGCGCGGCGGCTCGTGCGGTGCTCGTGGCAGCGCCTGGCCGGGCGTGCCGAAGAAGATCGAGATGAAGCGCAGCGAATAGGCGACGCTGAACACGCCCATCGCCACGGCAGCATACGACATCCACCAGTTGCTCTCGCCGCCAACCAGCGAGGTTTCGGCGAAGAACATCTCCTTGGACAGGAAGCCGTTGAGCAGCGGCACGCCCGCCATTGCTGCGCTGGCAACAATAGCCAAAGTCGCTGTGACCGGCAGGCCATGGCGCAGACCGCGCAGCAGCCGCATGTCGCGGCTACCGGTTTCGTGGTCGATGATGCCGGCGGCCATGAACAGCGAGGCCTTGAAGGTGGCGTGGTTGAGGATGTGGAAGATCGCCGCCACGATCGCCAGCGGTGTCCCGATGCCGATCAGCACCGTGATCAGGCCCAGGTGGCTGATGGTCGAGTAGGCCAGCAGGCCTTTCAGGTCGTGCTGGAAGATGGCGATGAAGGCGCCGATCAGCATCGTGCAGACCCCCGCGCCGCCGATGATCCAGGTCCATTCCGGCGTGCCCGCGAGCGCCGGCCACAGGCGCACCAGCAGAAACACGCCGGCCTTGACCATGGTGGCCGAGTGCAGGAAGGATGACACCGGCGTCGGCGCCGCCATCGCATGCGGCAGCCAGAAGTGGAAGGGAAACTGCGCGCTCTTGGTCAGCGCACCGAGCGCGATCAGCACCAGCGCTACCCGGTACAGCCCATGGCCGCGAATCACCTCGCCAGCCCCGAGCACCCGCTCCAGGTCATAGCTGCCGACGATGTGGCCGAGCACCAGCACTCCGGCCAGCAGGCACAGCCCGCCGCTGGCGGTCACCGTGAAGGCCATGCGGGCGCCGCGCCGCGCGTCAGCGCGGTGGTGCCAGTAGCCGATCAGCAGGAAGGAGGTCAGACTGGTGAGCTCCCAGAACACTACCAACTGCACCAGGTTGCCCGACAGCAGGACGCCCAGCATCGAGCCCATGAAGGCGAGCAGGAAGGAGAAGAAACGCGGCACCGGGTCTTCGGGCGACATGTAGTAGCGCGCGTAAAGCACCACCAGCAGGCCGATCAGTTGTACCAGCATGATGAATACCCACGCCAGCCCATCGAGCCGCCACACGAAGTCCAGGCCAGTCGCCGGCAGCCAGGCGAACTCAGATCGCAACAACTTGCCACTGGAGATCGGTGTAAACAGCATGCCGCCAATGACCAGGCCACACAGCGTTACCCCGATCGCCAGCCAAGATTCGCGGTTGCGCGCATCCTGCGGCATCAGCGCTGCCAACAGGCTGCCGATGAAGGGGATGAGGACGAGCGCGCTCAGCAGCAGATGGGGGTCGAGTTGCATGCGCATCTCACGGCATCTGCCTGTCCACGACCACCAACAGGTCGGTATCGGACTCGGACAGCACGCGCTTGGTCACGCTGCCGAGCAGCAACTCCTCGGTGACATGTGTGCCGTGCTTGCCCATCACGATGAGGTCACAATGGGTCAGGGTTTCATGCCCCAGGATCTTGTGAACCGCTTGACCATGGTCAGCAATCACCAGGTAGTCGTTTTGGCTCAGCCCGGCCGCATTCGCTGTTTCATGCAGGCTGCGCAAGGCGCGCTGATGGGCCTCGGCCTGATAGCGGTGAATCTCGGCCTGCGATACACCGGCGTACTGCAGCATGCCCTCGAACGGCACCTCGAACACATTGAGCAGCACCAGATGGGCAGTGGGAGCCACCTCCCGGGCGATCCGGATCGCCTGCACCGAGCAGGGCGAGAAATCCAGCGCGACCAAGACCCGCCGATAGGGCCTTGAGCAGGGATTCTTGACCACCAGCACCGGAATCCGGCTTTTTCGCAGCAAGTGCGAAGCGGTCGAGCCCAGCATCAGACGGCGCCAGACGCTCTGGCCCTTGGCGCCCACCAGCACCAGGTCAGCATCGGTGGTGGCGGCATAGGCGGGGATCACGGTCGAGGCCAGTCCTTCCTCGATCGTCAGATGGGCCGCGACCCCCTGGTTGCGATCCGGCTCATCCAGCAGCTGCTGCAAGACGGAGCGCTGGTGCTCGGCGGCCTTGCGTGTCACCTCATCGGCTTTCTCGCCAAACAGGCTTTTCAGGGGGCCGAGCGCATCCAGGCCCAGTGCATGCATGACGGTGTAGCAGGCGTCAGTGGACTTGGCGATCTGGAAGCCGCGGTCCACCGCATGCAAGGAGGTCGCGGACAGATCCGTCGCGGCAAAGACATGCTGAATTTTCCCCATGAGGCTCTCCTTTCAGGTGCGACTCAGATGCGGTGGACCCGGGCCCGGCGCAGCACAGCCTTCTCCGCTTCCACCAGGACGAACAACAACAGGCCGAAACCAAGAATCACTGCCCAGGAACTGCCGTCCAGCGGTACGCTCTTGAACAGCTGCTGCATCGGTGGCGCATAGGTGAACAGCAGTTGCAACCCGACCAGTATGCCCGCGACCCACAGCGCGACCGGGTTGCCGGTCAGGGTTTCGCGCTTGAAGGCATGTTCCGTGAAGTGGCGCACGTTGAACAGGTAGAACAGCTCGCAGGTCACGATCATGTTGACTGCCGCCGTGCGCGCCAGCTCCAGGCTGCTGCCACGGTTGAGCTCCCAGTTGAACACGGCGAAGGTGGCGCACACCATCAGCAGGATCACGAACAGGATGCGGTGCCCCAGGGCGCGCGTGATGATGGACTCGCTGGCCGGACGCGGTGCCTGCGCCATGACGCCTTGCTCGGCGGGCTCGAACGCCAGCGACAGCGCCAGCGTCACCGATGTCACGGTATTGACCCAGAGGATCTGGCCCGCGGTCACCGGCAGCGGCAGGCCGGCAAAGATGGCCAGCAGGATCACGCCGGCCTCGCCGCCGTTGGTCGGCAGCATGTGCATCAGGGACTTCTTGATGTTGTCGTAGACCACGCGGCCTTCGCGCACCGCCCTGGCGATGGTGGCGAAGTTGTCGTCGGTCAGCACCAGGTCCGACGCCTCCCGGGCCACGTCGGTGCCCTTGTGGCCCATGGCCACCCCGATGTCGGCGGATTTCAGCGCCGGGGCATCGTTGACCCCGTCGCCGGTCATGGCGACCAGCTGACCCCGGGCCTGCAGGGCCGCGATCAGCCTAAGCTTATGTTCCGGGCTGGCTCGGGCGAACACGTCGGTGTGGGCCGCGTGTTCCTGCAAGCTGGCATCGTCCATCCGCTCGATCTCCTCGCCGGTGAGGGTCTTGCCGGCCGCCAGGCCCAGCTGCGCCCCGATGGCCGCTGCTGTGACGGCATGGTCACCCGTGATCATCTTGACCCGGATGCCGGCCGCCTGGCAATCGGCCACCGCGGCAATGGCCTCCTCGCGCGGCGGATCGATCATGCCCACCAGACCCAGCAGCTCAAACCGCCGGGTGATGTCCTGCAGATTGATGCTCTGGCAATCCGCCGGCCAGTCGCATTGCGCCACGGCCAGCACGCGCTCGCCGGCGGATGCCGCACGCCTGACCGCGATGTGCCAGGATTCCGGATCCAGTGGCTGATCTCCCGCTTGCGTGCTGCATAGCGCCAGGATCTTTTCGGGCGCGCCCTTGATCAAGGCGAAATGACGGCCTTCGTGGTCGTGATGCAGCGTCGCCATGAGTTGACGTTCGGATTCGAAGGGCACGGTGTCCAACCTGGGGAACTGGACCTCGGTGGCCTGCTGCTCCAGGCCGACCTTGTGGGCCATGACCATCAAGGCCCCCTCGGTCGGATCGCCCAGCAGGGTCCAGCCCTGCTCGGGCAGAAGCTTGAGCTGCGCGTCATTGCACAGCAGCGCCGCCCTGGCCAGGGCCTGCAAGGCTGGCATCTCCAGCGGGTCGATGGACTGGTCGCCCAGGAAAACGCCGCCCTCGGGCTCGTAGCCGGTGCCGCTGACCGACAACTCGGCCTGCGGCAGCACCAGGCGGACTGCGGTCATCTCGTTCTTGGTCAGCGTCCCGGTCTTGTCGGTGCAGATGACGGTGACCGAGCCAAGGGTCTCGACTGCGGGCAGGCGCCGCACGATGGCCTTATGGCGCGCCATGACCCGGGTGCCGATCGCCAGCACGATGGTGACCACGGCGGGCATGCCTTCCGGAATCGCGGCGACGGCAAGGCCCACCACGGCCAGGAACAGCTCCAGCGCATCCATCCGGGCCACGAAGTGCCCGTACCCCATGGTCAGCAAGGCCAGCCCCAGGATGAACCAGGTGATCTGGCGCGCAAACTGGTCGAGCCGGCGCATCAGGGGTGTCACCAGGCCCTGGATGTCTCCCACCAGCGTGCCGATGCGACCAATCTCGGTCGACTGACCTGTACAGACCACTACGCCCTGGGCCTGGCCGGCCGAGACCAGGGTGCCCGAAAAACACATGCAGCTGCGGTCAGCAATCCCCATTTCCGCTGCCACCGGTGCGATGGACTTCTCCACCGGCGCCGACTCTCCGGTCAGGGCCGACTCAACGACCCGCAGGTTCTTGACGCGCGTCAGGCGCAGGTCGGCCGGGATCTTGTCGCCCGGTTCCAGCAGCACGATGTCGCCCGGCACCAGCAGGGCGGCCTCGATCTGGTGACGCTCGCCGCTGCGCAGCACTGTGGCCCTGGCCGCCAGCATGTCATGCACCGCCTCCAGCGCCTGCTCGGCCTTGCCTTCCTGGATGTGACCGATCAGTGCATTGACCAGCACCACGCACAGGATCACGAACGCATCGATGAAGCTACCCAGCGCCAGGGTGGTCAGGCCAGCGGCAATCAGCACATAGATCAGCGCATTGTGGAATTGCGACAGGAAGCGCAGCCAGGCCGGGCGGCGCTGCTTGTCGGGCAGGCGGTTTTCGCCATGCTGCTGCAATCGCTGTTCGACCTCGTCGGCACCCAGACCTAGGTGCTCGTTCACATCCAACGCGGTCAAGACCTCGGGAACCGCCAGCGCGTGCCACTTGGGCACCCCTTCGGACAAGAACGGCTTGCTGCTTCTGCTCATGGTTGGATCCTGGCTGTATGAGTATTCAAGCCCGGCCGGCCAAGGCGGAGCGTTGAAACGGAATCAGGAGCGAAGTCAAGGAGCCACGGGGGCTCATGACCAGGCCGTCAGGCCGAGAAGATGGGGGGGCGCAGCAGCGCAGCCGAATAGGGCCAGGGCAGCGAAGGCGTTGCGAGAGAACTTCTGGGCATCGCCAGCCCCTGGGTACAGCAAGCGTGCGACAGGCCATGGAGCACCACCCCGGACCCATCGAGGACCTCGACGCTCATCAGGTTGTCGTTCGGCGCATCGGGGGCGGCATCAGCCTGTAGCAAGTCATCTGCCAGATCCTGAGCCTGGGGATCCAGCAGCAGATGGGTTTCGCCGGCGTTGAAGATGCGCGCGTCCATGCCCAAGCCGAACGCCGAGAGACCAGCGCCCAGAAAGAAAAGCAGAGAGAGGACCGTAGCCATCCAGCGAATCATCTTGTCTTGATTATAGGCAGGCAGGGGGTTGATTTTTTGACTGGACCATCAAACCCTGCCCCCCCGCATATCAACCTGCTGCAGCACCAGTTCCACCGCCACCTGGGCCTGGTGCAGCCCCCATCAGGCGGAGCGTGGCGGGCACGCTCTCGCGCTCGGCCCTGTCGACGCTGATGTTCTTCTTCAGGTTCTCGTTCAGCTAAGGCGCAATCTTCTTTAGCGTCTCGTTCGTCGCACAGCTGGCGTGATACGCCGAATGGATTACTGTCGAAGCCAAGACAAAGGCCGGAACGGTGCATCACCTTCCGGCCTTTTCCTGTTTGTCCGGCGGCCATGCCGCCGACTGCGCTCAGGACTTGGCCTGCGGATTGAGGAAGCGGCGCACCCAGGCCAGCTTGGTCAGGCGTGGCATCACCACCCAGGTCATGGCCATGACGATCAGGCCGGTCAGCACCGCCGTGCGCGGCAGGAAGGGCAGCGGCTGCAGCAGAGGCAGCACCAGCCACAGCATCAGGCTGACGGTCGGGAAGATGCCCAGCCAGGTGACAAAGGCCATGCGCGAGCGCGGCGGATGCATCGAGGCCGGCACCACCGGCTGCGCGAACCAGGCCTCCAGCCCGGTCAGGCGGCGATAGTCGGGCTCGTCCTCGGCGACGGCGCGGGCGCGCTGGTGGAAGGCCGCCCGGGCCGGACTCTCATCCCAGGTCTGCAGGTCGCGCTCGGAGTTGAACTTGACGATGACCTGGTAGGCGCCACCGGGCTCGGCGGGCGGGATCATGTCGGCGCCACGGAAGCCCGGGCTCTTCTGCATTGCCGCGAACATGTCGCGGATCACAGCCTCGTAGGCCGCTTCCTGGCCAGCCATGGCACGGCGGCGAGCGATGCGGGTGACCGGTGCGTCGGTCTGGGAACTGTTTTGGGCCATGTAGCGCTTTCCTTTTGCCCAATTATAAGGGTTTACCCTAATACAAAGGCAAGCCGTTGTCCTGTCTCTTGTGCCAGAACATGGCCGCTGCGTCGGCCTGATTCCTCAGCCCCAGCGGGCGCGACTCCCGTTCAGTCAAGTCAATCAAGGACTGGTTACGACAGGATCAGCGCTGCTGGCCTTGCTGGTGGCCGTGACTCTGCGGCTGTCCATGCCTCATGGCCGTGGCATTGAGCGCGCGCGCCGGCGCCTTGAGCTCGACCTGCTCGCGCTGGCCGCCCGGGGTCTCGAACACCAGGGTCAGCGGCACCTGCTGCTCGGCCGTGACCGGCGCCTTCAGGTCCATCAGCATCACATGGTAGCCGCCTGGCTTGAGCTCGACCGTCTTGCCGGCCGGCAGGTCAAGTCCGGCGATGGCGCGCATCTTCATCACGCCCTGCTCCAGGCTCATCTCGTGGATCTCGACCACGCCGGCAACGGGAGAACTGGCCGCCACCAGGCGAGCATCGCGCTCGGCCGTCAGGCGCATGAAGGCACCGGTCGCCTTTTGCTGCGCGACAGTGCCGCGCACCCAGGCGTCCTCGATCTTGACCGATGACTGGGCCCAGGCGTTGAGGGCCAGGGCAGCGACGGAGGCCAGCAGGAGTTTTTTCATGGAGGTCTTTCTTTGAGGATGGCGGTCTGACGAGTGCGGGTTCAGCCACGCAGGGCTGGATCGCAGCCGTGGTCAGTTGTGCATTTTGGAATTGTAGTCACAGGCGTCCGCTACACTTGTTGTCAATTTCAGTCAAGACATCTGCCTGGCTGGACTTACAAAGGAGCAAAAAAGAACATGACCCCCGCAGAACTGGCATTGAGAGACGCAGCACTCGATTATCACCGCGCCCCCCACAAGGGCAAGATCTCGGTCAACCCGACCAAGCCGCTGTCCAACCAGCGCGACCTGTCGCTGGCCTACTCGCCCGGCGTGGCCTACCCCTGCCTGGCGATCGAGCAGGACCCGACGCTGGCCGCCGAATACACCAGCAGAGGCAACCTGGTCGCCGTCATCACCAACGGCACCGCGGTGCTGGGCCTGGGCGACATCGGCCCGCTGGCGTCCAAGCCGGTCATGGAGGGCAAGGGCTGCCTGTTCAAGAAGTTCGCCGGCATCGACGTGTTCGACATCGAGC
>CAZJQH010000019.1:0-21081 GCA_964547895.1 uncultured Chitinophaga sp. | reverse complement strand
CAGGCTGCCATCGTGGAGATCATCGAGACCCTGGAACGCCATGGACTGACGGTGGAGGATCTGCGCGCAGCAGAGTGAGCGATGCGTCCAAAGTCAGCTCGTGACCTCGCTGATTTCAGGCGCAACAAACCCACCGTGCGAACAGGGCAGGATTTCGGGACTTTCGTCTGTCCAAAGGGGGATGCTTGCGCACGCAGATCCTTTGGCTCGTGGGATGAGTCTATAGTCAAGTTCTTCGGTCTACACACGCGTAAGTAACAAATCAATGCCAACCGCCTGAAAGCCAAATTTGTCTTGTCAGTACATCGTCCGGACGTTATGATCGGCTCACACCAAGCAGAGGTCCACGTCATGCGCGCCGCCAGCCTGTCGAAATCCGAACGCATCGACGTTCGCGCCACCCCCCCAGTCAAGCAGTTGCTGCAGGAGGCAGCCCGTGCTGCGCACAAGAACGTCAGCGAGTTCCTGCTCGATGCCGGCGTACTGGCAGCGAACCAGATGCTGGCCGATCGTCGCCGCTTCGAGCTATCGGCGGAGCAGTGGGAGGCATTCCAGTCGGCGCTCGATCAGCCCGTGACCGCCAGGCCCAAGCTCAAGAAGCTGCTCGGCGAACCGGGGCTGCTGGATTGATGGCGCGGTCATACGACCCGATCCGCAAGCTTCAGGCTTCCGACCAGACCGACAGTTTCGACTGCGGGCAGCCCGCCCTGAACCAGTACCTGCAGCGCTTTGCGCTGGGCAACCAGAAGGCCAACAGCTCACAGACCTATGTGTCCTGCTGTGAAGGTAGCGTGGCCGGTTTCTACAGCCTGGCGGTGGGAAGCGTCGAGCCCGGCGCTGCCGCCCCACGGGTCACCAAGGGCATGCCGCAACATCCGGTGCCTGTCATACTGCTGGCCAGGCTGGCCGTCGATGTCGAGCACAAGGGCATCGGTCTCGGCCGGGCCTTGCTCAAGGACGCCTTGATCCGGACCGCCCGGGCGGCCGACATCGCAGGCATCCGGGTACTGCTGGTCCATGCCAAGGACGAGGCAGCCAGGGACTGGTACCTGCAGTGGGAATTCGAACCCAGCGTCACGGATCCCTTGCACCTCTTCCTGCTGATGAAGGACATCAAGGCCATGGTCCCGGGCAGCTTATAAGCCAGTCCGGCTGCTGGACCGGACCAGACCCGGACAGCGTAGCGGTCCAGCAGGAACGCTTTTGCCGTGCGAGGCGCTGCAAGGAGCCGATCAGGCCAATCTGGCAGGTTTGGTTTCTCCTGCAACCAGATCGAGCCCCCTGACGCTGGCCATTGAGCTCGATGAGCAATGTCGCGGTGTCGCCTGTCGGCTGCGGGCAAGCCATGAATCTGCCCGGTGTGACCCCGATGTACTCGTGCGTGCTGACGCCATCGTGCTGGATCGCACGCCATGCGCACATCACCCTGGTCGTCCGTTCGGGCACTGAGCCGCTACCGCCCATCCAGTACCGATTCCGCTGTCATGCATGACACCACACGGGAGGTGTTCCGTGGGTTGTGTGGGCTCGTGGCCATGACAAAAAAGATTTTTCTATTTGCTTGCCGCATCACTTCCGTCCTGTTAACTTGCTTTCAACTTGAAAGCATTTTGAGTGCTTCGAAAGAACAGGGAGGGGGATTCATGGGCTTGACTGCGCGTGCGCTGGGTGCGGTTTTTCTGCTGCCTTCGGCTGCCTGGGCGACCTGCTGGGAAGAGGCAGGGGATGGCTACGGCATCGACCCCCTGCTGCTCAAGGCGATCGCCTGGAAGGAGTCGCGCGGCTGGACCGGAGCCGTGGGCCCCAGGCTCAAGGATGGAAACCGTGCGCTCGGGCTGATGCAGATCAACACCATCCACCTGCCCAGCCTGGCGCGCTTCGGCATCGGGCGCGAGCAGCTGTTCGATGCCTGCACCAGCCAGAAGGTCGGAGCCTGGGTGCTGGCGGACTGCATCCAGCGCTTCGGGGCGACCTGGAAGGCGGTCGGCTGCTACTACGCCGGACCGGCCTCCACCAACCACAAGGCCCAGGCGGCCTATGTCAGCGACGTGCAGCGCTTCTACGAAGGCTACCGGCAACAGGCCCGGCAAGTCTCAGGTGCATCGGCACAAGTGGCCGCCATGCAGGGACTGTGAGATGGCAAAGGCGTCCCGCTGGCTCATCCTCCCCTCCCCACGGGTCATTCCTCTGGCCTTGCCGCTGGCCCTGCTGATGACCGGTACTGCCAGTGCGCAGTCCCTCGGCCAGCCCGGCTCCCTCGATCAGACCTTCGAGGTGGTGCAGTTCGGCGTGCCGCGCGAGGCCCGCTTCGTGTTCTGTTACGGCGCGGATTGCCCGCAGCGCTCGATCAAGCACCTGCAGCTGCCACCTGCTCCGCCGCCCAGTAATGAAGAGCCTGAGCCGCCGGTCCCCGAGTCGATTCAGCCAGCCGAGAACCTGTCGCCCGTGAACGTTGCGCCACCACACAAGCCGCCCCGGAAAAAGCGCAGCAAGCCCAGGGTCCAGTACGAGTGCAAGCCTGTCACCCGAGGCAAGTGACCGGTCATCGCCTTTGCGCAATCCCCTGGCGCAAGGCCCCTCGCGGGGAAATCTCAGGGGTTCTCCATCCATCTTTCAGGGAGTTTTGAATGACCGCAGCAATACGAGCAGTCGAGGGACGCCAGCAGTCGGGACAGTGGCTCAAGGTCTTGTTGGTCGCAGGGGTGATCCTGGGCCTGATGACGCTGGCGTCGGGCGCCTATGCCAGCGATGGCACGGAATTCGATGCCGCCGTGGCCAAGTGGGACGGCTGGGTCAAGGGCAACCTGGGCAAGCTGGCCGCCCTGATCGCTCTCGGCGTGGGGTCCGTCGTGGCCGCCGTCAGGAAGGACTGGAGCTGGTTCTTCGGCGCCGTGGTGCTCTCCATGGGCATCGGCGTCATCGTCGGCATCGTCAACGCCAGCTTCACGGCAACCATCTGAACCAGGGGGATGGCCATGTCCAGGAAAACAGACCTCTCTCACTACATCCCGCGCCGGCTCGACGATGGCGCCAAGTTCCTGTTCTGGGACATCGACGTGGCCATGATCGGCTTCGCGGGCGTGATGCTGGGGATCAGCACGGGATTTCCCATCATCGGCATGGGGCTGGGCATGGCGGGCGCGTACGGCTACGGCAAGCTCAAGGCCGGCAAGCATCCGGGCATGGCCATCCACCTGCTGTACTGGTTCACCGGCTTTCCCGAGCCCAGGGAACTGCCGGGCAGCCACATCCGCGAGCTCAACGGCTGAAGGGCCCAGGCTCCATGGCACCCGAACAAGCCACCAATGAGCGGGATCGGCTGCAGTCGCAGGTCCGGTTCCTGCGCGCTGCCAACGCCGGCCAGCTGGCAGTCCTGCTGCTGCTCGTGCTGCTGCTGGGATTCGTGGTGGTGCGCGACACCACCAAGATCGTCCCGACCGAGATCAGGCGGCCCTACGAGATCGGGGCCAACTACGCCAACAAGGACTACCTGCTCGACATGGCCGGCTACGTGCTGGGCACCGTGCTGACCGTCACGCCCGAGTCGGTGGACTACAACAACCGGGTGATCCTCAGGATGGCCGACCCGGACGGCTATGCCGGCCTGAAGACCGCGCTCGATGCGGCCGCGCTGCGGCTCAAGCAGGAGCGGGTCACCACCATCTGGGTGCCGCGCAAGGAAGAGGTGAGCGAGCGCGACAAGCGCGTCAAGGTCAGCGGCAAGCTCAAGACCTATATCGCGGACAAGCTCACCTCCGAACGCGACAAGGACTATCTCGTCGAATTCTCCGTCACCACCTCGGGGCGTCTCTATGTTTCCAAGATTGAAGAATTCCTGGGGCGCGATCCTGCTCGGCATGCTGGCAGCTGAGGCCGGCGCGACGCAGCTGCTCGAACATGCCGACCGGGGCCATGTCAGCGTCAACATCTCGGCCAGCGAGACCAACCGGCTCGCGATCGAGGGGCGGCGCATCGCGAATGTCGTACCCAGCGTCAAGGGCGTGCTGGCGGGTCAGAAGGACGAGGGGCTGGGGGCCTACTACTTCACGCTCGCCAGTGCCGAGCCGAACCAGGGCAGCGTCACGCTCTTCGTGTCGGACGACAAGGGCGTGACCTACAAGCTGATCCTGCTGCCGCGCCCGATGGCCGGCGAGGAGATCATCATCCGCCCGCCCGGCGAGAAGACTCCCCCTTCGGGTCGAGCGGCCGCTGACGGTCGCGCTGCTTCCTACCAGCGCCGCATCAAGGACCTGATGCTGATGATGGCCGACGAGGAGATCAGGAACGGCGTGGAACCCGTTGCGGTGAACCGTGAAGTGCCGCTGTGGAAGGAAGGCCGCCTGGTGCTGCTGGCCCAGTACATGGCCGGCGACATGGTGGGCGAGAAGTACCGTCTGAGCAATGTCTCGCCGTCCGGGATGCTGCTGGTCGAGCAGGAGCTGTACCGCCGTGGCGTGCGTGCCGTGGCGGTCGAGCACCACACGCTGATGCCGGGCGACAGCACCCAGATCTACGTCGTTCGGGAGCGCAAGGACCATGAGTGATCCGAACGAGCAAACCAGGAAGCGCCAGATCCTGCTGGTGGGCGGGGCCATCTCCGGCATCCTGCTGCTGGCCGGCGCCGGCATGTTCCTGTTCGACAGCGGTCCGGCCCAGCGCCGGGAAAAGCCCACCACCGTCAACATCACGCCGCCAGGCACGGTCGACGACAAGGATGCGTGGCGTGCCCAGCAGGCCGCCAGGGAGAAGTCCAACGAAGCCCTGATCGGCGAGATCAGGAACCAGCTCAAGGAGCAGGAAGCGCAGAACAGGAAGCTCACGCTGGCGATCGACGAGCTCAGGGCCGGCAAGGGAACGGCGGGCAGTCCTGCCGGCACGACGGCGGGCCGGCCGGAGGCTTCGGTGCTGGACAAGCCGCTGCCCGTGGCTGCCGGAGCGGGTCCGGGCCAGCGCGTGCTGCAGCCGCCCACCGCCAAGGGCGACCCGGCCGTGCTGAACCAGCCGCTGGGCCAGGCCGGGGTGGCGCCGCGCCGCGAGGTGGAGATCATCAGCTTCGGCAATGCCGAGGCCTCCAGGGGAGGCGGCACCGTCGGCGGCGGCACCGAGGGCGTGACCGAAGTCGTGGGATTTCCGACCGACGAGAAGGCCAGAAAGTACGGCACCACCACGGGCAGGCCGGACAGCGGCAAGCGCCAGATCGACTTCCTGCCGGCAGGCTCCTTCGTGCGCGTCGCGATGCTCAACGGCGTCGATGCCCCCACCGGCGGACAGGCGCAGTCCAACCCGCTGCCGGTCGCCTTCCATGTGCTCGATGTCGCCAACCTCGCCAACCAGCACAAGCTCGACATCAAGGACTGCCGGGTGATCGCCGCGACCTGGGGCGACCTGTCGTCCGAGCGCATGATGGGACGCACCGAGACGCTGGCCTGCGTCATCAATGGCGAGGCGGTCGAGATGGCGATCAAGGGCCAGGTGATCGGGGAGGACGGCAAGGCGGGCGTGCGCGGGCGCCTCGTGACCAAGCAGGGACAGCTGCTCGCCAACACCCTGTTTGCCGGTGCACTCAGCGGCATCGGCAAGGCCTTCCAGTCCTCGGCCACGATCACCAGTGTGGGCGGAGGCGGCATCACGCAGACCGTGGACGCGGACAAGGTCGGCCAGGCCGCGATCGGTGGCGGTGTCGGCAGCGCGGGCCAGCAGCTCGCCCAGTACTACCTCAAGGCCGCCGACAAGCTCTATCCCGTCATCGAGACCGATGGCGGGCGCACCGTCGAGATCCTGGTCACCAAGGGCGCCGTCTACTCCGGCAAGGCGCTCGCCAGGGACGAATACCAGGGCCTGATGAGGCGCTCGGGAACCAGCTCCAGGAGGTACGAAGATGATTGAACGCGCACTGACCCTTGCGCTGGCGGCAGCGCTGGCCATTCCGGCCCTGGCCCAGCAGCAGGTCCCGGCAGCGGCACCCGCCTCGCTGGTCGAGAAGTTCCGCAGCCTGTACCCGAAGACGACCTTCCGGGAGATCCGCAAGTCGCCGGTTTCCGGACTGTACGAGGTGGTGATGGGCGAGAACATCGCCTACACCGACGAGTCGGGGCGCTACTTCATCTTCGGCCACCTGTACGACATGGAGCAGCAGCTCGACCTGACCGCGCAGCGCAAGCTCGACAGCCGCAAGGCCGAGTTCCCGGCACAGTACCTGGCGCAGGCGATCCGCACGGTCAGGGGGGACGGCAGCCGCAGCGTGGCGGTGTTCAGCGACCCGGACTGCCCCTACTGCAGGCAGCTCGAAGCCGAGCTGGCCCGGCTCGACAACGTGACCATCCATACCTTCCTCTATCCGCTCGAAGCGCTGCATCCCGAGGCCAGGACGCGGGCCGTCAGCGTCTGGTGCGCACCGGACCGCTCCAGGGCCTGGAGCGAGCTGATGCTGACGGGCCGCAAGCCCCGGCTGCAGGCCTGCGACAACCCGATCGGCGACAACCTGGTGCTGGGATCGCGGCTCGGCGTGGTCGGCACACCGACGCTGATTGCCGCCGATGGCAGGATCCTGCCGGGATCGGCATCGGCCGAGAAGATCGACCAGTGGCTGGGTGCAGGCAACGCCCAGGCCCTGGCAGCAGGCCAGGAGGTCGGCCAATGAGGACTCCGACACTGACTCCGGTCGTTGTCACGCTCGCCGTGATGGCCCTGTCGGCCTGCAGCAGCATGTCCGGCTATGACGCGAAATCCAGTTTCGCCTGCAAGGCGCCCGACGGCATCCTGTGCGAGTCAATGAGCGGCATCTACGCCAACGCCAGGGCCCACAACCTGCCCGGCCAGCGCGTGAACGGGCGTGGCGAGGCGGAGGCGGAACCTTCGCGCGCGAATGCCGGCGGCGCGGTGATGACCCGGCCGATCGAGTCGGGCACGCCGATCCGCAGCGCGCCGCGCGTGCTGCGCGTCTGGTTCGCCCCCTGGGAGGACAGCGACGGCGACCTGCACGACCAGAGCCATGTCTACCTGCCGGTCGATTCCGGGCGCTGGCTGATCGAGCACAACCGCCGGCGCATCCAGGACAGCTACCGGCCCGTGCGCGCTCCCGCCAACGTGTCGGGGCAAGCCGGCGCGCCAGTCGCCCAGGGGAGTCCGGGCAGTCAAGGTGGAGCAGTCCAGCCGCGTCAGGGCTTCGGCCCGATGGCGGGACCGGCCGCTGACAGCAGCCGCCAGGAGTCCGTCGGCGTGCGCCAGGACCGCATGGGCAGCGAGCAGGCCGCCGAGCTGCTCAGCGGCGTGCTGCGGCCGGCCCAGGTGATGCCGGACGGCGAGTAGCAGCTGCTCGACGGCAGCGATGAAGAGACTGGCCGCGCGATCCTGTGATCGTGCGAGCTGGTCAGCCAACAGGGAGGAGACTGAATGCGAGACAGCATGATGGAGCGGCTCAAGGGTTCCGCCGCCCGGTTCTGGGACGAGACCGTGCTGGGCAACGGCTCGGATGTCGGCAGCCAGCCGGCCCCGGTGGCGGCCGCCAGCGAGGCTGCCAGCGTCTACGGACTGCACAGCATCCTCAGGTACGACCAGTACGACCCGCAGCGGGGGCTGTTCTACAACGACAACTCGGTCGGGTTCTGCTTCGAGGTCATCGCCCAGACCGGCGCCGACGAGGACATGTCCAGCCGGCTCAACACGCTATTCACGCCGGTGCCGCAGCATTGCGGCATCCAGTGGTGCCTGTTCGGCAGTCCCAACCTGGACCAGCAGATGCAGGCCTACATGGACCAGCGGCACATCGCCGTGGACCAGGGCAGGACCACCCCGTTCTTCGAGCAGCTGGCCCGGCGCCGGATCGAACATATCTACCAGTCCAGGGGCAAGCCGGTCTGGCCCAACGACAACTATGTGGTCAAGAACATCCGGCTGCTGTTCTCGATCACCCGCTCCGGGTCCTTGCGCGACAGCAAGCTGCTGGAGGAAATGTACGAGCTGCGCGAGACGCTGGCGACCTCGCTGCGCACGGCCAGCCTGCCATCGTTTGCGCTCGATGCGGATGGCCTGATCAACTTCCTCTGGCCCATCCTGAACCCGGAGAGCATGTTCAGCCAGGAGGCCTTCCCCGAGCTGCGCTACGACGACGGCAAGTCGATCAAGCACCAGCTCACCGCCTTCGGCCAGCATGCGCGCGTCAAGGCCGACGAACTCCTGTTCGGCCTGCCGCCCGAGCAGGAGGGCGACGAGGACCGGCGCATCGCCGTGCGCGGCTTCGGCGTGCTGCAGTACCCGCAGAAGAAGGAACTGTGGGAGATGGCCAACATCATCGGCTCCTTCTTCGATGACGGCCTGCAGTATCCCTGTCCCTTCCTGGTGTGCGGGGGCGTCTTCACGCTCGACGCCAACCTGGCCGATGGCAAGGCGCAGCTCAAGGCGGCGCGCAGCAAGCAGAACGCCAAGTCCAGGATGGCCGAGTTCCAGCCCGAGCTGCAGGCGCAGGCGAACGACTGGGACATCGTGCTGCAGCAGCTCGACAACGGCGGCAGCCTGTGCGAGCTGTATCACACGCTGCTGCTGTTCGCGCCGCGGCGTGCCATCAACCGGGCCAGCCAGGTGGCGCTCAACATCTGGCGCAGCGAGCGCTTCACGATCTGCCCGCTGCAGCTGCTGCAGCTGACCGCGCTCTACGCCAGCCTGCCGATGACGCTGACCGAGGGGGTGCGCGACGACCTGAAGAAGCTGCGCCTGATCACGACCAAGACCACCGTCAATGCGGTCGACATGGCGCCGGTGATCGGCGAGTGGAAGGGCGCGGGCGACCCAGTGATGATGTTCTACGGCCGCCGGGGCACGCCGACCTTCCTGGACTTCTACAGCAACCAGCAGGGCAACTACAACGTGTTCGTGGCCGGCGTGTCCGGCTCGGGCAAGTCGGTGGCGATGAACGAGGTCGTCTCCGCCTACCGCGGCATCGGCGCGCGCGTCTGGGTGATCGACGTGGGGCGCAGCTACCAGAACCTGATCCGGCTACAGAAGGGCACCTTCCTGGAGTTCACGCCGAGCACGCGGCTGTGCATCAATCCCTTCAGCTGGGTCGGCACCGACGACGAGCTCGACTTCAAGTCCGAGATGCGCATGCTCAAGCCCATGATCGGGCGCATGGCCTCGCCCAACGCCGCACTGAGCGAATTCCAGTACGCGCTGATCGACGAGGCGATCACGGCAGTCTGGAACGACTACGGGCAGGAGACCAACCCGACCCGGATCCGGGACTACCTGCTCGACAAGATCAAGAACGAGTCGGGCGGCACCGAGCGGGTGGCCTACGAGCTGGCCAAGCAGCTGCTGCCCTTCACCCGGGAGGGGGTCTACGGCGACTTCTTCAACGGCCGCGCCAACATCTCGCTCGACGACGACATGGTCGGGCTGGAGCTCGAGGAGCTCAAGAACGCGCCCGAGCTGCGCCGCGTGGTGCTGTTCGTGCTGACCTCGCGCATCGCGCACGACATGTACCTGACACGCGACCGCAAGAAGCTGTGCCTGGTCGACGAGGCCTGGCAGCTGCTGGGCGCGGACAAGGAGACGGCCGAGTTCATCGAGGAAGGCTACCGGCGCGCGCGCAAGTACAACGGCATCTTCTGTGTCGGCACCCAGGGCATCGAGGATGCCTACAAGAACGACGCGGCGCAGGCGGCCTACAACAACGCCGACTGGAAGATCCTGCTGCGCCAGGACCGCAAGAACCTGGAAAAGCTGATCGAGGACGGCCTGGTGAATTTCTCGCCGGCGGTCAAGCGCATGCTGCTGTCGCTGCGCACCGAGCGCGGACGCTTCAGCGAAATGCTGATCTCCTCGCCCAACGGGGAATGCGTGGTGCGCCACATCCCCGACCCTTTCTCGCTGCTGATGGCCTCGACCAATGCGCAGGACTTCAACGAGTGCAACGCGCTGCTGGAGCAGGGGCATTCCACGATGGAGGCGATCGAGATCATGCTGGCCCGCCGCACGCCACCCGAGCAAATGAACCCGCGCCGGAGGCGAGATGACTTCTGAAGCGACACCCAAGCCAAGCCCGGCCAGTGGCGCGCCGGCTGCAGCAGTGCCACCCGACCGGCTGCGCCATCTCGTCCCGGTCCTGCTCTCCACCCTGCTGACGCTCCTGGCGCTCGCGCCGGTGGCCTACGTCGTCAACCGCAACCTGCCGCCGCGCCTGGCGACGGTCGACCTGCAGGCGCTGGTCGATGAGGAACAGAAGCGCACGCTGGACGTGATCGGCCAGGGCGGCGAGCTCAGCGACGAGCAGCGTGCCGTGGCGCAGCAGCTCACCATCGATTTCGCGCGCAAGCTCTCCGCCACGGTCGATGCGATCGGCCAGGACTGCGGCTGCGTCATCGTCAACAAGGCCGCACTGCTGGGCGGCATGGCGGTCGACTACACGGACCAGGTCCGCACGAGGCTGAAGTGATGCAGGCCCGACGCTTCTACTGGACCTTCTGCACCGGCGTGTTCGCCTTCGGCCTGCTCGCGCTGGCGGCCTCTCCCTGGCTGAGCCTGAGCGTGAACCTGAGCAGCAGCCTGCCCGGCACGCTCTACCTGATCCACAAGGGCGCTGCGGTGAAGAAGGGCGAGCTGGTCGCCTTCCACTGGCAGGGCGGCGCCACCTATCCGGCCGGCACCACCTTCATCAAGCGGGTGGCCGGCGTCGCGGGCGACCGGGTGGAGCGGATCGGCAGCGGGTTCCGGGTCGAGGGGCAGTGGATCGGCATCGCCAAGCCCTTCTCGAAGGCGGGCGTGGCGCTGCAGCCTGCAGTCCCGGGAGTGATCGGCGCAGGAGAGTATTTCGTCGCGACCCCGCACCCCGACAGCCTGGACTCGCGCTACGCGCTGACCGGCAATGTCCGGCAGGCGGCCGTCATCGGGAGGGCACATGAGGTTTTCTAGCGGATGCGTGGCGCTGCTGCTGGCCGCGCTGGCGGTGTCGTCACAGGCGATCGAGCTCGGCCGCATCGGTCCGACCTACCCGATCGGCGAGGAAAGCGCGCTCGACATGGTGATGAAGAAGCTGCGTCAGAAGGAACGCAGCGGCGAGCTCAGGCGGCTGCAGGAGGAAGGCATCAGGCGCTCGATGGCCAGCATCCGGAACATGCCCCCGGTCGAAGGCATCGCGACGGTGCGCGCGCGCGCCCAGCGCCTGATCGACCCGACCGTGAGCTACGCCAGGCCGGTGACGACCGACGACGGCCGGGTCGTCATCCCGGCCGGCACCCGGGTCAATCCGCTCGACACGATCAGCCTGAGCCAGACGCTGGTGTTCTTCGACGGACGCGACCCCGAGCAGCGCGAGGCGGTCGCTCGCCTGGTGGCGCGCCAGGGCCAGCTCAGGCTCAAGCCCATCCTGGTCGCCGGCTCCTGGCTGGACCTGACCAAGACCTGGAAGACCCAGGTGTTCTACGACCAGCGGGGCGTCCTGTCGCGCCGCTTCGGCATCACCGCCGTGCCGGCCGTGATCCGCCAGCAGGGGCGGATGCTGGTGCTCGACGAAATCCCCGCGAAGGAGCTGCGATGAGACGCTGGCTGCTGATGGCGTTGCTGGTGCTCACGGCGACTTTCGCGCGCGAAAGCCTGGCCGGTGTCTGCCAGGGCAAGTTCGCCAACCCGATCACCGACATCTGCTGGAGCTGCCTGTTTCCGCTGACGCTGGGCGGCACCCCGGTGATGTCGATGGGACAGGAGGACACGGCCAACCCGGACGGCTTCCTGTGCAGCTGCAGCAACCCGCCGCGCATCGGCATCAAGACCGGCTTCTGGGAACCGGCGCGTCGCGTGGACGTGACGCGCACGCCCTACTGCTTCGTCTCGCTCGGCGGCATCCAGCTCGATCCCGGCATCCGCGCGCCCGAGGGCGAGGTCCGCCTGCAGCAGGACAACACCCGCCAGTCCAGCTACCAGGTGCACTGGTACACCGATCCGGTCCTCTACTGGCTCGAGGTCGTACTGGACAACCCCTGCCTGGAGACCGGCTCCTTCGATGTCGCCTACCTCACCGAGGTCGACCCGACCTGGAACGACGACGAGCTGACGATGCTACTCAATCCGGAAACCTTCCTGTTCGGCAATCCGGTCGCGCAGGCCGCCTGCGCCGGCGACTGCGTGCTGTCATCCGCCGGCTTCGGCAGCAACGCGCTGTTCTGGTGCGCCGGCTGCCAGGGTTCGATCTATCCCTTCAATGGCCGGGTCCAGGCCCATGTCTCGCATGTGCAGGCCAGCTCGCTGCTGGTCCAGCGCATGACGGCCAAGCTGCACCGCGAAGGGCTGATGTGGGGCACCTCCGGCAGCGACGGCCTGTGCGGCATCTATCCCGAGCCGGTGATGGACAAGACCCGCTACAAGTACCAGATGCTCTACCCGGTCCCGCAGACCGAGAAGATCAACGGCCGCTGCTGCCAGCCCTATGGGCGCACGACCGCGATCTGGGGCGCCGGCAAGAGCTATCCCTATGCCGGCGAGGACTTCGCCTACATGGTGTTCCGCAAGAAGAACTGCTGCCTGGGAGTGGGGCTGTGACGAAGCGCAAGATCCACCTCGCCCTGGCCCTGCTGCTGGCGACTTTCGGCTGCGAAGGTTTTGCCCAGGGCCTGCCGCCTGCTGCCGGGCTCCAAGCCGAACGTGAGCGCATCGAGCAGGTACGCAAGACGATGTTCCATGCCGGCAATCCGGCCACGCAGGCCGGCAAGGGCTTGCTGCCCAGCCAAGCCGACATCGAGCGGGAAAGGCAAAGGGTCGAGCAGGACCGCAAGGCCCTGTTCGACGCCGACAACCCCGCGATCAGGAACGCGGGCAACGCCTTCCCCAAGGTCCCGACGCCCGATCGCTCGGGCATCGACATCGAGGCGCTGGCCAGGCAGTACGAACAGAAGTCGGCGGCGCGCCGGACCGATGAACTGATGGTGTTCGCCAGCTTCACGATGCCCGAGGCATCGCTCAAGCGACTGGTGAGCCAGGCCCGCCAGGTCGGGGCTGCCGTGGTGCTGCGCGGCTTCAGGAACAACTCGCTCAAGGAGACGGCCCAGGCGATCGAGGCGCTGGGCGAGCCGGGCGGCAACGTGCTGGTCAACCCCAATGCCTTCACCAAGTACCAGGTCAAGGCCGTTCCCACCCTGGTGCTGGCCCGCGCAGCGACCGTCGACCAGGTGGATGCGCAAGGCTGCGCCCTGCCCGACGACTATGTCGCGGTCTCCGGTGACGTGTCGCTCGACTATGCGCTCGACGAGATCGCACGCCGCGCGCCAGGGTTCGAGCCGGTCGCGACGCGCTACCTGCGCCAGATCAGGGGCCAGTGAGATGAAGCGTCTGCTCACCCTGTCGACGTGGCTGTTCGCGCTGGGACTGGCGAGTGCCCAGACCATGGGCACGCCGGCCGAGGCCTTCCAGGCGGGCAAGGACTTCGCCAACCAGGGCAAGGGGGCGGCCGCCCGCCAGGTCAATGGCTCGACTGGCGCGAGCGCACTGCCCTACTACGGCACGACGGCGCCCGAGACCGCCAACTTCCAGGGCGGACGCCAGCTCATCGGGGCGGCCGGCACGGGCAAGCAGATCGAGTGCCAGACCCGTCAGGCCCGCAGCGGCTTCGAGCAGCAGGAATGCGATGCCGTCAACTTCATGAGCAAGAACCCGACCAGCCGTCCGAAGTTCACGATCGACAAGCGGACCGACCCCATCCTCACCGGATCCAGGACCGTGATCCAGCAGCCCGGCTTCATCCCCGGGGCCTTGACCCAGCAGTGCCGCGTCGAACGCACCAGGAACCCGGCGACCTATGTCAGCGAGACCTGCAGCGAGACCCAGACCCTGGAGAACCTGTCGTGCAAGCGCGTGCTGCAGGTGGTCTGCGATGCCCAGCGCGACGGCTGTGACCAGGGCGGCATCGTGCCCGACAGCTGGGCCGGCGACATGGCGACCAGCTTCACCCCGGACGGCAGCGGCAACTACATCCTGCAGTTCGGCACCATCGCCAACAACTACTGGGGTGGCTGGGGGGCCGTCTATGACCGCCATCTCAGCTTCAGCCTGCAGGATGTCAGGCTCATCACGCGCTTTTCACTGACCCGGGCTGCCTTCGACGACTGGCTGCTGGTCAAGGTCAACGGCCGGCTGGTCTATGTCGGCCCCAGGGGCGGAGACCGGCTCGAGATCTACTCGCCGTCGCCCGTGCTGGAGAGCTCCGGCCAGCGCAGCTGCACAACCTACTGGGACGAAGGAGGCAGCGGCTGGCAGTGCGCCGATGCGGGTGGCAGCGGCAACCTTGTCAGCTACCCGTCCTGCACAGCCGTGGCGAGCGGCTGGAGCTGCACGCCGAGCGACGCACGGACTGGCATGGTGCAGTACTGCGCGGACTGCTTCGGCAGCCCCGAACTGTCGACCAGCTGGAATCTCGGGCTCGACATCGATCTGCGGCCACACCTCAGGAACGGATCGAACGAGATCTTCATGCGCACGATCGTGGCCGGTGGCGGCGAAGGCGCGGTACAGATCACTACCCGCCAGCTGTGTCCGCGCAGCTGCCGGGACCAGTGGGACAACAGCCAGTGCGCGGCGCTGGAGCAGAGGGCCAGATGATGAAACGGCTGCTCGCTGGCCTGACCCTGCTCGCTGCCCTCCAGGCCTGGGCGGCCCCCGACTGCCTGCTGACGGGCACGGTCTGCACGGCACCGAAGCAGACACGGGTGATCGACGGGGTTCCGGTCTCGCGTGACTGCTGGGAGTACCAGGACCAGTACCAATGCCGCAGCCAGAACCAGACCAGTGACTGCCAGCCGCTGCGCGACCGGGGCTGTGCGCAGCTGGGCTCGGCCTGTGTCTCGCGCGATGAGGCAGGCAACTGCCTGACTCACGAGCAGAGCTACAGCTGCCCGGACAAGCCGGAAACCTTCACCGAGAAGACCGTCTGCGACCAGGGGGCCTTCTGCCAGAACGGCGGTACGGGCTGCTTCGACACCAGTTCGCCACCCGACCGGGACTTCGGACAGGCGGCCGCGATGATGGAGGCCACGCGCGAAGCGGGCGTCTACGGCATCGACCCCGACAAGGTGGAGATCTTCAAGGGCTACATGGAGCAGTGCAGCGTCAAGGTCCTGGGCGGCTCGACGCTCAAGAGCTGCTGCCAGGGGGCTGGTGGTGGTGCGGCCTTCACCAATCACGCGATCCTGGGTGCCGGGCTGAAGGTGGCCGGCGAAGCCGGTCGCGAATCCCTCGTGCTGGGCTCGCGCTACACATATGACGCCCTGTTCCAGCAGCTCGACAGCGCCATCGTCGACAAGGGACTGGGGGCGATGAACAGCTGGGCCTCGGGCCTGGGGGATGGCGTCTTCAACCCGCAGTTCAACGTCTACGGCTTCAGCTTCGACTTCACACTGGCCAACGGCTTCGAGATGGTCGGCTTCGACCCCTACAGCTTCTCGCTGTCGATCGCCATCATGCTGATCCAGGAGTGGCTGAGCTGCGAGCCTGCCGAGCAGGTCACGGCGATGAAGCGTGGCCAGAACCTGTGCGTCCATGTCGGCACCTATTGCAGCAGGAAGGTGCTCGGGATCTGTCTGGAGAAGAAACAGCGCCACTGCTGCTTCAATTCCAAGCTGGCCCGGATCATCAACCGGCAGGGCCGTGCCCAGCTGGGGCTGCCGATGAACAGCTGCGGCGGCTTCAACCAGGCGCAGCTGCAGGCGCTCGACTTCTCGCGCATGGACCTGTCGGAATTCATCGCCGACATCACCCCCAGGGACCTGCCCGCCTCCACCCTCGGCCAGCGGGTACAGCAGACCGTCAACGAGCGCGTCCAAGGCTACTACGAGCAATGAAGACCCTGTCCACCCTCCTCGTCCTGCTGTGCTGCTCGACTGGCGCACGCGACATTCTGGCGCAGACCACCATCTATACCCGGCAGCACGACGTGCTGGCGGCCGCGATCCGCAATGGCAGCACGAGCGGCGTCATGGAGGGCGAGGTGGCCGAGCATTTCACGCGCCAGTTCCGCTCCACCGGGCCGCTGCTGGTGACGGCCAGTGTCATCCAGTCCTTCGGGCGCAGCGACTGCAAGCGGCTGGAGATGGTTTTCACGAAGCAGGAGGTGGAGACGCCCAGGGGGCGCACGGACGCGATCCTCAGGACCCGGCTCAACTACTGCCTAGACGGCTCGCCGCCCATCACCCTGGAGTAAGACCATGCCCAAGCGCCCTCCCCTGGTCATGCTGCTGGCCCTGCTGTCCGTTCAAGCCGACGCGCAGTCGCTCGACTATTCATCGGTCTGGCAATGCGATGCGAACAAGCCCAACTGGTACTGCGACATCGAAGAGAATTTGCCGCCGGCTGCGGCCAGGCCGCAGCCCGTGCGCAAGGACAGCAGACCCGGGCGCATCGAACTCAAGGACATCAAGACCGCCGAGCAGCTCCGGCAGGAACTCAAGCGCCGGGAGGACCTGGCGGTGATGAACCCGAGCGAGCAGCACATGAAGGACTACCTGGAGCTGTGGCAGCTGACGCAGGACAAGGGGTCGGTCTTTGCGGACAACTGGCGGCGCGTGGTCTGGCAGAACCCCGGTCTGGACTATGCGCAAAAACGACCCGTCAACAACTCGGCGATCAAGATCTACGACGAAGGACGCCTGCAGAACGAGGAACAGCAGCTCAGGACGCTGGCCCGGGAGCATGGCCTGATCTTCTTCTTCCGCAGCGACTGCCCGTACTGCCATGCGATGGCACCGACGCTCAGGATGCTGTCGGACAAGTACGGCATCGAGGTGCTGGCCGTCTCGGTCGATGGCCAGGGATTGCCCGACTTCCCGCAACCCCGTGACGGCCGCGCCCAGGCGGCCGCATGGGGCATCGAAAGGGTTCCAGCGCTCTTCATCGGATCCAGGCAGACCGGAGACCGCGCGCCGATCGGCTTCGGGATGATGGCACTGAGCGAGATCGTCAACCGCATCTTCGTCCTGACCGGCACCCGCTCAGGTGAGAACTTCTAGGGAGCTGGCCATGCTGAGAAAACAAGTGACGGCGCTGGTGACGGCATTCGCTTTCACGTCCACGGCTCATGCGATGACGATGCAGGAACTGTTCGACTCCGTGAATGCGCAGGGCAACGTCAGCAACCCGGCCGTGCTGCAGGGGCAGACCATGAACCTCTACACGGGCGGCAGCCTGTTCATGCGCATGCCCAAGCGGACCTACCAGCTGGCCACCGTGACGCCGCCGAGCTGGAACGCCGGCTGTGGCGGCATCGACCTGTTCGCTGGCGGCTTTTCCTACATCAACAAGGAGCAGTTCGTCGCGATGTTGCGCAACATCGGATCTAACGCTCTCGGTTACGGCTTCAAGCTGGCGATCCAGAACCTGTGCCCGACTTGCGACAACGTGATGCAGGCGCTGCAGGCGACGGCGCAGGCCGCCAACCGCCTCAACATGGACTCCTGTGAGGCTGCCAAGGGTGTAGTCAACGCGGCGGTTCCCGACACCTGGACGCGCGGCAAGCAGAACGCTGCCAAGAACTTCGGCGTGGACACCAACCTGTTCGAGAACATCACCGACGCCTGGACGAGCGTGATGAACAACGAGAGCCGGGCCAACCAGACAGTGAATGCTGCCGCCAGCGCCCGGCCTGAAGCCAAGGACGCCTTGCCGACGGGAAATGTGGTGTGGAAGGCACTCAAGAAGCTCGACGGCATCAGTGACGAACAGCGAATGATTCTTATGTCGATGATCGGGAGCATGATTTTTCCGACCGGGGACATTCCAAAGTCACCAATTCCTCTACTGCGGAAGGAGATCACGGTCGAGACGCTGGTTGGGGCACGGACCACGTCCGAGACCATCACGGTGCCGATCTGGCGCTGCGACACGACAGGCGAAGACGGATGCCTGAGTCCAACCGAGGACGAGATCACCACCAGGAGTTTCAAGACCATGGTGCGGCAGAAGATGGAGAAGATCTCCGACAAGCTTGCCAGCCGATCGACACATGACGACATGGCGGCAACCCTCGGTTTCCTGAACGCCACCGATCTGCCGATCTACAAGATGCTGGCCGTGACCACGACGCTCAACAACACGTCGATGGCCGATGCGCTGATCGGACGTTACCAGGACCTGATCGCTGCGAAATATGCCGAGGTCTACATACAGCGCGGAGTCAATGACCTTCGTGCAGCACTGGCCAAGTATGCAGCCACTACGGATGCGACCATGGCACAGAGTATCAATGAATCTAAACCAGAACTGGAAGAAATCTCGCGTGCAGCAAAGCAGGTGCTGGCCACGGCCTACTCGCAGACCATCAGCACCTACAACATTGCCCAGGAAGTGCAGTACATGGAGCGCGCGCTCAACGCGAACCTGTCGCAGACCCTGCGCAACTCGCTGGCCTTCGGCAAGAGCCTGCGCTGAGGAAGCCGGTCATGGACATCGAGATTCAGACCTACTGGAACGTCGAGACGCTCTACTACGTGTTCAATGCCGTGGCCTCGATGATGGCCGGCGCGGGTTTCTCTGGGCTGCTCAAGCTGGTGTTCCTGTTCGCGATCGCCATCGGCATGTTCGGCTACATGAACAAGCAGCTCGAAATGGCGAAATGGTTCATCCACGCGCTGGCCTTCGTGACGGTGCTCAACCTGCCGATCGCTCGGGTTGCGCTGATCGACAAGAGCGGGCTGGAGCCGCCACGCGCGGTCGATCATGTCCCATTCGCGCTGGCCGTGGTGGGGCAGACCACCAACCTGGTCTTTGGCGCCCTGACCAACTCCTATGAAACCGTCTTCGGTGTGCCGGAAGACCTGGGCTTGCAGAAGGGGGATGTGGCCTTTGGCCACCGCATCCTCAAGCAGGTCAACAACGCGACGATCCGGGATCCGGGGCTGCGAGCAGACCTGATGCAGTTCATCAAGGAATGCACCCTCTATGACGTGAAGGATGGCGCGATCACGCCACAGCAGATCGTGGGGGGCATCGACACCTGGAACGTGATCTTCAACAACACGAGTCCGGCCCGCTTCGTCACCTACGACACGCTGACCAACACGGCGACCACCGATACCTGCACCAACGTCGCCGTCATACTGAAAGACAGGGTCAACGATGCCGTGATCGCCGGGCAGACCTTTTACGGCAAGCAGGCTTTCACGCGGGCCAGCAGCGACGCGATCGCCACGGGCCTGTTCGTGTCCGCCGTGGGAACGTCCTACGACTGGATCCTGAACAATGCCAGCAACGCCTCGGACGCGATGAAGCAGGCGATGTTCAACAACATCTGGCGGGAGGCAGGCACCGAGCTGCCGGCACTGCTGAACGACCCCGCCCGGGTCGCGGAAGTCAATGCCCTGGCCAGCGCCGCGCAGGCGGCCCGCCAGGCGGACGGATCCAACAGCACCCTGAGCCTGCTCGCACAGGAGACGCTGCCACACATGCGAAACTGGATCGAGGCCATCATCTACGGCCTGTTCCCAGTGGTCGTGGTGCTGGTCGTGGCCAGCTCGACCGAAGCGGCCAAGAAGATCGTCGCAGGCTACCTGATGTCGCTGGCCTGGATCGGGCTGTGGCCCGTCCTCTTCGCCGTCATCAACCATCTCTCGCTCATGCACCTGCGTTACAAGACCAGAGCGCTAGAGCTCGCCAGCGGCGTTCCATTCCAGCTCAGCGATGCCTTCGACGCCACGCTGACCAACGAGCAGGCCGTCATCGGCTACATGGTGGTCCTGGTGCCGTTCATCGCCGGCGGGATCATCCGGCTTGGACAAGGTGGCTTCATGGGAGTGGCGGACCGCATGATGACGGGTTTCTCTTCAGCAAGTCAGTCCATCGGCGCGGCCACTGCCAGCGGGAACGTGAGCATGGGTCATGTCGGCATGGACACGGCCTCGGTGAATACGACCGCCATGCACAAGTTCGACAGCAACATCGGCTTGCAGGGCGGCGGCGCATCGATGGGCCGCGGCGATGGTTCCTTCTCCACCATGGCAGCCAACGGCGCGGTGGCCCTGCAGCAGCTGCAGAACCGGATGCTGACGCAGATGAACACGGATCATCGAATGGAAGCCGGCCGCAACCAGGAAGCACACCGCACAAGCATTACGTCGTCGGGAGAGCAGATTTCCAATCGGCATGGAGATGCCTCGACCCTGACGGATGTCAAGGGTCATGACTCCAACCTCGGCCTCAGTCAGCAAACCGGCGTGCAAGTGACCAGCACTGCGCAAGGCAGCACGGGCGGCACACATGTCGCTGGCCAGAGCCTGGGCCGGAGCGCCAGGGAAAATTCCGGCTTCACCATGCAGGCCGGAGCCTACGACAACCTGGGCATGAGTCTCGGCGTCGGCCGCAGCAGGTCGGGAGGCGGCGGGATGGTTTCTGCGTCAACTGGGGGAGGGGGAAGCGGACCTGACCCACGCGAGGAAAAGCGGATTGCGGAATCGATGAAACAGGGGGGAGCGAGTCAGACTCAGATCGACCAGGCCCTGCAGAACTATCGCTCTGGCAAGGGTGCCCCAAGTTCAGCTCGTGGTTCTGGGGCGGTCAGTGCCAGCCTAGGGTTCGACTCCAAGAAGTCCTACGGTGCCAGCCATATGCGCAGCAGGGAATCTTCCACGCAGCACGGCCAGGACGAATCGGTGCGCACCGAGAGCGGCTATCAAGAAACGGTGGGACGTACTGCCCAGGGCGGAACCAGTACCCAGTCCAGTCAGACCGATCGCCATGGTCGCGATGCTTCTCTCAGTGGCGTGGATGAAGTCTCCCAGGTTCGTGATGTCTCCGACCGTCGCGAATTCGGTGTTGGCGACCGAATCAATCGAAGCGAAAGCTCTTCGTTCACAACACACAAGGATCTGCTGTCGGATCCCTACCTGTTCGCGAAGGTGGCTTCTCGCAACGGCATGACTGCCATGCGCTTCGCCAACCAGGCCGAAGACCGGATCCTGCAGATGGTGCAGGACTACGTGGGAGAAAAGGGCATGGTGCAGCAGGCCACCAACATGCCGCAGCAGACTTTTGCAGGCGAAACTCTGCCCGTCACTGTCAGCGAGCTGGGTAGTCAATCGGCCAGGGATCGAGCAACCATGCCCACCAGCGTTTCAG
>CAZJQH010000018.1:0-21144 GCA_964547895.1 uncultured Chitinophaga sp. | reverse complement strand
TACACGCAACTGATCTTTCAGCTGCATCTACAAAGCCGCTTTCGAGCGGCTTTTTTCTTTGGCAGGAGACGTGACTGCAACTGAGGTGGTTATATTGCGATCTGTAATGTAGTTGGTGACCCATATTCTTGGGGGTTTTAAAAGCACGGAATCCCCGGTAGGACGGGAATCACCCGCAGCGGCCTTGGGCGGCTGCTCGGGAGCGAAATGCGCCATGTAAGACAAAACATGAACTCTCCAATTGATAGCAGCTGGCGCATATGGAATAAGCGCTAAGGGCCGAAAAGGCTTGAAATATCGCACTGTCGGCCAGTCAGACCCTCACTGCGATGAAGCTCTATTGCGCGCTCCGCCGCCGCTCTGCCCTCGCGTGCAATAGCTCCGCAGCCCGTGCACACCATCGACCCGGACTCATGCATGGCTGCCAAGGCCCGTCCTGGTATTGCTTGTGGTTATATCCATATCCCCAGTCGTCAGTTGATTTCGCAAATTGCGGCCACTAGACTTGACTTGCGCAAATACCGGCCGTCACGCCATGGCCCCCCACGGGCCGGCGCAACGGCCTGGCGGCAGGCGCATTCGCACATGCGGATGGCAGCCCGCAGCTGCTTACCCGTCAAAACAATGAAGGATACTGTCATGAAAAAAATCACCTCGCTGCGCCGCCTCGCGGTGGCCCTGCTCGTTTCGGGCGTGTCGCTGCACGCGGCCGCCCAGGCTTATGCCGACCGCACGATCCGCGTGGGCCACCAGGCCCAGCCGGATGCTCCCATCTCGCAAGCCGCACGCAAGTTCGCCGAACTGGTGGCCGAAAAGAGCGGTGGGCGCCTGAAGGTCAAGGAATTCCCCGCCTCGCAGCTGGGCAACGAAGCCCAGCAGCTGGGCGCGCTGCGCGGCGGCACGCAGGAACTCTTCATTCCTACCACCACTTCGCTCGCGTCCGTGATCAAGGAATTCGGCCTGCTGGACTTCCCCTTCCTTGTCTCCACGACGGCGCAGGCCGAAGCGCTGCTTGACGGGCCTGCTGGCGCCGCGCTGCTCGAGCGGTTGCCCGCCAAGGGTCTCATCGGCCTGGGGTACTGGGAGAACGGCTTTCGCAACGTCACCAACAGCGCTCGGCCCATCCAGAAGCCAGAGGATTTCGCAGGGCTCAAGCTGCGGGTGATCCCCAACCCCGTGTTCATCGAAGCCTTCAAGGCCCTGGGCGCCAACCCGACGCCGCTGGCCTTCGGCGAGCTGTACGGCGCGCTCGAATCGCGGGCCGTGGACGGCCAGGAGAACCCCTACGTGCTGATCGACACCTCGAAGTTCTATGAGGTGCAGAAGTTCGCCAGCAACACCAACCACGTCTACAGCCCGCTGATCGTGCTGGCCGGCAAGCCTTTCTGGGACAAGCTCTCCGACAGCGAACGGCAGATCCTGCAGGCCGCCTTCAAAGAGGCGCAGGCCTACCAGCGCGCGCTCAGCCGCCGGGCGACCACCTCGGCGATGGCGGAAGTGAAGGCCAAGGGCATGAAGATCAACGACGTAAGCCCCGCCGAGTTGCAGCGCATGGAGGCCGTGGTACGCCCCGTCACCGACAAGTTCGCCGCCACGTACGACCCGGCGATCACGCGCGGCTTCTTCGCCGAACTGCAGAAGATCAAGCAGAAATAACCAACAGGCGTGCCCGGTCGCGGCGTGCAAGCGCGCTTCGGCCGGTCTGTGCGCGTGCACGGATGTGCGCACTGGCCGGTGGCTTCGGCCTTTCTTAAAAACCATAACAACACAGCGACCTTCGCTCAGGGGACGATCTCGTGCGAAAAATCATCGACATCTATTGCGGCATCTTCGAATTCCTGATCGCGCTCATGCTGGCGCTGATGGTGATCCTGGTCTTCGGCAACGTGGTGCTGCGCTACGGCTTCAACTCCGGCATCGCGACCTCCGAAGAAGTGGCCCGCTGGCTCTTCATCTGGATCACCTTCCTGGGCGCCGTGGTGGCCCTGCGAGAACGGGCGCACCTGGGCGTGGACATGCTGGTGTCGCGGCTCCCCGTGGCGGGCAAAAAGCTCTGCCTGGCGGCCAGCTACGCCTGCATGCTCTACATCCTGTGGCTGTTGTATGAAGGCAGTCTGGCGCAGGTGCGCATCAACTGGGACACCGAAGCGCCCGTCACCGGCGCCTCCATGGCCATCGTGTATGCCGCCGGGGCGGTCTTCGCCGTGTGTGCTGCCCTCATCTTGCTGACGGATGGCGTCCGGCTGCTGACAGGCCGGATGTCGGTGGACGAGCTGGTGGCCATCCAGGAGTCCGAAGAAGCCGGTGCCCTGGCCCAGGCGCTCGGTCCGCACGGATCGCTAGGCGCGCTCGGCACCTCTCCCGCCGCCCCCGCTGGTGGCTCCCAACACTCCACACGTTCCTGATCATGATCATCGCGGTTTTTCTTGTGTCGCTGCTGCTGGCGATGGCCATCGGCATGCCTATTTCCTTCGCGTTGTTGGCCAGCGGCGTGGCCCTCATGTGGCAGTTGGACCTGTTTGATGCGCAGATCCTCATCCAGAACCTGATCGGCGGGGCCGACAGTTTTCCGCTGCTGGCCGTGCCTTTCTTCATGCTGGCCGGCGAAATCATGAATGTGGGCGGGCTGTCCAAACGCATCGTCAACCTGGCGCTGTCGCTTGTCGGCCACGTGCGCGGCGGCCTGGGCTACGTGACCATCATGGCCGGTTGTCTGCTGTCCGCGCTGTCCGGTTCGGCCGTGGCTGACGCGGCGGCGCTCACGGCACTGCTGCTCCCCATGATGGTGAAGGCCGGGCACGACAAGGCCCAGGCTGGCGGCCTGATTGCAGCCACAGGCGTCATCGGCCCGGTCATCCCGCCGAGCATCGGGCTCGTCATCTTCGGCGTAGCGGCCAACGTGTCCATCTCCAAGCTGTTCATGGCGGCCATCGTGCCGGGCCTGCTGATCGGCGGTGCTTTGTGGGTGACCTGGGCCTGGCTGGTGCGGCGTGAAAAGATCCAGCCACCGCCGCGCAAGTCCATGCGCGAAGTCCTGGCCGCTGCGCGCGAGGCCAGCTGGGCGCTGCTGCTGCCGATCATCATCCTCGTCGGCCTGCGCATGGGCGTGTTCACGCCGACGGAAGCCGCCGTGGTGGCCGCAGTCTATGCCTTCGTGGTGGCGACCTTCGTGTACCGCGAACTCACGCTGCGCCAGCTTTACCGCGTCTTCGTGGGTGCTGCCAAGACCAGCGCCATCGTGATGTTCCTGATCGCCGCCGCCATGGTGAGCGCCTGGCTCATCACCGTGGCCGACCTGCCCTCCAAGGTGGTGGGCCTGCTGGAGCCCTTCATGGGCAACAAGATTCTGCTGATGGCCGCCATCATGGTGCTGGTGATGGTCGTCGGCACGGCGATGGACATGACACCCACCATCCTGATCCTCACGCCCATCCTGATGCCGGTGGTCAACGCGGCGGGCATCGATCCGGTGTATTTCGGCGTGATGTTCATCATCAACAACTCCATCGGCCTGATCACGCCGCCCGTGGGCGTGGTGCTGAACGTGGTGGCCGGCGTGGGCAAGATGCGCATGGACGATGTCACGCGCGGCGTGCTGCCCTTCATGGCGGCCGAGTTCGCGGTCATGTTCCTGATGATCTTCTTCCCGATCCTGGTCACGGGGCCTGCGCGCTGGTTCCATGGGTGACGGCTGACGCCGGGCTCACGGCCTGAAGACTCGCAAGAGGTCTTCAGGCCGTTTCTTCTTGGTTGGCGCTCGGGTCGGAACGGGCGCGGGCCGGACGCAAAAAAAGGGCCGGACCGCCAGGGCCCGGCCCGAAGGACCGCAGTATCACCGGCCGGGCGGCTCGCGATGCTCGTCGCAGCACACCGCCCGCCAGCGATGCCGCGTCGAGGTCTGGCCGATGCCGGGATTGAAGGTGTTGGTCGGGTCCAGGCTGCGGTAGAAGCCCTCGAGCACCGGGTCGGCGCGGTAGATGTGACCGACGTTGTGTTCGGCCGGGTACTTCGCGCCGCGCGCGTCCAGAAGCGCAAGCACGTGCTCCTTGAACTGCGCGCAGTCCACGCCCTTCTTCACCAGGTATTCCTGGTGCATCACGTGGCAGAAGAAATGTCCGCAGTACATGGGCTGCTCGACCTGCGCAGCCAGCTCCGGCGGCAGGATCTCGAACCAGTCCAGCGCATTGCGCGGCAGCGCGATGTCCAGCGCCACCACGTCTTCCACCGTGTCGGCATGCACCGCCCGGTAGCGGTTGGTGGCGTTGCCGACGGCAAAGCGGTTCAGGAAGGCCGCGCCGGCCTCCTCCTCATTGCATTCGAAGAAGCCTGCCTCCGGGCGTTCGGCCATGAAGGTCTGCAGATAGGCACGCGTTTCCTCGATGCCCGCGTCGCTTACCTTCAAGAGCAGGTGGTGCGCGTAGCGGTCGCGAAAAGCGTTCATGCGCGCAGGCAGGTGTTCGGGCATCCGGTTGGCGAGCCGCTGCAGCAGGCGGTCGGCCAGGTTCCGCCCCAGCCCGCAGCGCTCGGCGAGCGCGTCGAAACGGCTCTTGAGCGCGAAGGCCAGCGGCACGCGCGCGGTGCCCAGTTTGCGGATGTAGACGAACAGGTCCTTGCCGTAGGTGCGGCTCAGATCGTAGGCCGAGCGGTGCATGTACTCGGCCGCCACGGGCAGGGAAGCGAAGCGGGCCAGCATGTGGCGGCGCAGGTCCGCGAGGTCGCGCGGCTGGTTGGTGCCGATGTAGAACACGCGGGTGTCCGTATCCGCCGCGAAGGTGTCCAGGCGCACCGCGAAGACGGCGATCTTGCCGGCGGAGCCCGAGGCCTCGTAGAGGCGGCGCGGGTCGGCGTTGTAGCGTGCTGGCTCGCTGGAATCGATGTCGCGCACATGCTGCGAGTACTCGCGGTCAGAGGCCATGCGGCCGGGTTCGGCCGGCAGGTCGTCGCGAGCGAAACGGCCACTCTCCAGGTTGGCGAGGATCTGCTCGGGATCGTCGCCGAGTGCCATGCCCAGGTGGTTGACGAGCCGCAGTTGGCCGTCCTCGTCGATGCAAGCGAAGAGCGAGAACTGCGTGAAGGCAGGACCGCGCCGGATGAGCGAGCCCCCGGAGTTGTTGCAGATGCCGCCTGTCACCGAGGCGCCGATGCAACTCGACCCGATCACGGAATGCGGCTCGCGGCCCAGCGGCTTGAGCCTGCGTTCGAGCTGTTCGAGCGTGACGCCGGGCTGGGCCAGCACCTGCTCGCCGCGCTGCAGCAGGTCCAGCTGCTTGAGCCGCAGCATGTTGATGAGCACTACCGGGCGGTCGTAGCCGCCCTCCATCGGTGTGGAGCCGCCCGTGAGGCCTGTGTTGGCGGCCTGGCAGAGGATGATGGTGCCGGCGGCGTGGCAGGCCTTCAGCGTGTGCCACAGCTGCGTCAGGCTGCCGGGGCGCACCACGGCCAGCACGTCGCCGCCGCCGTAGCGAAAGCCGCTGCGGTAGCGGCGCGTGGACGCATCGCCCGTCAGCACATGGCCGCCGCCGACGATCTCCTTGAGGCGGGCCAGCAGGTCGGAGGGTGCGAGGGCGGCTGCCGGTGGCATGGCCGTCATGCGCGGACGGGCGCGCCGTCGACCAGCCGCCAGAGGCCCAGCGGGTTGGCCTGCTGCAGCGCCTCGGGCAGCAGGGCGTCGGGCAGGTCCTGGTAGCACACGGGTCGCAGGAAGCGGTCAATGGCACTGGCGCCCACCGAGGTGAACATTGCGTTGGAAGTCGACGGATACGGCCCACCGTGCACCATGGCATGGCACACCTCCACGCCCGTCGGGAAGCCGTTGACCAGCAACCGGCCGGCCCTGCGCTCTAGCACCGGCAGCAGGCGGCGGGCCAGCGGATGGTCCGCGTCTTCAAGATGCAGGGTGGCAGTGAGCTGGCCTTCCAGCTGCTCGGCCACGGCGATCAGCTCATCCGCGTCCTTCGCTCGCACCACCAGCGATGCGGGGCCGAAAACCTCGGACGACAGCGCAGGCTGCTCCATCAAGGTACGGGCGTCGGTGATGAACAGCGCGGCCTGCGCGGCGTTGTGTAAGGTGCTCGCAGTCTGGCCCTCGGCCACCCGCTGCACGCCTGGCGTGGCGGCCATCGTCTCCACGCCACTGCGGTAGGCGCCATGGATGCCAGCGGTCAGCATGGTCTGCGCGCTCTTGCGTTCCAGGGCCTCAGCCGCGGATTGCACGAATCGGTCCAGATCCGGTCCGTCTATGCCCAGCACCAGGCCGGGGTTGGTGCAGAACTGGCCGGCGCCCATGGCGAGCGAGTCGGCAAAAGCCTGTCCGATGGCGTCAGCGCGCTGCGCCAGGGCGGCGGGCAGCAGAAAGACCGGGTTGATGGCGCTCATCTCGGCATAGACGGGAATCGGCTCGGGCCGGCGGTTGGCGATGGCCACCAGGGCCAGGCCGCCTTGGCGCGAGCCGGTAAAGCCCACGGCCTTGATGGCGGGATGGGCCACCAGCGCCTCGCCGATGCTGCGGCCGGCGCCGATCAGCAGCGAGAACACGCCTTCGGGCAGGCCCTGCTCGCGCACCGCGTTCTGGATGGCACGGCCCACCAGCTCGGACGTGCCCAGGTGGGCGCCGTGCGCCTTCACCACCACGGGCGCGCCGGCGGCGAGGGCCGAGGCCGTATCGCCCCCGGCCACCGAGAACGCGAGCGGGAAGTTGCTGGCGCCGAACACCGCCACGGGGCCGAGCGGCACCTTGGCAAGCCGCAGGTCCGCGCGCGGCATTGGCTGGCGCTGCGGCTGGGCGGGGTCGATGGTGGCATGCAGGAAATGGCCGTCGCGCACCACGCTGGCGAACAGACGCAGTTGGCCGACGGTGCGGCCGCGCTCGCCCGTCAGGCGCGCCAGCGGCAGGCCGGTTTCGGCATGGGCGCGCTCCAGCAGGGCGTCGCCCAGCGCCATGATGTTGTCGGCGATGGCCTCCAGGAAGGCCGCACGGCGTGCCAGCGGCAGCGCGCGGTATTCGTCGAACGCTGCCGCGGCCAGGGTGGCGGCGCGGTCCACGTCGGCTGCGGTGCCGAAACCGAAGCGGGGCTCGGCGATGTCAGCGTTCGTGGCGGGGTTGAAGGCGCATTGGCCTCCGTCGGTGCCGGCGACCGCAGCGGCGCCGATCAGCATCTTGCCCGTGAGGGTCGTGGTCATGGTCATGGCGGACTCGTTGTGAAAAAGAAAACGGGACAACCACCGGGAGCGCCGGTGGCGGTATCGCCGCCCGCACCCTGGGCGGGCAGAAGCGCTCACATCGCTGCTTCGATCAGGCGGGCGTAGTCGTCCGCGCTCGCTTCGCGCGGGTTGGTCTTGTGGCTGTGGTCGGCCAGCGCGCCGGTGACGATGCGCGGCGTCAGGTCGGCCGTCACGCCCATCGCGCCCAGGCCGGCCGGGAGCCGGAGCCTGAGGGACATGTCCTGGATCGCGTCCTCCACCGACGCATGCGCCGGCAGGCCCATGGCCTGCGCCAGGCGGTCGATCTTCTCGTCGCGCACCACCGTCTCCGCCGCGCGGTTGAAGCGCACCACCGCCGGCAGCAGCACCGCATTGAGGGTGCCGTGGTGCAGGCGCGGGTCGATACCGCCCAGCGAATGGCTGAGGCTGTGCACACAGCCCAGGCCTTTCTGAAAGGCCAGCGCACCCTGCAGCGACGCGCTCATCATGTTGGTGCGGGCCTCGATGTCGCTTGGCTCGTGGAAGGCGGTTTCGATGTTCTTCCAGGCGCGGCGCAGGCCGTCCAGGGCGATGCCTTCGGCGGGCGGGTTGAAGCTGGGCGCGAGGAAGGTCTCGATGCAGTGCGCCACGGCGTCCATGCCGGTGGCGGCCGTCAGGCCCGGCGGCAGGCCCACGGTCAGCGTCGGGTCGCACAGCGCCACCTTGGGGATGACGTAGGGCGAGATGATGCCCACCTTGCGGCCATCGTCCAGGATGATGATCGCGCCGCGCCCGACCTCGCTGCCCGTGCCCGCCGTAGTGGGAATGGCCACCACCGGCACCGTGGCCGCCGTGATGCGGGCAAGCCCGCCCTCGATCAGCGCGAACTGGCGCAGCGGCCCCGGATGGCGGGCCGACACGGCCACGGCCTTGGCGAGGTCGATGGACGAGCCGCCACCCACGGCGATGATGCCGTCGCAGCCTGCTTCATGGAAGCTTGCCACCGCTTCGCGCGCCGCCGCCTCGGTGGGGTTGGAGGGCGTGCCGTCAAACACGTGAAAGTGCGGCAGGTCGTTCACGGCAAGGATGTGCTCGATCAACCCCGCCGCAACCACGCCCTTGTCGGTGATGAAGAGCGGTTTTTTGAAGCCGAGTGCCTGGCACACCTGTGCCAGCTCAGCGGCACTGCCCGCGCCGAAGCGGATTTCCGTCACGTAGTTGATCATCGCCATCGTTTATCTCCTGATATCAAGAATTTTCATATTCATCCGTCAATCGCGGAAGTCTATGAGTGAGGCGACGTCGAGTAAACTAACCATTATCGATATAGCTATAACTCCAAGTCAATGCAGAGCCCTTACAACCTCAACTCTGTGATGTCGCGTCTGCATGCCAGGCAGCTGCGGTTGCTGATCGCGGTGGCGGAGCAGGGCTCGCTGCTGGCGGCGGCGGACCGCGTGGGGCTGACGCAACCCGGGGCTAGCAAGGCGTTGAAGGAGCTGGAGTCCACGCTCAACGCGCCGCTCTTCATGCGCACCAACCGCGGGCTTGTGCCTACGGAAGCGGGAACCTGCGCGGTGCGCTTCGCGCGGCTGATCCAGTCCGACATCAGCCACTTGCAGCAGGAGCTGAGCGCCATCGCCAGTGGCGCAGGTGGCCGCATTGCCGTAGGCACCATCATGGGCGCAGTGCCGCTCCTGACGCGGGCGCTCACGCAGCTGATGGACCAGCAGCCGGACATCTCGGTGGAGATCGTCGAGGACACCAGCGAAAGTCTGCTCGCGCTCATCGACCAGGGGCGGCTGGACGCGGCCATCTGCCGATCGTCGGTCAGTCCCAAACCCCACCTGTACGACACTGTCGTGGTCAAGGATGAGTCTCTCGCCGTCATCGCGCACCAGGCGCATCCGGCGGCGGGCCTGGCATCGATCACGCTGCAAGATCTGTCTGCCAGCCGCTGGGTGGTGTACCGCGCGCACATGCCAATGCGCCGCACGCTGGAGCGCGAATTCTTCGAAGAGATCCTGTCATTTCCGACGCATCTGATCGAGACCACATCCGCGCTGGCCACGCTTTCGCTGCTGAGCCACAACCCCAATCTGGTGGCCCTGGTGTCGGACGACGTGGCCGACTACGTCTGCCAGCACGGCATGGTCGCCCGCCTGCCGCTGCGGCTCAAGTCGCGCAGCGAGCCGTACGAACTCATCGCGCGGCGCAACGCGCACCGCCATCCGGCGCTGACGCTGCTGATCGATTCGCTGTTAGCCTTGCGTGCCGTTGCCGAAGAGGCCCCAGCGGCGCCCTGAACCGCCGCTTCTTACAATTGCGCCATGCAGCAGATCATGCAAGGGGACGCCGTTCGGCGTCCCCTTTTCTTTGGCCGGGTTTTCCCCAAGACGGATGCGCTTGATCGGATGCGCGGATGCTCGTACATTAACTGAAATACCAGTTAGGTTCCATTGATACACCACCCCTTCGCCACCCCGAGTCCAAAGGAAAACATGTCGCAAGTTCACCACCCCTTCGCCACCCCGAGTCCAAAGGAAAACATGTCGCAAGTTCTCGAGCGTCGCGCCTCGACGCAGCAATACACCATCACGCCCTGAGGAGACCGCCGTGGCCATCAAGATCTATCCCGTCAACGAGCAGTTCGCCGCTGAAATCGGCGACGTCGACCTGTCCAAGCCGCTGTCCGACGAGGACCAGCAGGCGATCAAGCAGGCCTTCTGGAAGTACGGCGTACTGGTCTTCCCGGACCAGCAACTGACGCACGAGCAGCACATCGGCTTCGCGACGCTGTTCGGGCCGCTGGAAGTGAGCATCAAGGCCGGCCGCACCGACTCCGGCAAGCTGCGCATCCGCGAAGACCTGGCCGACGTCTCCAACCTGGACCACAACAACCAGCCCTGGGGCGAGAAGAGCCGCCAGCGCATGTTCCAGCTGGGCAACCGCCTGTGGCACACGGACAGTTCCTTCCGTCACGTGCCCGCCGGCGCATCGCTGCTGTATGGACGCACCATCGCGCCGATCGGCGGCCACACCGAGTTCGCCGACCTGCGCGCGGCCTGGGATGCGCTGCCCGCGGCGATGCAGAACCGGATCCAGGACCTGGTGGTCGAGCACTCGATCTTCGTGTCGCGCGCCAAGATCGGCTACACCGAGTTCTCCGACGAGGAACGCGCCGAGCTGCCGCCGGTCAAGCAGGTGCTGGTGCGCACGCTGCCGCAGACCGGTCGCCGCAGCCTGTACCTCGCTTCCCACGCCGGCCGCATCCTCGGCCTGCCGCCGGAAGAATCGAAGGAACTGCTGGAGCAACTGACGGCGCACGCCACCCGGCGCGAGTTCGTCTACACCCACCGCTGGCGGCAGCACGACCTGGTGATGTGGGACAACCGCTGCACCATGCACCGCGGCACCGAGTTCGACGACCTGCGCTGGAAGCGCGACGTCCAGCGCGCCACGGTGTCCGACATCGGCAATTCCGTCGAGACCGCCGGCCGCCCGGCCCCGGCCCTGGCGTCCTGACCCCCCCCATCCCTTCGATAGCGAGCGCCGGCCCGCCGGCGCCAACGCCAGCCCCTTTCCTGGAGACAAAGCTATGAACTTCCCGCTGACCAAATCCATCCTCGCCCTGTCCGTCGCCGTCGCCGGCTGGACCGCCGCCGGCGGCGCGCACGCCGCCGAGATCACCTGGCGCCTGCAGACCGTCGCCAGCGCCGGCACCACCGAGTACAAGAACCTGGTCGAGAACTTCGCGAAACACGTGAAGCAGGAGACCGGCGGCCGCGTCGAGATCAAGACCTTCCCGGCCGGCATGCTGATGGGCAGCGGCCAGGTGCCGGAGGCGGTCAGCCGCGGCACGCTGGACATGGGCCACACCTACCTCGTGTACTACAGCGGCAAGGAGCCGGCGCTCAAGGCGGTGAACGAGTGGCCGGCCGAAGTGCACCCCCTGCAGGGCGTGACCTGGTTCTACGAGGGCGGCGGCGCCGAGCTGATGCGCAAGATCGTCAGCAAGCACAACATGCACTTCCTGGGCGTGACGCCGCTGCTGGGCGAGCAGATCTGGTCCAAGAAGGAGATCAAGGGCGTAGCCGACATGAAGGGCATGAAGCTGCGCGCCGCCGGCCTGGCGGCCGACAGCTTCGCCAGGCTGGGCGCCTCGGTGGTGGCCATGCCCGGCGAAGAGGTCTACCAGGCGCTGCAGCGCGGGGTGATCGACGGCCTCGAGTTCACCACCATGCCGGTGAACTACGGCCTCGGGCTGCACGAGGTCGCCAAGTTCGTGTCCATGCCGTCCTATTCCGGCGGCGGCACCTCCGACTGGATCGTCAACCAGGCCTCCTGGAACAAGCTGCCCGCCGACCTCAAGCCCAAGATGGAAGCGGCGCTGAAGAAGGCAAGCGAGGAGTTCCACCGTTCCGCCGTGGCGGAAGAGAAGGAGCTGACCGAGAAGCTCGCCAAGGGCGGGGTCACGCTGGTGCGGTGGCCCGAGGCCGAGATGCGCAAGATGGAAGAGTCGCGCCTGGCCGTCATGAAGGAGAAGTACGCGGCGGAGTCGCCGGCGTACGCCGAGAAGCTCGCGTCGCAGCTGAAACACCTGCAGAAGCTCGGCTACCAGCCCAAATGAGAGCCGCCGGCGTGATCGACCGCATCAACGATGCAGTGGGACGCTGCGTCGCCCTGCTGATCGTGGTGAGCATCCTCATCACCGCCTACGAGGTGGTGATGCGGTATGTCTTCAACAGCCCGACGATCTGGGTCAACGAGTCCGTGCAGATCCTGTTCGGGTTCTACTTCCTGCTCGGGGGCGGCTACACGCTGCTGCACGACGGCCATGTCCGCGTCGACGTGCTGCTGCACGGCCTCAAGCCCCGGGGCAAGCGCTACGCCAATGTGCTGTCGCTGGTAATCGTCATGTTCTACCTGGCCGTGCTGCTGTACATCAGCGCGGACACCGCAATCGAAGCCACCAAATACCTGGAGCGCGCCGAAAGCGCCTGGGCTCCCTTCATCTTCCCGGTGCTGTGCGCCGCGCCGGTGGCCGCCGCATTGATGCTGCTGCAGGCGCTGGCCAAGGTGGTGCGGGAGTTCACCACCCAACCCGTCCCCGAGGTCCAGCCATGAACGTGATGCTCCTGACGCCGGCGCTCTTCGGCTCCCTGTTCGCTCTGATCTTCGCCGGCGTTCCGCTGGCCTTCGCGCTCGGCACGGTGGCCGTGGTGGTCGGCTTCATCGAGTGGGGCCCGATGGCGCTGCACCTGATGTCCGGCCACATCAAGGGCGCGATCTTCAACAACACGCTGGTGTCGATCCCGTTCTTCATGTTCATGGCCAGCATCCTGAGCAAGTGCGGAATCGCCGACGACCTGTACCGGGCGATCCACATGCTGTTCGGGCCCTTGCGCGGCGGCCTGGCGGTCGGCACGGTGCTTGCCTGCACGCTGATCGCGGCCATGAGCGGCGTCAGCGCCGTCGGCGTGATGGCGATGGGCACGCTGGCGCTGCCGGCGATGCTCGCCCGCGGCTACGACCGGAAGATGTCGATGGGGGTGATCCTCGCCGGCGGCGCGCTCGGCCAGCTGATCCCGCCCAGCGTGCTGGGCATCGTCTACAGCGGCCTGGCCAACGTATCGATCGGCCAGATCTTCCTGGCCGGCGTCATGCCTGGCCTGCTGCTGGCGCTGCTTTTCTGCATCTACGTACTGGTGCGCTGCTGGTTCGACCGCAACGCCGGTCCGGCGCTGTCGCAGGAAGAGCGCGACGCGATCGGCTGGCGCGACAAGGTGTCCAGCGTTGTTGGCGTCATGCCGGCGATCCTGCTGGTGATGACGGTGCTGGGCGTGATGTTCCTCGGCATCGCCGGCCCGACCGAAGCGGCCGCCGTCGGCGCCCTGGGCAGCATGGTGCTGGCCTGGTGGCGCGGCAGCCTCAGCTTCGCGATGGTCACGACCTCCAGCAACGAGACGCTGAAGGCGACGACGATGATCCTCTGGATCGCGCTCAGCTCGCTGATGTTCGTCTCGGTCTATGCCGGCATCGGCGGCGACAAGCTCGTGCAGAGCCTGCTGGTCGACCTGGACATCCCGCCGGTGGCGGTGCTGTCGATCATGATGGTCATCATCTTCCTGCTCGGCACCGTGATGGACCCGGTCGGCATCATCTTCCTGACCACGCCGATCTTCGTGCCCATCGTCGTCGAGCTGGGCTACAGCCCGCTGTATTACGGCGCCTTGCTGATCATCAACCTGGAGATGTCGTACCTGACGCCGCCGTTCGGCTACAACCTCTTCTACCTCAAGAGCGTGGCCCCACCCGGCGTGACGATGCGGGAGATCTACGCCGCCACGCCGCCCTTCATCGCGCTGCAGGCCCTGGGCCTGGTCCTCTGCGCCGCCTTCCCCTTCATCATCACCTGGCTGCCGGACTTCGTCTTCGGCTGAGATGTCCATGTACTCCAAGGCTTCCTACGATTTCAAGGGCTGCGTCGCGCTCGTCACGGGCGGCGTCGGCGGCATCGGTTCGGCCATCGCGGACCATCTCGCGCGCAGCGGCGCCACGGTGGCGATCTGGGACCGCGTCCAGGGCGAGGACCCGCGCTTCGGCTACGACGTGGTGGACGTCACCGACGGCGGCAGCATAGACCGCGCGCTGGAGCGCGTGCTGGCCCGCCACGGCAAGCTGGACTTCGTCATCAACAATGCCGGCTTTTCCGGCCGCACCCTGCCGCTGGACGACTACGAGCCGGGCGAGTGGAAGCACATCGTCGATGTCAACCTCGTGGGCCTGTACGAAGTTTGCCGCGCCGTCATTCCGGTCATGCGCGTTGCCCGGCGGGGTCGCATCATCAACATCGGATCGCTGGCGGGCAAGGAAGGCACGGCCAATTTCTCCGCCTACAGCGCCGCCAAGGCCGGAGTGATCGCGCTCACCAAGTCGGTTGGCAAGGAACTCGCGCAGACCGGCGTGCTGGTGAATGCGATCGCGCCGGCGGCGGTGCGGACGGCGCTGCTCGACCAGATGAGTCCGGCCCACGTGGCGACCATGGTCGGCAAGAGCCCGATGGGACGGCTGGGCGAAAGCGCCGAAGTCGCGGAGTTGGTGGCGTGGCTGTGTTCCGGCTCCTGCACCTTCAGCACCGGTGCGGTATTCGATCTCTCGGGTGGCCGGGCAACCTATTGACGTGCAGGGGCAGCCACTGGAGCCTGCGTTTCAGGACGTGGCCACCCGCCGGGTACTCACCCATCGCGTGGCGATCATGCTGGCGGCGTGTCGGTTGCCGTCTGGCAAACAAAGCCAGCGACATCGGTTCGTCGCGGCCGAAGAGGCCGCAAGCGGATCGCTTCCTGGGTGGAGTCACCACCCGGGAGTTGCGAGCGTTGAGGCGGCGCAGCACGGGCTGGGGCGTCCCCGCGATTCCGATCAGGCCGAACCAGGCCGTGAGATCGAAGTCGGGCATGCCCGATTCCGCGAATGTGGGCACTTCCGGCAGCATGGGCGAGCGCGCCTTGGTCGGGATCGCGATCGCACGCAGCCGCCCGGACTTGATCAACTGGAGCGAGTCGCTCACCAGCGCGAACAGCATGGTGGTCTGCCCGCCGATCAGGTCGTTGGTGGCGGCGCCCGAGCCCTGGTAATGCACGTGGAGCATGTCCACGCCGCCCAACTCCTTGAGCAACTCCCCGCCCAAGTGCGCCGCGTGGCCGTTGCCGGGTGAGGCAAACGACAGTGTTCGAGGGCGGGCCTTGGCCAGGAGAAGGGCGGCGCCCGCATCAACAAGCCGGAGGCCAAGGCTTTGGTCGCCGACATCGTGGCGCGCCTGAAGTCGCCGGAGTTCCAAGCATCGGGCTTGACGGTCGGAGTCGTCACCTTCAACTCCGAGCAAATGAACCTGATCATGGACCTGCTGCGCTGCCCCCATGAATCCGTAGCAAGTAGTTCTAGAGTCCGATCAACCGTAAATGGAGATCGGACCGATGAAGAAGCGATACACCGAAGAACAGATCATTGCTTTCTGCGTGAGGCCGATGCCGGGCTGCCGGTCAAGGAGCTGTGCAGGAAGCACGGCTTCAGCGAGCCGAGCTACTACGCCTGGAAGGCCAAGTTTGGCGGCATGAACGTGTCAGATGCGCAGCGCCTGAAGGCGCTGGAAGCCGAGAACACGAAGCTCAAGAAGCTGTTGGCCAACTCGATGCTTGAGATCGACGCGATGCGCGAGGTGCTCAAGGGAAAGTAGTGGCCGTGGCGGCGCGTCGCGAGGTGGTGCGCCAGCTGCAGGATCTGGGCTTGAGCGAACGCCAGGCCCTGCGGCTGGTGGGCATGAGCCCCAGCACCCTGCGCTATCAACCCCGCGATGACGGCAACGGCCGGCTGCGCGAGCGCCTGACGGAGCTTGCTGGCCAACACCGCCGCCACGGCTATCGGATGCTGCACAGCCGACTGCGGATCGACGGCTGGGCGATCAACGTCAAGCGCACGTACCGGGTCTACCGAGAGGAAGGCCTGATGGTGCGCAAGCGCCGGCGCAAGAAGCTACCGGTGCCGGAGCGGCAACCGCTGGTGCGGCCGGTGCAACCCAACGAGGTGTGGAGCATGGACTTCGTGTTCGACGAGCTGGCCAGCGGCCGGCGGGTGAAGACACTGACGGTCGTGGATGACTGCAGCAAGGAAGCGGTGCAGATCGCCGTGGACACCTCGATCCCGGCGCTGTACGTCACACGGGTACTCGACCAGGTCAAGGCCGAGCGCGGGCTGCCCAAGGTGATCCGCACCGACAACGGTCCGGAGTTCGCGGGCCGCACGATGCAGGCCTGGGCCGCCAGGAACGGCGTCGAGCTGCGCTTCATCCAGCCCGGCAAGCCAGTGCAGAACGCCTACATCGAGAGCTTTAACAGCCGCTTCAGAGACGAGTGCCTATCGCAGCACTGGTTCGCAAGCCTCAGCCACATGCGCAGCGTGATCGACAACTGGCGCGATGGACTACAACCATCACCGGCCGCACAGCACCCTCGGGTACGTGCCACCGGCCACCTTCGCCGCGATGTGCCGCCAGCGCGCTGGCGGCACATCGCAAACCCCCGCATCAACTACGATGCAAACCCCTGGGCTCTAGATCGAAGTGCTACGAAACTTGGGGGCAGCGCACGGGAGCAGGCAAGAAAAGCGGAGAGAAAGGAGATGCAGGACGACAATTGAACTTATAGTTATCCACAGCCAGCAGACATCAAAGCTGGCTCAAGCCCCTGGTCAAAATTCAATCGGCACAGGTGGTCAATATTGGATCGGCGTCAACAGCAATTACGATAAAAGCGGCTAAACGAATAGATATTTTCGTATCGCATTTCGGAGGAGGAAAGTCTGAGTACGATTCGTTGTCGTTACACCTTACACGCGGGATGCGAAAGGTAACGCATGCTATGCACGCGTTACCAAAATCTACTTTAATGAAGAAAATTATTTTTTGTTTCGATTCAGTTTACTGAAATCTTAAGCTTGGTCACCAGATCCTTGAAAACCTGGTTGTCACGAGCCATTGTGGCCTTGAATCCAATGTCGTCAGCAAAGACGTAACCCAGATTCATTTTCTTGAGTGCGTTTTGCATCTCAGGCTCCTTGGCGATAACCGGAACAACGGCTTTTAGAGTTCTGACCACGTCGGCAGGCAATCCTTTGGGGCCCATGATGCCGCGCCAAGTGCCTATAGAAAGATCAATATTCCGCTCCTTAAGAGTAGGTACATTTTTAAAATCAGCCAAACGGTTGTCAGCCATCACAGCCAATATCTTAAGTTTTCCAGCGCTAACATGAGCTGATACTTCTGCTGGGCTAGCGCTAACAGCATCCAGCTGATTGCTCAGTAATGAGAGGATGGAAGGCGCAGCACCTTGGTACGGGATACGATTGAACTTCGTGCCTGTCTTGTCTTCAAAAGCGGCTGCGGCCAGATCGTAAATTGTTCCATTTCCGGATGTTCCCATCGACATTTTTCCTGGCTGCTTGCGGGCGGCTTCAATGAACTCCTCAACTGTGTTGTAGGGCGAGTCGGATCGAACAATCACAGAAGCCGGGTCGGCGTTCAACTGCGCGATAGGCGTGACGTCATGGTAGGTGGCATTGAACAGGTTCAGGTGCGGCAGGATCACCATTTCCACCGTGACCACAGCCAGTGTGTAGCCATCTGGCTTTGCATTCATCATGTACTGCCAGCCGATGCTTCCACTGGCGCCAGCCCTATTCATGACAATAATGCCTTTAGGTAAATGCTTTTGGGCTGCGGCCGAAAATGCACGTGCAAGCGCATCTGTTCCGCCTCCGGCTGCGAAGGGAACAATAAGTTCGATCGGCTTTTCAGGGTAGTCTGCAGCCTGGGAAGCAGGCGTTATCAGCATCGATGCTGCGACTGCGAGACCTCCCAGCAGAATATGGCGGCGATGATTCAACATGGTGTGTGCTCCTATGAGTTTTAGGGGGAAATGCGTACGCTTGCTGCAATAGGGAAATATCTTTCTGTCTGATATCCCTTTTGGTGGTGTTGACGCTAGCGTATGAACTGGTTGACAAAATCCTCGCCAAGTCCGCTCTCGGTGTAGTGCTTGCGGCACATTTCGATCTTGGTAAAGACATCTTCATAGCCAGTTTGTTGGCCGTATGGATCGACATAGATCATTGCGCCCGTGATGTGGAAAAGTGTGATCATTTCCGTCACGTTTTCAGGAACCACAAGGGTATGTGTCTCGCCCGGAGGCTCAAACACATAACTGCCTTCCTTGGCCTTCCAGTCATGCTCCAAGTAGTGCCACTGACCGCGCAGCACATACCCGTGTACCGGTGCAGGATGTCGATGCCGGCTCAGTACACCAGACTTGCGAACACGGAGCAGATTGACCCAGTAACCCTGTACTGTGTTCAGGCAGAGAGGTCGAAACCACACATTCTCCATCTGAGGCACCCAAACGCGATCGTCTTCTGGAATGACGGCTTCGACGACCACCTCCTTCGCAGCATCGTTTGGAAACGGCAATTGGTATGGCATGCGGGACATGTCGAGTCCGCTCGCTCGGGCAGGGGAATCAAAAATTTTCGGTGAGGTAGATAGGCTCATGTTATTTCTCTGATGCGAGGATGCTCATGAAATTAAGTAGCCGCCATCAACTGGCAAAACTACGCCCGTGATGAAGGCTGCTGCATCGGAACAAAGGAACAAGGCCGGCCCAACGATGTCTTCTGGTGTTCCCCAGCGTGCCATCGGGGTTCGTGCCAGAACAGCGGCTGCACGCGATGGATCATCCTGCAACGCCTGCGTCAAGGGAGTAGCAATCCAGCCAGGTGCAATCGCATTGACCCTTATGCCCTTTGGAGCCCAGGAGATGGCGAGGCTCTTTGTAAGTTGCGCAATTCCGCCCTTGCTTGCGCTATAGGCTGGAACCAAACCACCGCCAAAAAAGCTCAACATTGACGCGATATTGACTACACATCCACCCACTGCAGCCAGCTTTTCACAAGCTGCCATGGACACTCGCATAGTCCCATTCAGGTTGACGTCCAACACTTGCTGGAATACAGCAAGGTCATGTTCCTCACCGCGACGAATCATCCCTGCGGCATTGACAAGCACATCAAGGCGATCGAACTTGCTGACCACGGATTCAACAGCCATGCTGTCAGTTACATTTAGCTCCGTGACTTCCAGGCCCTGAAGTTCAGATTCGTTATGGTTTGGCAAGCCAGCGACCATGACTTTGGCGCCAGAACTCCGAAATCCATGGGCAATAGCTAGGCCAATGCCACTGGTTCCCCCAGTAACGAAGACTGTTCGCCCGCTGAAATCACCCCGCATGGCGCCCACCCTTTGGTGTGTCCAGACAATGACTCATGCCGTCCTCACGCCTTGCGAGAATGGTCCTATCACCGGACCACTACCCGCGACGGTGGTGCGACGGAAGACTCGGCGATACTTCGCCATGTCATATGTCTCGGCTTTATGCAGCGTTGTGCGGTTGTCCCACACAACCAGATCGCCCTTGCTCCATTTATGAAAGTAGCAAAACTCCGGACGGGAGATATGTGCTATCAGCTTGCGGTGAAGAGCTTGTCCTTCTTCCAAAGGCAACCCACTGATTTCATTTCCCGCGTTGGCGGTTATGAATAGCGATCGTCGGTTGTTAGCTTCCGGATGCACACGCACAAGTGGGTGACTGACCGGAGGAACCGTGTCTTTCTCGAATTTGGACAATGGCGGTAGCTGCGGATACAGGCGGCGTCCATGTTCATACGAATGCACCATGTGAAGTGGCTCGATAATTTTCTTCATTTCAGGTGAGAGCGCTTCATACGCAGCCACCATGTTTGAAAATCCTGTTCGACCACCGACTGCGTCATCAGGCATCACCTCGATCCCATACAGCAACGATGCGTAGGCAGGCACATAACGATAGGAACTGTCGGTATGCCACAGAGCGTTTACCTTTTGGAAAATCACGCGGTGGTCGGTTTCAGGTAGGTGCACGCCCTCGGCAGAGACGTTGGCTACGTTGTATACCGTAGAGGCAGCGACCGTTTTGTTTTCCTCTGGGAAATCCTCCAGAGGCCCCCATCGCCTTGAAAACTCGATTTGTTGTACCTCTGTGAGATGCTGGTCGCGAAAGCAGAGCACACCATATTTGCCTAAGGCTTCCCGCAACTGGACGATTTCGGATTCGTCAAGTGGTCCGGATAGGTCCATGCCAATCACCTCGGCTCCCATAGCCGGACTCAATGGCCGAATTGAGACATCTTCTTTAAGTGCGGTCGCATGTGTCATTTGAGGCTCCTTCAACACGGGTGACCGTGTCGGTCTTAGATCTGAAAATTGATTTCCGTTTGTGACATATACCTGGAATACCAAATATATGTCACGAATGATATTTGTATGATCCAGATCAAAACCATAGGGATAAACCCTGCATCAAAAAAAGAGAAAAATGAGACCCCCATCCGCATCCATAGACACAGAAAGGTATGGCCCGCTAGCTAGCGGGGACTCGGGGACACGCTGCGGATTCAGCAGGGGTTAACACCTGCCAGTGCAGGGACGAGGCTAAGCGCCAGGAAGGGTGGCGTTGGCGAACTCGACAAGATGATCGATCAGTTGATCAGAGGCAGCAGCTGCAGCAGCCGCATCCCCACTTGCAATGGCATTGACGATTGCCAAGTGCAGTTCTGCTGTTTGCTTGAACTGCTGTTCATCAGCCAGGTGGAAGTACCAAAAACGTCGTGACACCGCGTGGAGCATGGCTGCAATGTCGCAAGCAATTGAGTTGCGGGCGGCCTTGGCCAGCCAATCGTTTAACTCCGCATCCGTACGCAGAAATTCCTTGACGTCGTTAGCATGTATCGCAGCTCGGGTCGTCAATATCAGATTGGCTAAGACTTGTCGTTCAGCGGGACTAGCGCGCAGTGCAGCGCTACGTGAAATAAGTCTGTCCAACTCACGCCTAGCTTCAAGCACTTCGAACTGTAAACGTACGTCAACAGACGTGATTACAACGCCGCGCCGCGGGATGATTTGCACCAGATACTGCCGAGCAAGCCGATGCAGAGCCTCCCGTATCGGAGTGGTTCCTATTCCCAGTCGTTTGCTGAGAATAGCTTCAGAGACCGCCTCGCCGGGCGCAAGTTCCAGCGTGATGATCATTTCTTCAAGGCGCTCGTAGGCTTCCTGCGTAAGCGTGGGTGAATTGGCGTTGACGTCTGCAATGGGTGCAGAGCGCGTGCCCTGAACCAAATTTTTTGTGCCAAAACTTGTCAATTTCTTCATGTTTATCTTTACTCAGCTTCTGCTTTTCGCGGATTCCCCAGTTCGCGCCTACTGTGGTCTGCTGTCGGACTATATATCGGACCCATTGGATGTTGGCGCCGATCCAATATTGACCACCTGTGCCGATTCAGTAGTGTCCCAACGTTGTCACGAAGGGCGGAAGTAAGTTG
>CAZJQH010000017.1:0-21262 GCA_964547895.1 uncultured Chitinophaga sp. | reverse complement strand
TGTCGAGCACCTCCTGCACGATGTGCAGCGGGTTGTCGGTGCGCGTGTACATGCCAGGGCGCTGCTTGACGGGTTCCAGCCCCTTGAGCACGCGGATGGAACCCTCGCCATAGCCGGCCGGGCTCGCTGAATTCGGTTTTTCTGCCATGCAAGGGATTGTAGAGAGCGATCGTGGCCCATTCGGCCGCCCCGGGCGCAAGCCCGCGGCAAGCCGCCTAGAATCAAATGCTGCAACCTGAACCTGAAACCGACCGTCACATGAACCCTCCCCAGCGCCAACTGCCCTTGCTGCGCCTGCTGATCTGCGCCAGCCTGATCCTGTCGCTGGCGATGGGCATCCGCCACGGCTTCGGCCTCTGGCTGCAGCCGGTCACGCAGAGCCAGGGCTGGACGCGAGAAACCTTCTCGCTCGCGATCGCAGTGCAGAACCTGAGCTGGGGCCTGTTCGGCATCTTCGCCGGCATGCTGGCCGACCGCTGGGGCGGCTGGCGCGTGCTGATCGGCGGCAGCCTGCTCTGGGTGCTGGGCCTCTCGGGCATGGCGCTGGCGGGCACGCCGCTGCTTTTCATCCTGAGCACCGGGGTGGTGATCGGCGCTGCCCAGTCCGCCAGCACCTATGGCGTGATCTACGGCATCATCGGGCGCCAGATCGCCCCCGAACGACGCTCCTGGGCCATGGGACTGACCGGTGCGGCCGGCAGCTTCGGCCAGTTCCTGATGATGCCGCTGGACGGCTGGCTGATCGGCACCATCGGCTGGCAGCAGGCGCTGCTGCTGCTGGCCGCGGCGACGCTGCTGATCGGCCCGCTGGCGCTGCTGTTGCGCGAACCCACTACCCCAACCAGCCACGCGTCCGCGCCGGTCCAGCAGCAGGGCATCCTGCAGGCGCTGCGCGAGGCTGCCGGCTACCCGAGCTTCCAGCTGCTGATGGCCTCCTATTTCGTCTGCGGCTTCCAGGTCACCTTCATCGGCGTGCACCTGCCAAGCTACCTGAAGGATCATGGCCTGGCGCCCCAGGTCGCCAGCACCGCGCTGGCCCTGATCGGGCTGTTCAACATACTGGGCACCTACGGTGTAGGCGTGCTAGGCCAGCGCTGGCCGAACCGCTTCCTGCTCGCGGCCATCTACGGCACGCGCGCGGTCGCGATCACGATCTTCCTGCTGGTGCCGCTGACGACCTGGAGCGTATACGCCTTTGCTGCCTTCATGGGCCTGCTGTGGCTGTCTACCGTGCCGCCGACCAGCGCCATCGTGGCGCAGATCTTCGGCGTGCGGCATTTCTCCATGCTGAGCGGCTTCGTGTTCTGCAGCCACCAGCTCGGCAGCTTCATGGGCGTCTGGCTGGGTGGGTGGCTCTACGACCGCAACGGCAACTATGACCTGGTCTGGCTGGGCTCGATCGCGCTGGGCGTGCTGGCCGCCGCCATCAGCCTGCCGGTGCGCGAGGCCGCCATCCAGCGCGCGCCGCAACGCGCGGCCAACCTGCCATGAAAGCCGGCACCCGCTGGCTGCTGCGCGCCCTGGCCTTGCTGGTGCTGATGGCGGTGTTCTCGCTCTACCTGCGGCCGGACTTCATGCGCGACCTGGCCGACCTGGCCTGGTCCTGCTTCTAGAAACCTATCATGACCCAAGCCCACGAGTCCCAGGCACCTTCCGAATGGGTGCGGCGCTGGAGCCACCTGATTCCCGACCGTCCCGGCGGCGCGCGCGTGCTCGACCTGGCCTGCGGCCATGGCCGCCACAGTCGCTGGCTGATGCGCCACGGCCACATCGTGACTGCGGTTGACCGCGACGCGCAGGCGCTCGCCGGCCTGGCTGACCTGGCGCCCTGGGTGCGCACGCTGCAGGCCGACCTCGAGAACGGTCCCTGGCCGCTGGCCGGGCGCGAGTTCGAGGCCGTGGTCGTCACCAACTACCTCTGGCGAGCGCTGCTGTCCGACATCCTGTCCAGCCTGGCGCCGGGCGGCCTGCTGATCTACGAAACCTTCGCCCATGGCAACGCCAGTGTCGGCAAGCCCTCGCGGCCCGACTTCCTGCTGCAGCCCGGCGAACTGCTCAAGGTCTGCGCCGAGCTGCGCGTGGTCGCCTACGAGGACGGCTTCCTGTCGCATCCCGATCGCTTCGTGCAAAGGATTGCCGCGGTGCGCGTATCGGCCGCTGCGCCCGGGGCTGACACCTCCGGTGACAAAGCCGGCTCGCCAGCGCGCTATCCGCTGCGCGGCGCTGAGTAGAATGTGAGTCGAAATTCCAAACTCTCGAGACACCGCCCATGAAACCCATCACCGGCAGCATCGTCGCCCTGGTCACCCCCATGCACGAAGACGGCAGCGTCGATTACGCTGCGCTGCGCAAGCTGATCGACTGGCATATCGCCGAAGGCACGGACTGCATCGGCGTGGTCGGCACCACCGGCGAGTCCCCGACCGTCAACGTCGAGGAGCACTGCGAGATCATCCGCGTCGCGGTCGAGCAGGCCGCCCGCCGCGTGCCGATCCTGGCCGGCTGCGGCGCCAATTCGACCGCCGAGGCGATCGAATTGGCCCGCTTTGCGCAGAAGGTCGGCGCCGACTGCCAGCTGCAGGTCGTTCCCTACTACAACAAGCCGACCCAGGAAGGCCAGTACCAGCACTTCAAGGCGATCGCCGAAGCCACCGGCGAGCTGCCGATCATGCTCTACAACGTGCCGGGCCGCGCCGTGGCCGACCTGCAGCATGACACCGTGCTGCGCCTGGCCCAGGTCGACGGCATCTTCGGCATCAAGGAAGCCACCGGCAACCTCGAGCGCGCCCAATGGCTGATCAAGGAAACGCCGGCCGGGTTCTCGGTCTACTCGGGTGACGATGCCACCGCCGTCGGCCTGATGCTGATGGGCGGCCAGGGCAACGTCAGCGTGACCGGCAACGTCGCGCCGCGCCTGATGCACGAACTGTGCGTCGCGGCGCTGGCCGGCGACGTCAAGCGCGCGATGCAGATCCAGTTCCAGCTGCTGCCGCTGCACAAGCAGCTCTTCATCGAGGCCAACCCGATTCCGGTCAAGTGGGCCATGAAGCGCCTGGGCCTGTGCAACGACACCATGCGACTGCCCATGACTCCGCTGTCGGCCAGCTGCGAGCCTGTGGTCGAGGCGGCACTGCGCGCTGCCGGCCTGGTCTGAGCCCATCTTTTCCCAACGCGCCGCCCGAACCGTCCTCCCCATGATCAAGAAGCTGTCTCAGCGCCCCCTGGCGCATCATCCTGTCATCGCCTGCGCGCGCTGGTCCGTCATCGGGCTGGCTGTCGCGGCAGTCAGCGCCTGCTCGGTGCTGGAAGAAGACAAGATCGACTACCGCAGCGCCAAGAAGGCCAGCACCCTGGAGGTGCCGCCCGACCTCACCCAGCTCAGCCGCGATCCGCGCTACGTGGCGCCGGCCGCCTCGGTCACCGCCTCCAGCCTGCAGGTGCAGCAGGCGCGCGCCGCAGAACCGCTGGTCGCCCCGGCCCAGTCGAGCCTGCGCATCGAGCGCGCCGGCAGCCAGCGCTGGCTGGTGGTCGACCGTGCGCCCGAGCAGCTGTGGGAACCGCTCAAGGGCTTCTGGCAGGACAGCGGCTTCAACCTGGCGACCGAGCAGCAGCAGCTCGGCATCATGGAGACCGAGTGGGCCGAGAACCGCGCCAAGCTGCCGCAGGACATCATCCGCTCGACCATCGGCAAGGTGTTCGACAGCCTGTACTCGACCGGCGAGCGCGACAAGTTTCGCACCCGCATCGAGCGCAACGCACAGGGCGGCAGCGAGATCTACATCAGCCACCGCGGCATGATCGAGGTCTACACCAGCGACAAGAAGGAGCAGACAGTCTGGCAGCCGCGCGCCTCCGACGTCGAGCTCGAGGCCGAGTTCCTGCGCCGCCTGATGGTCAGGCTGGGCACCACGCCCGAGCAGGCCAAGACCGCGCTGGCTGCCGGCAGCCAGCCCTCTGCCGGCAAGCTCGCCACGGTCAACGGCCAGCCGGCGGTGCAGGTCACCGAAGGCTTTGATCGCGCCTGGCGCCGTGTCGGCCTGGCGCTCGACCGCACCGGCTTCACCGTCGAGGACCGCGACCGCTCGCAAGGCCTCTACTTCGTGCGCTATGTGCCGTCCGAAGTGCAAGGCGCCGAAAAGCCAGGCTTCTTCTCTGGCCTGTTCGGTGGCAAGGCCAAGGAGGCCACGCCGCAGCGCTATCGCGTCAAGGTCAGCAGCACGGCGGCCCAGAGCACCGTCACCGTGCTCGACGCCCAGGGCCAGCCCGATGCCTCGCCCAACAGCAGCAAGATCCTGCAGCTGCTGGCCGACGAGCTCAAGTAATCCGGCGTCTAGACTCCTGCTCCACGGCCCCTTTACAGGGGCCTTTTTCATTTCTGCGGCCTGGAGCGGGATGGTAGGGACGTAAAAAAACCGCCTCGCGGCGGTTTTCTTGCTGGAAGCAGAAGTGATTACTTCTTCTCTTCAGCGGCCGGAGCAGCAGCAGCCGGAGCAGCCTCGGCAGCCGGAGCGGCGGCCGGAGCAGCTTCAGCAGCCGGAGCGGCCGGAGCAGCAGCCGGGGCTTCAGCAGCGGGTGCCGGAGCCGGAGCAGCAGCTTCTTCCTTCTTGCCGCAAGCGGACAGAGCAGCGGCAGCCATCAGAGCAGCGATAACGAGAGTCTTGTTCATGTTCAGTCCAAAAAAATCGATCAGGACGGTTGTTGGATTCGACCTGCACCACCATCCTGGAATGGCGCTCGGCGAAACTTTCGCGACGCTGACAGCTTACTGCCAGATCGCAAGTTCGTTTTGCATCATATCGCCAAATCAAGGAAGGGTTAACCATGATGCCCATTTTTTTGTAGCGAATTGTCAACAAACGCCAGGGCGGCCGGCATGAGCCGCCAGGAGTCCTCAGTCAGCGCCGCCATGCAGCCAGCCGGCGACGAACCACTCGCCCAGCAGCGCCTTGGCGCCCTTGCTGGCCGAGCGCACGCTGCGTGCATCAAGCTGCCGCTCGTCGGCCAGGCGACGCATCAGCTCGGCGTCCTTGCCGGCCGCGCGATAGGCCTCGCCATTGATGAAAATATGATAATCGTCGTACATCATGCGGCTGCGGCGGTCTAGCCGGATCGCGCCTGGTTCCCAGTCGCCCTCGGGCTCCTCGAACCAGACCTTGGGCTTGGGCTCGGTCATGACCTCGCCAAGCGCGCGCGCCATGTCCTGCGGCTGCTCTAGCAGGCGCCTGAGCGCGTCGGCGGTGAACTCCTGCAGGCCGGCGGGGATGCGGCCGGGGTTCTGCGTCGCAGGCTGGGCCGGGTCGCGATAGAGCGTCTCGTCCTCGTGGTCGTCGGCCAGGCGCTGCGCGATCTCGCCGGCCAGGCCGCCGCGCTGTGGCACCCGGAAGCCTACCGAGTAGGTCATGCACTCGCCCTCGACCGCGACGCCGTCATGCGCCCACTTGGGCGGCAGGTAGAGCATGTCGCCGGGCTCGCAGATGAACTCCTCCTCGGCCTCGAAATGGGTCAGGATCTTGAGCGGCACGCCCTCTTCCAGGCTCAGGTCCTTCTGGCGGCCGATGCGCCAGCGCCGCTTGCCCTGGGCCTGGATCAGGAACACGTCATAGCTGTCGAAATGCGGCCCGACACCGCCGTGCTCGCTGGCCCAGGAGATCATAAGGTCGTCCAGCCGCGCATCGGGCAGGAAGCGGAAGGACTGCATCAGCGCGTGCGCACCGTCGTGGTGCAGGTCGACGCCCTGCACCAGCAGGGTCCAGTGCGGCTGCTTGAAGGCCGGAAAGGCCGACTTGGCGAAGGGGCCGTGCTTGAGCGTCCAGCCGGAACCGGGCTTTTGCACGATCAGACGCGACTCGACGTCCTCCTGGCCCGAGAGCGCGAACAGTTCGGCGCGCGACAGCAGCGCCTGGAAGCCGGGGAAGGCGCCCTTGACCAGCAGGGGCTTCTTCTGCCAGTGGCGGCGCATGAACTGGGCCGGCGTCAGGCCGCCAAGCATGGCAAGCGGCTGGTCCGGGGCGGGAGGCAGGGGGAATTGGTCAGCGATCATGGGACAATTGTGCGATGAAAATCACTCCCCAATGCGTCGTGGCGCTGACCTGGACGCTCAAAGACACCCTGGGCGAAACGCTGGACGAACTCGAGGAGCCGGTCGAGTTCCTGGTCGGCGGCGACGACCTGCTGGCCAAGATCGAGGAAAAGCTGCAGGGCCTGGAGCCCGGCGCCGAGCTCGACCTGCATCTCGAGCCCGAGGATGCCTTCGGCGACTTCGACGAGAACAAGCTGTTCCTGGAGCCGCGCTCGGCCTTCCCCGAGCAGCTCGAGGAAGGCATGGCCTTCGAGGGCCTGCCCGAGGGCTGCAACCCGGCCGCACCGCGCGACCAGGTCTATTTCGTCAGCGAGATCTACCCCGAGCATGTCGTGCTCGACGCCAACCACCCGCTGGCCGGCATCGCGCTGCGCCTGTCGCTGAAGGTGCACGAGGTACGCGAGGCCTATGCCGAGGAGATCGGCCAGGGCACGATGGGCACGGGCTTCTTCCGCCTCGGCGGCAAGGGCACGGAAGGCGATGCGCCCGTGAACAACGACGGCCACACCCTGCACTGAGCATGGCGGTCCGGCAGGCTGCCGGACCAGCCAAAGTCGGGATCAGCCGCGACCGGTCGAGCCGTAGCCGCCGCTGCCGCGCTCGGTCTCGGTGCCGAAGTCATCGACGATGTTGAAGCGGGCCTGCAGCACCGGCACGATGACCAGCTGCGCGATGCGCTCCATCGGTGCGATCGTGAAGGGCTGCTCGCTGCGGTTCCAGGCGCTCACCATGAGCTGGCCCTGGTAGTCGCTGTCGATCAGGCCGACCAGATTGCCAAGCACGATGCCATGCTTGTGGCCCAGGCCGGAGCGTGGCAGGATCAGCGCGGCGTAGCCCGGATCGGCCAGGTGGATGGCCATGCCGGTCGGCACCAGCTGGCAGGCGCCGGGCGCCAGGGTGAGCGGCTGCTCGACGCAGGCGCGCAGGTCGAGACCGGCGCTGCCCGGCGTGGCATAGGCCGGCGGCTGCTCGGCGAGCCGCGGATCGAGGATCTTGACGTCTATCTGCATGATGTAAGGGTGCTGAGGGCCAGGGCTCAGAGCCTGGCGGCCTGCATGTAGCGATCGAAAGTGGCTTCGGAAACCCGGTGCCAGAGATTCTGCTCGCGCCGGAAGGCGACAAAGTCGGCGTAGATGCGGCGCCAGGCCGGATTGCGGCGCGACAGCTCGGCGTAGAGCGCATTCGAGGCCTTGAAGGCCTCATCGACCAGCTTGGGCGGGAAGGGCTTGATCCTGGCGCCTGCGGCGACCAGCTGCTTGAAGGCGAGCGGGTTGAGCAGGTCGTACCTGGCCTGGATCGCCGCATGGGCGGACTGGGCCGCGACCTCGACCATCAGCCGGAAGTCGCCCGGCAGGTTGCGCCAGGCCTTGGCGTTGCAGTAGAGGCTGAGCTGCGCCCCGCCCTCCCACCAGCCGGGATAGTAGCAATGGCGAACGGCCCGGCCCAGGCCGAGGCGGCGGTCATCGTGCGGACCGACCCACTCGGCCGCGTCGATCTGGCCGCGCTCGAGCGCGGCCGCCACCTCGCTGGGGGGCAACTGCTGCGGCAGCACGCCAAGCGATTGCAGCACGCGCGCGCCCAGGCCGCCGATCTGCATCTTCAGGCCCTTCAGGTCGGCGGGCTTGTACAACTCGCGGCGGAACCAGCCACCCAGCTGGGCGCCCGAATTGCCCATCGGGAAGTTGACGATCTGATGCTGGGCGTAGAAGTCACGCAGCAGCCGGCCGCCATTGCCTTCCAGCATCCAGGCGCCCATCTGGCGGCTGTTGAGGCCGAAGGGAATCGCGCTGTCGAGCGCAAAGCATTCGTCGATGCTCACCAGGTGGCTGGGAACCGCGTGCAGCGCGTCGAGCTCGCCCTGCTGCAGGGCCTGTAGCTGGTCGAGCGCGAGCGGCGGCTCTTCGCTGGGCACCAGGCTGATCTGGAAGCGCCCGCCCGATAGCTGGTTGACCTGGCGCGCGAACTGCTCGGTGCCGGCGATGATGACGTCGAGCGAAGGGTGATAGGCAACGCCCAGCCGCCAGCGCATGACCGGCTGGGCGTGGACTGCAGGTGCGCTCAGGCCTGCCAGGATGCCGGCCATGCCGGCGTGGCGCACGAGGCTGCGGCGCTTCAAGACGCAGCCACCTCGCTCGGGGGACATTGCGCCAGCCACGATCGCACGCTGGCCTCGATGCCGGCAGCGTCCAGTCCCAGCAGCGCCAGCAGCTTGGCGTGGTCGCCATGCTCGATGAAGCGGTCGGGCAGGCCGAGCTGCAGCACTGGCAGCGACAGGCCGGCCGCCTGCAAGGCCTCGAGCACGGCGGAACCCGCACCACCCGCGATCGCGCCCTCCTCGAGCGTGACGATGGACTGGTGCCCGCGCGCGACCTGCAGCAGCAGCTCGAGGTCGAGCGGCTTGGCCCAACGCATGTTGACCACCGTGGCGTCGAGCGCCTCGGCCGCCTGCAGCGCAGGCTGCAGCAGGGTGCCAAAGGCCAGGATCGCGACCCGCTGGCCCTGGCGCCTCAGTTCGCCCTTGCCGAAGGGCAGGCCCTGCAATGCATCAGGCCCGGTCGGCAAGGCAGCGCCGATGCCGGCGCCGCGCGGATAGCGGACCGCGACCGCATGGTCCTGCGCATAGGCGGTCGACAGCAGCCGGTAGCACTCGGCCTCGTCGGCCGGGCAGGCGATGCTCACGTTCGGGATGCAGCGCAGGAAGGGGATGTCGTAGGCGCCCGCGTGGGTCGGGCCGTCGGCGCCGACCAGGCCGGCGCGGTCCAGCGCCAGCACCATCGGCAGCTTCTGCAGCGCGACGTCATGCACCAGCTGGTCGTAGGCGCGCTGCAGGAAGGTCGAATAGATCGCCACCACCGGCCGCAGGCCCTCGCAGGCCATGCCGGCGCCAAAGGTCACCGCATGCTGCTCGGCGATGCCGACGTCGTAGTAGCGGTCCGGAAAGCGCTGGTGGAACTCGACCATGCCGGAGCCCTCGCGCATCGCCGGCGTGATGCCGACCAGGCGCTTGTCATGCGCGGCCATGTCGCACAGCCAGCGCCCGAACACCTGGCTGAAGGTCGGCTTCGGGGCCTGGGCCGGCTGCTGCAGGCCGACCTTGGGGTCGAACTTGCCCGGGCCGTGGTAGGCGACCGGATCGGCCTCGGCCAGGTCGTAGCCGCGGCCCTTCTTGGTCACGACATGCAGGAACTGCGGGCCGTCGAGCTGGCGGATGTTCTCCAGCGTCGGGATGAGCGACTCGAGGTCATGGCCGTCGATCGGCCCGATGTAGTTGAAGCCGAACTTCTCGAACAGCGTCGCGGGCACCACCAGGCCCTTGGCCTGCTCCTCGATCCGCTTGGCAATCTCGAGCAGGTGCGGCGTGCGCGACAACACCTGCTTGCCGACCTGCTTGGCCGCCGAGTAGAAGCGCCCGCTCATGAGCTGGGCCAGGTAGCGGTTCAGCGCACCGACCGGCGGACTGATCGACATGTCGTTGTCGTTGAGGACCACCAGCAGCTTGCCGTCGAGGACGCCGGCGTTGTTGAGCGCCTCGAACGCCATGCCCGCCGTCATCGCGCCGTCGCCGATCACCGCGATCGAATGCCGGTCCTCGCCCTTCTGCCGTGCCGCCATCGCCATGCCCAGCGCTGCCGAGATGCTGGTCGAGGAATGCGCGGTGCCGAAGGCGTCGTAGGGGCTTTCGCTGCGCAGCGGGAAGCCACTGATGCCGCCATGCTGGCGCAGGCTGTCCATGCGCTCGCGCCGCCCGGTCAGGATCTTGTGCGGATAGGTCTGGTGGCCGACGTCCCAGACGATGCGGTCCTCGGGGGTGTTGAAGACATAGTGCAGCGCCAGGGTGAGCTCGACCGTGCCTAGGTTGGAGCTCAGGTGGCCGCCCGTGCGCGCGACACTGTGCAACAGATACTGGCGCAGCTCGTGCGCGAGTGCGGGCAGCTGGGCGCGCGGCAGCCGGCGCAGATCAGCCGGAGAATCGATGGTGGACAGCAGACCGGTCATGTTCAGCAATCTTGTAGGGCGAGGTTCGGCGTGCTTGTTCGATCAGGCACTCAATGGCTGCGGCGGACCACCCAGTCGGCGATCGCGTGCAGGTGCGAAGCCTGCTCAAGGCCAGCCTGCTGCAACGCAGCATGCGCCTGGGCCAGCAGATCGTCGGCATAGGCCTGGGCCGCTTCGAGCCCCAGCAGCGAGACGAAAGTGGGCTTGTCGGCAGCGGCGTCCTTGCCGGCCGTCTTGCCGAGCGTGGCGGAATCGGCCGTCACGTCGAGGATGTCGTCGACCACCTGGAAAGCCAGGCCGAGCGCGCGCCCGTAGCGTCCCAGCGCCTGCAGCACCGTCGCACTGGCGCCAGCGGCGACAGCGCCCATCTCGACGCTGGCCAGCAGCAGGGCGCCGGTCTTGCGGCGGTGCATGTCCTCGAGCTGCTGCTGGTCGAGCTTGCAGCCGACCACAGCGAGGTCGATCGCCTGGCCACCTGCCATGCCTTCCCAGCCCGAAGCCAGCGCGAGCTGGCGACAGAGCCGGGCGGCCAGCGCCGGCTCCACCGAATCGTCATCGGGCAGCAGCAGCTCGAACGCCAGCGCCTGCAGCGCATCGCCCGCGAGCAGGGCCTGGGCCTCGCCGAAGCGCACATGCACGGTAGGCTTGCCGCGCCGTAACACGTCGTTGTCCATGCAGGGCAGGTCGTCGTGCACCAGCGAATAGGCATGGATCAGTTCGAGCGCGCAGGCAGCGCGCCAGGCGGCGCTGCCTGTCGGCGGCAGTTCGCCACTGACCGCCTCGGCGGTGGCCAGCGCCAGCAGCGGCCGCAGCCGCTTGCCGCCGTCGAGCACGGCATAGCGCATCGCCTCGCCCAGGCCGGCGGGCGCCGACTCGGGCACCCAGCGCTCCAGCAGGCCCTCGACCTCGGCCAGGCAGTGGTTGGTCCAGGCCTTGAAGTCAGTCAGCGGCGCGCTCATGCCAGGCTCCACGGCAGGCAGCACAGGCCGTTTCGGTGGAAAGTCGGGGCAGTCGCCCGGCAGACGAGGATAGAAACCATGGATGAAGCGCCGGCACCGGCTGATTGAAATCAAAACTCCTATTTTAGGGCCTGCCATCCAGCGGCCCGAAAGCAGGCCAGCAAAGCCCCGCCACCCCCCAGCGGGTATAATTCAGGCCCCTTTTCGCTCATCCCGAGCCGAAATGCCACCCGCGCTCAATCGTTACACGACACGGCGCTTCCCTGCCCCTTAATAGGGGGAGTCTCTAGGTCAGGACCTTCATGTCTGATTTAAGTCTTCAGTTCCAGCAGGCCGCAAGCCAATTTCCGGTTTCCAGCTATTTCGACCCGGCGCTGTTCCAGCGCGAGATGGAGACCATCTTCCAGCGCGGGCCCCGCTATGTGGGGCATGTCAATTCCGTGCCCAACCTCGGCGACTACTACGCCCTGCCCCAGGAGGGCGAAGGCCGCGCGCTGGTGCGCACGGCCAACGGGGTCGAGCTCGTCAGCAACGTCTGCCGGCACCGCCAGGCCGTCATGCTCAAGGGCCGCGGCAACCTGGGCGAGCAGCGCCACGGCAGCGCGGCCGGCAACATCGTCTGCCCACTGCACCGCTGGACCTACAGCGGGGGCTCGGCCATGGGCCAGCTCGGCGAGTTGATCGGCGCGCCGCATTTCTCCCACGACCCCTGCCTGAACCTGCAGCGCTACCCGCTGCGCGAATGGAACGGCATGCTGTTCGAGGACAACGGCCGCGACATCGCCGCGGACCTCGCCGGCATGGGCCCGGCCAGCACGCTGAGCTTCGAGGGCATGGTGCTCGACCATGTCGAGCTGCACGAGTGCAACTACAACTGGAAGACCTTCATCGAGGTCTACCTCGAGGACTACCATGTCGTACCCTTCCACCCGGGACTGGGCAACTTCGTGACCTGCGACGACCTGAAGTGGGAATTCAAGCCCGAGTACTCGGTCCAGACCGTGGGCGTGCAGAACCTGCTCAAGGGTGCCGGCAGCCCGGTCTACCAGCAATGGCACCAGCAGCTGATGCAGTACCGCAACGGCGAGCTGCCCGAGCAGGGTGCGGTCTGGCTGACCTACTACCCCCACATCATGGTCGAGTGGTACCCCCATGTGCTGACGGTCTCGACGCTGCACCCGATCAGCGTCGACAAGACGCTCAACATGGTCGAGTTCTACTACCCCGAGGAGATCGCCGCCTTCGAGCGCGAATTCGTCGATGCCCAGCGCGCCGCCTACATGGAGACCTGCATCGAGGACGACGAGATCGGCGAGCGCATGGACGCAGGCCGCAAGGCCCTGCAAGCGCGCGGCGTCAACGAAGTCGGTCCCTACCAGAGCCCGATGGAAGACGGCATGCAGCATTTCCACGAGTGGTACCGCGCCAAGATGGGCGCCGCCCTCAAGGGTTGAGCCATCACCCCGCGCAAGGGCCAGCCGGCCAGCCCCCGGCAGGCGCTCGAGTTCACGGCCTACCGCGGCCTGGTTGGCCCCTGTGACTGAGGGCGGCACGCCCTCCACCCAGTCCGGCTGTGCGATCAGCCCAGCCGCTCGAGGCCGTGGCGCTTGACGTAGGCGTGCAGCTCGGCCCGGTTCGAGACCGACAGCTTGCGGTAGATCGAGGTCAGGTGGTTGCGCAGGGTGTGCTCGCTGATGTTGAGCCGCTGGGCGATCACCTTGCCCGGGGCGGTGGCGTCCGCTGCGAGCGCCTCGACCGTCAGCTTCTCCTTGGGCGTGAGGGTGCTGACCGATGAGCGGCGCGAGCTGCGCCAGCGCCCTTCCTGGTGGCGCGACAGTTCGCTGAAGATGCGCCCGGTCGCGCTGCGCTCGAGCCACATCTCGCCGGCATGGATCTTCTCGAGCGCGCGCAGCAGCACGAACGGCGCCTCGTACTTGCCGACCACGCCGCGCGCTCCCGCCAGCACCGCGCTGTCCTGCAGCACCGCGTCGCGCGAACTCGTCAGGGCCAGGACATGGGCCTCGGTCTGCGACTGCAGGTGGGCCAGCGACTCGGTACCCTCCTCGCCATCGAGGTCGAAGACGATCACATCGGGGGTGATCAGTTCCAGCCGCAGGACGGCCTCGGCCGCGCTGGCGGCCACGCCGATGATGGACCAGCGCCCATGATCAGACTCGAGCAGGCGCTCGAGTCCCCATGACATCAGCGGCTGCGCCACCAGCAGCACACGCGCCGGACCGACACCCAAGTTCTCTTCGCCTGTCATTCCTTACCTCTCATTTGCATCGCATTTTTGCCAGCTATGATAGCGAAATAGCGGGAGGTTTCAAAAACCTGGCACGCAAATATCCCGCAGGGGTATGTCCGCCTCAATGTGCCTGCTCCCAGTTGGGGCCGATGCCGACCTCGGCCAGCAGCGGCACGCGCAATTCGGCCACCGCCGCCATCAGGCGCGGCACCTCGGTCCTGACCCAGTCCTGCTCGGGCTCGGGCAGCTCGAACACCAGCTCGTCATGCACCTGCATGATCACGCGCGTGCCCAGGCCCTGCGCATCGAGCGCCGCCTGCACCGCGACCATGCTCATCTTGATCAGGTCGGCCGCCGTGCCCTGCATCGGCGCGTTGATCGCGGCGCGCTCGGCGGCGGCACGGCGCGGACCGCTCGGACTGTTGATCTCGGGCAGGTAGAGCCGGCGGCCAAACACGGTCTCGACATAGCCCTGCGCCTTGGCCTGGGCCCGGGTCTGGTCCATGTAGTGGCGCACGCCCGCGAAACGCTCGAAATAGCGCTCGATGTAGTTCTTCGCTGCCTGGTTGTCGATCCCGAGCGCCTTGGCCAGGCCGAAGCTGCTCATGCCGTAGATCAGGCCGAAGTTGATCACCTTGGCATAGCGGCGCTGCTCGGGGCTGACCTCGGCCGGCTGCAGGCCGAAGATCTCGGAGGCGGTGGCGCGGTGCACGTCCTGGCCCTCGGCAAAGGCCTTGAGCAAGGCTGGGTCCTGGCTCAGGTGCGCCATGATGCGCAGCTCGATCTGAGAATAGTCGGCGCTGGCGATCAGGCAGCCGGGCGCCGCGACGAAGGCCTCGCGCACGCGCCGGCCCTCGGGGGTGCGGATCGGTATGTTCTGCAGGTTGGGCTCGTTGCTGCTCAGGCGGCCGGTCACCGCCACCGCCTGCGCGTAATTCGTGTGCACGCGGCCGGTGCGCGGGTGCGCCAGCCCGGCGAGCTTGTCGGTGTAGGTGCCCTTGAGCTTGGACAAGGAGCGATGCTCGAGGATGCGCGCGGGCAGCGGATAGTCCTCGGCCAGCTTCTCGAGCACTTCCTCGTCGGTGCTGCGCGCGCCGGTGGCGGTCTTCTTGATCACCGGCAGGCCCAGCTTGTCGAAGAAGATCTCGCCGAGCTGCTTGGGGCTGTTGAGGTTGAAGGGCTGGCCCGCGATCTCGTAGGCCTCGGACTCGAGCTGGACGATGCGCTGTCCCAGCTCATGGCTCTGGCGCGCCAGCGTGGCGGCATCGATCAGCACGCCGTTGCGCTCGATGCGGAACAGCGCCTCGCTGGTCGCGATCTCGAGCTGGTAGACCTGACGGAGCTTTTCATCGGCCTGCAGCCGTGGCCAGAGCGCCTGGTGCACTTCCAGCGTCATGTCGGCATCCTCGCAGGCGTAGCGCGAGGCGCGCTCGACCTCGACCTGGGCGAACGGGATCTGGCTGGCGCCCTTGCCGCACAGGTCCTCGTAGCTCAGTCCCTTGCGGCTCAGGTGCCGCTCGGCCAGGCTCTCGAGCCCGTGCGGCTTGTGGACTTCGAGCACATAGCTCTGCAGCATGGTGTCGTGGAGATAGCCGCGCACCTCCAGCCCATGGTTGGCGAAGACATGGCGATCGTACTTGCAGTTCTGGCCCAGCTTGGGTCGAGCAGCATCCTCGAGCCAGGGTTTCAGGCGCGCCAGCACCTCGTCGCGCGGCAACTGCGCCGGCGCGTCGGGGCCGGCGTGCAGCAGCGGCAGATAAGCAGCCTCCCCGGCTTGCACGCTGAAGCTGATGCCGACGATCTCGGCCCGCATCGCGTCAAGCGAGGTGGTCTCGGTATCGAGCGCGACCAGCTCGGCCGACTGCAGCCGCGCGAGCCAGGCGTCGAAGGCCGGCCAGTCGAGCAGGGTCTCGTAGCGGCGCTCGTCCTGCGCGGCGCCTGCTGGCGGAGGATCGGCGAACAGGTCGCCACTGGATCCCACGGCCGTCTGCGCCACCTGCTCGGCAAGCTTGACTGCCGGCTCTGGCGCAGCAGCGTCGGCCAGCGCGCGCGCCAGCCCCTTGAAGCCGTAGCGCTCGTAGAAGTCGCGCAGCGCTGCGCTGTCGCGTTCGCGCCGCGCCAGCGAGTCGAGCGCGGGCAGCCCCGGCACCCAGTCGTCAAGCTCGCAGTCGGTCTTCATCGTCACCAGCGCTCGACCGGTCGGCAGCCAGTCCAGCGCCTCGCGCAGGTTCTGTCCGGCCACTCCCTTGATCTGCTCGGCCGCGGCAATCAGTGCATCGAGGCTGCCATGTTCGAGCAGCCACTTGGCGGCGGTCTTGGGGCCGACCTTGTGCACCCCCGGCACGTTGTCGACCGGGTCGCCCACCAGGGTCTGGAAATCGATCATCAGGCTGGGCGGCACGCCGAACTCGGCGGTCACGCCCGCGACGTCGCGCCGCTTGCCGCTCATGGTGTCGATGATGGTCACATGCTCGTCGACGAGCTGGCTCAGGTCCTTGTCGCCGCTCGAGACGATCACCTTGACGCCCTGCGCCGCCGCCGCGCGCGCCAGGGTGGCGATCACGTCATCGGCCTCGACGCCCGGCACGTCGAGCACATTCCAGCCCAGCAGCCGCACCACCTCGTGGATCGGCGCGACCTGCGCGCGCAGGTCGTCGGGCATCGGGCTGCGGTGGGCCTTGTAATCGGGATAGAGCTGGTCACGGAAGGTCGGACCGGAAGCATCGAACACGCAGGCCACATAGTCGGCCGGCTGCTCCCGGGCCAGCGCCTGCATCATGTTGATCATGCCGCGGATGGCGCCGGTGGCGGGGCTGCTCGGGTCGCCCGGCACGGCGCGCAGGTCGGGCATGGCGTGGAAGGCGCGGTAGAGGTAGCTGGAGCCATCCACCAGCACCAGGGTCTTGTTCTGGATCTCGGTCATGCCGGGATTGTCGACGAAAGCCCGTGCCAGCCGACATCCCTGGACTGCCAAAGGCCTACAATCAAAGGTTATGCACCGCACGACCGTCAGCCGCCACTCCCTCGCCCTGCTCCTGTCTACGCTGGCCTGCGCCGCTGTTGCCCAGCAGCCTGCCCAGCCTATGCAGGAACGCAAGCCCGTGATCGAGCCGAAGGTCGAGCAGATCATGCACGAGGATGCCGGCAGCCGCATCGACGAACTGCGCATCGGCGGCCAGACCCGCCGCATCGAGGTGCAGACCAAGACCTCGCTGCCGCCCTACCAGGTCCAGCCGCTCGACGCCGCCCCGCAGGACCAGGCCCAGCCCGGCGCCGGCAAGAGCAGCTGGCGCCTGGTGAACTTCTGAGCCTGTACCGCCTGGCCCCCATCCTCCCTCCACCACGGGCAGCAGGCCTCGGGCCGTGCCTCTCCTGCACAAGCATTTCTCGTCCATGGCCGTATTCACCCCAGTCAGCAAGACCGAAGCCGCCGCCCTGCTGAATCGCCTCAACCTGGGCCAGCTGACCGAGCTGGAAGGCTGCTCCGGCGGCATCGAGAACACCAACTATTTCGTCAGCACCGAACGCGACGGCCAGCCACATCACTATGTGCTGACCCTGTTCGAGCGCCTGGGCTTCGAGCAGCTGCCCTTCTACCTGCACCTGATGAAGCACCTGGCGGGCAAGGGCATACCTGTACCCGATCCGGCCGCCGACGCCAGGGGCGAGATCCTGCACAAGCTCAAGGGCAAGCCAGCCGCCGTGGTCAACCGGCTCAAGGGCCGCAGCGAGCTCGCACCGACGCCCGACCACTGCGCCCAGGTCGGCGCCATGCTCGCGCGCATGCATCTGGCCGGACGCGACTACGAACGCAGCCAGCCCAACCTGCGCGGCCTGGCCTGGTGGAACGAGACGGTGCCGGTCGTGCTGCCGCACCTGACGCCCGAGCAATCCAGCCTGCTGCAGTCCGAGCTGGCCTACCAGAACCATGTCGCGGCCAGCGCCAGCTACGAGGCACTGCCGCGCGGCCCGGTGCACGCCGACCTGTTCCGCGACAACGTGATGTTCGACGCCGGGACCTTGAGCGGCTTCTTCGACTTCTACTTCGCCGGCGTCGACAGCTTCGCCTTCGACCTCGCGGTCTGCCTCAACGACTGGTGCATCGACCACGCGAGCGGTCGCCAGGATGACGATAAGACCGCTGCCATGCGCGCGGCCTACGAATCGGTGCGCCCGCTGACCGCGGCCGAGCGCGAACTGATGCCGGCCATGCTGCGCGCCGGCGCGCTGCGCTTCTGGATCTCGCGCCTGTGGGACTGGCATCTGCCGCGCGAGGCCAGCATGCTCAAACCCCACGACCCGACCCATTTCGAGCGCGTGCTGCGCGCCCGACTGGAGCAGCTGTGAAACTCAATCCGGTGCCGGCCAAGACCGGCGCGCTGTGGGTCCGGCAGGGCATCATGACCTTCGTGCGCCAGCCGCTGGCGCTGTCAGGGCTGTTCCTGCTCTACATGCTCGCGCTGTCGCTGCTGAGCGCGCTGCCGCTGATCGGCAACCTGCTGGCGCTGGCCCTGCTGCCAGCGGTCACGCTGGGCCTGATGGTCGCCACGCGCGAGGCCGACCGCGGCAAGTTCCCGATGCCGACCCTGATCCTGAACGCCTTCCAGGCCGGCCGCGATCGCCTGCGCGCCATGCTGCTGCTGGGCGCCATCTACGCGCTCGGCTTCATGGCGGTGCTAGGCATCTCGGCGCTGTTCGACGGCGGCCAGTTCGCGCAGGTCTATCTGGGCACGGCCGAGATGACCCAGGACGTGGTGCTGAGCGACGAGTTCCAGCTCGCCATGTGGGTCGGCATGCTGTGCTACCTGCCGCTGGCCATGCTGTTCTGGCATGCCCCGGCGCTGGTCTACTGGTGTGGCAAGTCCCCGGCCGAAAGCCTGTTCTACAGCCTGCTGGCCTGCTGGGGCAACAAGGGCGCGCTGGCCATGTTCATGCTGGCCTGGATGGCGGTCTTCATGTTGCTGGGCATGTTGCTGTCGCTGCTGGCGGGCCTGTTCGGCAGCCCGGAGCTGCTGACCTCGCTGCTGTTCGCCGCCGCGCTGATGCTGGCCGCGATGTTCTTCAGCAGCTTCTACTTCACATTCCGCGACAGCTTCACCAGCGACGACGGCGAGCCGGTGGCCTGAGCAATTGACATCCGGCGACTCCCTGCCTAAGCTGCTTCAACAGCAACTTCACAGGGAGTCCAAGCATGAAAATCCGCAACGCCTTGCTCATCGCGGCAGGACTGCTGGCAGGCAGCTTTTCCGCCCAGGCCAACACGGCGGGCTATGAACTGGTCAAGCGCTTCCACTGCATGGGCTGCCATGCGGTGGACAAGCAGGCAATCGGGCCGTCCTTCCAGCAGATCGCCTCCAGCTGGAGCGGCAAGCCGGGTGCCGAGCAGGCGCTGGCCGCCGTCATCCGGCGTGGCAGCGAAGCCACCGGCGGACCGCACTGGGGCGACGTCAAGATGCCCGACGATTCGGAACGCGAGCAGATCAGCGAAAAGCAGGCCAGGCGCATCGCGCGCTGGATCCTGCGCCAGCAGCCCTGAAGCTGGGTGGGCGGCTCGTCCGGTGCGTTGCAAATCCTGGACAATCGGCATCTTTGCCCAACCTCCAGGAAAGACGACCATGAGCGACAACCGCCCCGAACTGCCCGACCACCTCTCGATCGACCCGCGCAGCCCGCACCATGTGGCAGCCGTGTTCGAGCACGACATCGGCATCCTCTTCAACGGCAAGGACCGCAGCGACGTCTGCGAATACTGCATCAGCGAAGGCTGGGTCAAGGTGCCGGCCGGCAAGACCGTCGACCGCAAGGGCTTCCCGCTGCTGATCAAGCTCAAGGGCCAGGTCGAGGTGTTCTACCGCTGACCCAGTTCGGTACGGGACGGCATCCAGCCACCCGCTCCTGCTGACAGGCACTCAGACCGGCGTCAGCTTGGCGATCGCCAGCGCCAGCCACTTGCTTCCGTGGCGCGGAAAGTTGACCTGGGCGCGCGCATCGTCGCCCTGCCCCTCGACGGTCAGCACCTTGCCCTCGCCGAACTTGTTGTGGAACACCTGCATGCCGGCCTTGATGCCGTGCGCGGGCGCCGCCTTCTGCGCCGGCACCGCGCCGGCACCGCTGTAGGCCGCATCCTTGCCACTGCTGGAGCGGCCTGAACCCGCATCGCCCAGCCCGCTGTGGCCCCAGGCCGGCTGCGGCGCCCGGCCTCCCTGGCCGGCACCCATGCCGAGACCGCTGCCCCAGCCGCCCTGCTTCGGGCTGATCCATTTCAGGCAGTGCTCGGGCAGTTCGTCCAGGAAGCGGCTGCGCAGGTTGTAGCGGGTCTGGCCGTGCAGCATGCGGGTCTGGGCGTGGCTCAGGTACAGGCGCTTCCTCGCGCGCGTGATCGCGACATACATCAGGCGCCGCTCTTCCTCCAGGCCATCGCGGTCGCTCAGGCTGTTCTCGTGCGGAAACAGGCCTTCTTCCAGGCCGGTGATGAAGACGGCGTCGAACTCGAGGCCCTTGGCCGCGTGCACCGTCATGAGCTGGACCGCATCCTGGCCGGCCTGGGCCTGATTGTCGCCCGACTCGAGCGCCGCATGGGTCAGGAAGGCCGCCAGCGGACTCAGCGTCTCGCCGCTGTCGGGCTGGATGCCTGAGGCAGCTTGCGTGCTGGCCGCCGCAAAGGTGCCGAAGCTGGCAGCATCGGGGTCCAGCCCCTGGCTGACCGGCGACTGGCTCAGTCCCGGGCCGGCCGGCGCCGTCTCGTCCAGCGGCAGCGCGACCGCGTCGCGCCCGAAACCCTCCTGCAGCACGAAGCTCTCGGCCGCGTTGACCAGTTCCTCCAGGTTCTCGACCCGGTCGGCGCCATCGCGGTCGGCGCGGTAATGCTCGAGCAGGCCGCTGTGCTGCAGCACCAGCTCGATGATCTCGCGCAGCGTCCGGCCATCGGTCTGCTCGCGCAGCACGTCCATCTTGGCGACGAAGGCCGCCAGCTTGGTGCCGGCCGCGCCCGACAAGGCACTGACCGCGTCGTGCAGCGAGCAGCCGGCCGCGCGCGCGGCATCCTGCAGCTGCTCGATCGAGCGCGCGCCGATCCCGCGCGGCGGGAAGTTGACCACCCGCAGCAGGCTGGTGTCGTCGTTCGGGTTGTCGAGCAGGCGCAGATAGGCCAGCGCGTGCTTGATCTCGGCGCGCTCGAAGAAGCGCAGGCCGCCATAGACTCGGTAGGGAATGCCGGCGCGGAACAGCGCGGTCTCGATCACCCGGCTCTGCGCGTTGCTGCGGTAGAGCACCGCGATCTCGTTGGCCGGCCAGTCGTCGCGGCGCAGGCCCTTGATCTCGTCGATCAGCCAGTCGGACTCGGCAAAGTCGCTCGCCGCTTCAAAGACCCGGATCGGCTCGCCGGCGCCCTGCTCGGTGCGCAGGTTCTTGCCCAGGCGCCCGCTGTTGTGCTCGATCAGCTGGTTGGCCGCCTCCAGGATGTTGGCGTGGCTGCGGTAGTTCTGCTCCAGCTTGATCTGGTGCCGCACCTCGAACTCGCGCACGAAGTCGGCCATGTTGCCGACCCGCGCACCGCGGAAGGCATAGATGCTCTGGTCGTCGTCGCCGACAGCCAGCACCGCGTTGCCGGCCGCAACGAAGCGGCCGTTCTCCTCGTGGCCGGCCAGCTGCTTGAGCCAGGCGTACTGCAGCTTGTTGGTATCCTGGAACTCGTCGACCAGGATATGGCGGAAACGGCGCTGGTAATGCTCACGCACCGCGTCATGGTCGCGCAGCAGCTCGAAAGAGCGCAGCATCAGCTCGCCGAAGTCGACCACGCCCTCGCGCTGGCACTGCTCCTCGTAGAGCTGGTAGAACTCGATCTTGCGCCGCTGGTCCTCGTCGCGCGCGCTCATCTGGTAGGGACGCAGGCCGTCCTCCTTGCAGCCGGCAATGAACCACTGCAACTGCTTCGGGGGATAGCGCTCCTCGTCGATCCTGAGCTGCTTGCACAGGCGCTTG
>CAZJQH010000016.1:0-21943 GCA_964547895.1 uncultured Chitinophaga sp. | reverse complement strand
ACGATGACAGCGAGCAGGCGCCGCTGCCGCCGCACATGCCGCGCTACGCGCTGGAACTTGCGCAGCATAGGCCCACCGCGGCCGACCAGGATTGCCTGGCCCGCCTCTGGTCACGAGCTGCCGCTGCGGCTAATCCAAGCGCGCCGGCCAGCAAAACCACAGCAGCCACCCAGCCACCGCCCGCGACCGCTCCGGCGGCGAGCAGCGCGCAGGCCGAAATGGCCGCCCGGGTCAATGCCGGCACCCTGGAGCGCCGCGCGAAACGCACCAGTTGCTTGCCGGCCCCATGCTCCTCCACCGCCGCCAGCACGCGCAAGCCGCCGAACAGCCCGCCTCGAACTTCGAGATCCCAGTCGTCGAAGTCACCGCCGCGGCGCACGATCGCATCCTGCTGCCGCAAGGCCCCCTCGAGCGCCTCCACCCACTGCTCGGGCGAACGCCACTGCTCGCTCCAGATCTGCTCAAGCTTGTCAGCAGCGGCTGCTGCCGTCGCCTGCCCGCGCTGGCGCCAAGGCGTCAGGCCATGCTTGATCCGTCCGATCAGCCGCGCCAGCGGTTGCAGCAGATGCATGGCTAAGGTCAGCACCCAGCGCTGAACCGCCTCACCGCTCGAACGGGCCGGCAGCGGAAATTGGGCACGGCTCGCCGCCAGCGCCGCCTGGACGACCGGCGCGGCCAGCGCCAGCAGGAGCAACGGCAAGGCCATGAACAGCGGCGCCCACGACAGGCCCAGCAGGGTCAGGACGGCCAGGCCGGCGATCATGAAATACCACTCGGGCATCAGCGGCAGGGCCAGCAAGGTGAGCGGTCCCGGCTCATAGAGCGACTGATAGGCGTTGGAGCCCCAGACGCCGCCATAGACGCGTGAGCGGCCGGCGGGAATCGGCAGGGTGAAGCCGCGCCCGTACAGCCGGCCACCCCAGGCGACATGGCCTACGGCGTTGTAGCGCTCGGGCCACTTCTCCTCCAGCAGCGCCTCGGCCTTGCCGTAACCCTTCTGCTGGTTCCAGTACATCTTGAGCGAGTTGCGGCGATGGTGCCAGTCCATCGCACCGGCATGAAAACCGATCTTGCCGCCGCGCTCCTGCAAGCGCCAGCACAGGTCGACATCGTCGCCGGCGGCACGGTAGCGGACATCGAAACCGTCGACCGCAGCGAGCGCCTCGCGCCGGAACGCCATGTTGCAACCGGGAATATGCTCGGCCTCGGTGTCGGTCAGCAAGACCTGCACCGGCCCGCCCGGGGCATTCGCCACGCAGTCAGCGATCGGTCCGTCACCCGGCGGCGCGATATTGGGCCCGCCGACACCGACCCAGTCCCCATGCAGGAAGCGCCAGGCCAGGAAATGCAGCCAGTGCGGATCGGGGTAGGCGTCGTCGTCGATATAGGCAATGATCTCGCCGCTGCCCTGCTGCCAGCCGGTATTGCGCGCCGCCGACAGGCCCCGGTTCTCGGTGCTGATCAGGCGCACGCCTTCGTATTCCGAGACGATGCTGGGCGTGGCGTCGGTGGAGCCGTCGTTGACGACGATGACCTCGAAGTTCGGGTACTCGAGCTTTTTCAGGCCTTCCATCGTGTCGCGTACGGTGCGCGCGCCGTTGTAGCTGCACACGACCACGGTCACGCGTGGCCAGGCGATTCCTGGCGGGAAGGGCAGCTCGGAATAGGCCTTGCGCACTGTCGCGAGCGCCGGCTTGGGCTGGCGATCGCGCGTCATGAGGCCAAAATCCCAGTCGTCGATATCGTGGCCGCCGCGGTGCCACTCATCGGTCCAGGCAAACACGAAGGCGCCGGAGCAGCCCGCGGAGAATGCGGTCCGCACCTGCCAGTCCAGGCTCTCGGCCTGCTTGTCCAGCCCGTTGCGCCGGCTGTCCAGACCGATCTCGGCCATCAGCAGCGGCTTCTCGCCAGCGATGTTCTGCAGCCGCGCGAAATAGGCCTCGAGCTGCTCGCGCGTCTCGAGGTAGACGTTGAAGCACTGCAGGTCCAGGAAGGGCAGCTGCAGGTATTCGGTGGTCGGGAAGTTGACGTAGGTCACCAGCGCGCCGGGGTCTTCGGCCTTGACGGCGCGGTAGAGGCGCTCGAGGAAGCGCTCGACGCGACGGCGCCCGTGCCAGCGCACGATGGACGCCGGGATCTCGTTGCCGATGGCGAAGCACAGCAAGGCCGGATGGCCAGCCAGGGTGCGGGCCCCCTCGGCGACCCGGTTCACGATGTCGTCAGCGCGGCCCGGTTCGTCGAGGAAGGCAATGTGCTGCTCCCAGGGCAGGCCGACCATGACACGCAAGCCATGCCGCTGGGCGGCATCCAGCAGGCGACGCGGCGGCACCGTGTAGCAACGCAGTGCGTTGATCGCGTTCCCCCGCATGGCAGCGAAGTCCTGCTCCAGCTGGCTGTCGGCCGGGTAGTCATCGCCATCAGGACCCGGGGCAAAAGTGCCGTAGGTCACGCCACGCACCCATAGCTTGCACTCGCCGACGAACAGGAACTTGCCGCCGACGCGCGGGCGTTCGCTGAAATCCGGCTCCTGCTGTGCTGGCAAGCCAACCGCAGAGGGGAAAGGAGGTGCCATGTCCATCACGTCGGTCCGCATTGCCGCCCCTTCAGGCTGCGGCGAGCACACCGGCTCGCTGCGCTTGCGACTCGTGCCAGCGGTAGGCCGTGCGCACGATGGTCTCGAGATCGGAGCGCTCGGGCTGCCAGCCCAGCGTCTCACGGGCGCGGCCTGGTGCTGCGACCAGCGCCGGTGGATCGCCAGGGCGCCGGGGAGCATTGCGCGCGTCGACCTTGGCCCCGCTGACGCGCTCGACCATCGCAATCACTTCGCGCACCGAGTGCCCGCGGCCGGTACCGAGGTTGAAGGCGCCTGAATCGCCGCCGCGCTCGAGATAGGCCAGCGCGCGCACATGCGCATCGGCCAGATCGCTGACGTGAATGTAGTCGCGGACCGCCGTGCCGTCGGGGGTCGGGTAATCGGTGCCCATCACCTGCAGCTGGGGGCCCTTGCCCAGCGCACTCTCGATCGCCAGCGGGATCAGGTGGGTTTCGGGGTCGTGGTCCTCGCCGATCTCGCCGTCCGGATCTGCGCCGGCCGCATTGAAGTAGCGCAGCGCCGTCCACTGCAGGCCGTGAGCGACGCCATGCCAGTGCAGCGTACGCTCGACGAACAGCTTGGATTCGCCGTAGGGATTGACCGGCCGCTGCGGGTGGTCCTCGGCGATCGGCACCGACTCGGGAATGCCGTAGCTGGCGCAGGTCGACGAGAACACGATGCGCCCGACATTGGCCGCCCGCATCGCATCGAGCAGCTTGAGCGTATTGGCCACATTGTTGGCGAAGTACTTGCCGGGGTCGCTCATGGATTCGCCGACATAGGCGTAAGCCGCAAAGTGGACCACCGCGCCGATCTGGTATTCGCGCAGCAGGCGCTCGACGCCAGCCTGGTCCGCCAGGTCACCCTCGACCAAGGGACCCCAGCGTACCGCTGAGCGGTGCCCATAGACGAGGTTGTCGAGGGTGACGGGCCGGTAGCCGGCAACCGCGAGCGCTTTGCAGGTGTGGCTGCCGATGTAGCCGGCGCCGCCGGTGACGAGGATGTTGACCGACTGCATGCTCATCCCCTCGTGAACCAAAGCTTTATACCCACATCAACCTCCCATTCTTAATCTCATTTTTATCCTAAACTGGCAGGACAAAACTTACAAGAGAGGAGTGATGAACTTTGTGGACACAGCACTCAAGCAGGTCGAATCCAAGCATATACCGCATGAAAACAGCCATCTTGATCGAAAAACAACCCATCAGACATCACTGCAAAGATGCCATACAGAAAGTCAAAATAACACCATAAAAATCATTTGCAAGCAGGAGCATTCGATATTAAGCTGCACAAGAATGGCGGCTTGCAGCTTGCCAGCTACTTAGGGAGATTGAAGTGCGAGTTTCCGATCGAAAAAGAGTGCTCGTGACGGGCGGGGCCGGATTCCTGGGCTCACATTTGTGCGAACGGCTGCTGCAGGAGGGACACGATGTCCTGTGCCTGGACAACTTCTCCAGCGGCAACAAGGACAACATCAAGCACCTGCTGGGCAACCCCTACTTCGAGGTGATGCAGCACGACGTGACCTTCCCGCTCTATGTGGAAGTCGACCAGATCTACAACCTGGCCTGCCCGGCCTCCCCGATCCACTATCAGTGGGATCCGGTGCACACCACCAAGACCAGCGTGCTGGGCGCGATCAACATGCTGGGGCTGGCCAAGCGCAACAAGGCCCGGATCCTGCAAGCCTCCACCAGCGAGGTCTATGGCGACCCGGAGATGCATCCGCAGCGCGAGTCCTACTGGGGCAACGTCAATCCGGTCGGCATCCGCTCCTGCTACGACGAGGGCAAGCGCTGCGCCGAGACGCTGTTCTTCGACTACCACCGCCAGCACGGCATCGACATCAAGGTGGTGCGGATCTTCAATACCTACGGCCCACGGATGCACCCCAACGACGGCCGCGTGGTGAGCAACTTCATCGTCCAGGCCCTGCGCGGCGACGACATCACGATCTACGGCGAAGGCTCGCAGACGCGCAGCTTCTGCTACGTGGACGACCTGATCGAGGGCTTCGTGCGCATGATGGACAGCCCGAAGGATTTCACCGGCCCGGTCAACCTGGGCAATCCCGGCGAGTTCACCATCAAGGAGCTGGCCGAACTGGTGCTGAGCAAAGTCGGCGGCAAGTCCAGGATCGTCACCAAGGAGTTGCCAAAGGACGACCCCAGGCAGCGGCAGCCCAACATCTCGCTAGCGAAATCCCGACTGGACTGGGAGCCCCAGGTTGACCTGGGGCCCGGACTGGAGCGGACGATCGAGTACTTTCGCAGCATTGTGAACCCGATCGACCAGCTCAAGGGGCAGGCCGGCCAGACAGCCGGACCAGCCAAGGAACTTCGGATGGCTGCTTAGAGGGCAGCAAGATGGCCAAGGGAATGATATTGGCTGCTGGCCAGGGCACGCGGGTGCGGCCCCTGACCAGGAACACGCCCAAGCCCATGATCCCGATATTGGGCAAGCCGCTGCTCGAGTACCTGATCGAGCATCTGGTGCGCCACGGCATCCGCGAGATCATGATCAATGTGGCATTCAACCACTACAAGATCGAGAACTTCTTCGGTGATGGCCGGCGCTGGGGGGCCGAGATCGGCTATTCCTATGAAGGCGCCAAGGAGCTGGGCGACATCGTGCCGCGACCGCTCGGATCGGCTGGCGGCATGCGCCAGATCCAGGATCAGGGCGGGTTCTTCGATGAGACGACCCTGGTGTTGTGCGGCGATGCACTGATCGACCTCGACATCGGCGCCGCGCTGGACGAGCATCGCTCCAAGCAGGCGCTGGCCAGCGTCGTGACACTGGAAGTGCCCGGCGACCAGGTGCAGAACTACGGCATCGTCGTGGCCGATTCCGATGGCCGGATCAGGTCGTTCCAGGAAAAACCGTCCCCAGGCGAGGCAAAATCGAACGCCGCCAGCACAGGCATCTACATCTTCGAGCCGCAGGTGCTCGAGTTGGTCCCGCCAGGACAGGTGTTCGACATCGGCAGCCAGCTGTTTCCCATGCTGGTCGAGCGAGGGTTGCCGTTCTATGCGCAAAAGCAGGCGTTCAACTGGATCGACATCGGCCGGCTGACCGACTACTGGACCGTGCTGCAGCGTGTGCTCAGCGGCGAGCTGGACCAGATGGAGATGAGGATGCCGGGCCGCGAGGTCAGGCCCGGGATCTGGGTCGGCCTCAATACCGCGATCGACTGGGACCGGGTCAGCATCGAGGGGCCGGCCTACATCGGCTCGAACGTGCGGCTGGAGCACGGCGCCAGCATCGTGGGACCGACCTGGATCGGACACGGCAGCCAGCTGCGGCGCGGCGCCCGGGTCGAGCAGTGCATCCTGTTCGAGTACACCCGGCTGGGCGAGGACCAGCATTTCGCGCGCAAGATCGTGTCGCCGCAGTACTGCGTGGATTGCCGGGGAGAGACGCTTTTTGCCGGCGATATCGACAGCAGCTTGCGCTGGGGCGATGCCCGGGCCTGAGCGGTACCGGGCGCGAGCCGGCAGTCGCCCGGTATTCGCGACAAGGGTTGGCAGCCGATTCAGGCCAGCCGCTGCCAGCGCTGCAGATCGTCCGGCTGCAGCCGCCCGAGCTTGCGCTCGACCAGCCGGCCCTGGCGGTCGAACAGGACGCTGAACGGCAGGCCGCCGTTGGCGTTGCCGAGCTGGCGGCTGAGTTCGGTGCCACCCAGCCCGGCCAGCCCGACCGGAAAACCCAGCGGACGCCTGACCAGGAAGGCACGCACCGCGCTGGGCTGGTCGATCGCCAGCCCCAGCACCTGCCAGCCCTGCCCGCGCTGCGAGCGGTGGAAGTCGTCGAGCAGGGGCAGTTCCTCGACGCAGGGCGGGCACCAGGTGGCCCAGAAATTGACCAGCAGCGGGCTGCCGCGCCATTGGGCTGCCGCCAGCGTGCGGCCATCGGGTGTCTCCCAGGACTGAGCCCAGAAGGCCGCCAGCGCGGCAGCGTCCGGCTGATCCGGCTGATCCGGCTGATCCGTCGGATTGGGCCGCTGGCGCCACCAGACCAGCCCGGAGCCGGCCAGCGCGGACAGCGCCACGCCGGCCGCCAGCATGCCGCGCCGCTTCATGCCGCTGCCTCCTGCTCGATGCGCTCGCGCAGCGCCTGCAGATCGCCGCGCGGCTTGCGTCCGAGCGCGTCGGGCAACAGCGCGCCACGCATGGCGGTGCCGTCGTTGACCAGCAGGTGCACCCCGACCCAGGCCTGCAGCGGATCACAACGGCTGCGCAGGCTCAGCGCCTCGACCTCGTGGCCGTGCAGGCCGGTCACGCTGCTGGCCTCGTAGTCGACGCCGCGGTTGATCAGCTCGATCTCGATCGCCTTGGGATCGTCGCAGAACAGCTGCAGGTAGATGTCGGACAGCTCGGTCGCGGTGCCATGCCAGACGGCACCGCCGATCAGGGGCCGGAACTCGGCCAGGCGCTCCATCCAGATCAGCGCCAGCTCGCGCAGGGCGCGCAGCTCGGCCGGCTGGGTGTCGGCATGGAAGATCGCGATATGCTCGCGCACCGCGGCCTCGACCTCAAGGTTGTCGGGCAAGGGCGTGCGCGGCGGCAGGCCCAGCTGCTTGAGGGCACGGCGCTTGGCCGGACCGTAGTCCAGCCCCTCCTCGACCACCAGCGCGGCGGCGGCGGCGGCGATTTCCTGCATCAGATCCGGGTTCATGCGACCACTGTAACCCAGCGCCCGCCGCCCTGCCGGATCAGTGCGATGCGGTGCTGGCCGGCAGCGCCTGGCGCGCGAACCACGGCAGCAGCAGGCCCGCCAGTTGCGCCGGCAGGTCGTTGTCGAAGCTCATCAGCAGCTCATCGGGCTGGGCCGCTGCAGCGGACTGCAGGATGTCGCTGACGCAGGCCTGCTGCTCGGCGCTGACTGACTGCTGCAGTGACTCCGCGAGCGCGGCCAGGGAGGCATCACGGGTGCGCTCGGCGCCCAGCACATGCCAGGCGTAGTCGATCTCGTAGCGGTCGAAGGCATCCTTCAGGCTCTCGCCGTCCTGGCGGGACTCATGGGCGAAGCCGTTCAGCGTGCGGGTGCTGAGGCCAGCAACGACGGCGGCGACGATTTCGGCGCGCTCGGAAAGCTTGTGGGGGATGTTCATGATGTGGGTTTCCTGGTTGAAAAGCGAGCCCACGATGAAATGAACCGGTGCAAGCCCGTGGGCGGACTTGCGGCTGCGGCGTGACCGCTGGCGGGAGCCATCAGGGGCGCGGCCCCGAAAGAAAAAAGCCCATCGCAAGGGATGGGCTTTCAGGATCTGGTGGCCTGGGGCGGAATCGAACCACCGACACGCGGATTTTCAATCCGCTGCTCTACCAACTGAGCTACCGGGCCGTTGAATGAATAAGATTGTAGCAGGGATTTGAGTCCGGCTCACGCGGCAGCGCGCTTTGTCTTGGCGAGGTCGAGCCCGAGCTGCTTGAGCTTGCGATAGAGATGGGTGCGCTCGAGCCCGGTCTTTTCCGCCACCCGGGTCATGGAGCCATGTTCCTGCTCGAGGTGGAATTCGAAATAGGCCCGCTCGAAGGCATCGCGCGCTTCGCGCAGCGGCAACTGGAAGTCGAATTGGATGGCCGGGGCGTTCTCGATCGCGGGTGCTGCCACCTCGACTGGCAGGGACGGGACCGCGACGGGCTCCGGCTTGGGCTCGGGGCTGGCCACCGGCGCGGCTGGGCGCAGCTTGGGACGCTCCAGTCCCTGGGCCACCGACTGCAGCAGCTTCTGCAGCGTGATCGGTTTTTCGAGGAAGGCCATGGCACCAATGCGGGTGGCCTCGACGGCGGTATCGATGGTGGCGTGGCCGCTCATCATGATGACCGGCATGGTCAACTGGCCAGCGGCCGACCATTCCTTGAGCAGGCTGACGCCGTCGGTGTCGGGCATCCAGATGTCGAGCAGCACCAGGTCGGGCTGGCGGCGCTCGCGCGCGCTGCGGGCCTGCGCGGCGTTCTCGGCCAGCTCGACGGCGTGACCCTCGTCATTGAGGATCTCGAACAAGAGCTCGCGGATGCCCAGTTCGTCATCCACCACCAGTATGTTTGCCATGCCTTGTCAATAATCCCTAGCGTTGCGCGTCGTTCTGTTGCGTATCTGCAACCATGAATGATAGCGATACTCTAGCTCCCGCGATCCGGTCGCCGTCCATTCGGTGTCCGATGTCGACCCGGCCGCGGTGCTCGTCCATGATCTTCTTGACCACGGCCAGGCCCAGGCCGGTGCCCTTGGCCTTGGTCGTGACATAGGGCTCGAAGGCGCGCTTGAGCATGGCCTCGGGGAAGCCGGGACCGCTGTCCTGCACCACCAGCCGCACGCGGCGGCCGTTCTCGGCCAGCCTGGTCTGCAGCAGCACCGGGCCGGCGCCAGGCGGCGTGGCGTCCTGCGCGTTCTGCACCAGGTTGTGGATGACCTGCCTGACCTGCTGCGCGTCGGCCAGCACCGGCGGGCAGGGCTCGAGGTCGAGCCGCACTGGCACCACAGCCTGGTCGTACAGCCCCAGGATGTCGCTCACCAGCGCATTGAGGTCGAGCGGCGCCAGCTGGGCAGCCGGCAGCCGGGCGTAGTCACGGAATTCGTTGACCAGGCGCTTCATCGCATCGACCTGGTCGACGATGGTGCGCACCGAGCGGGCCAGCAGCGCGGCGTCGTTGCCTTCGAGCTTGGACTCGAGCTTCATCGCCAGCCGCTCGGCCGAGAGCTGGATCGGGGTCAGCGGGTTCTTGATCTCGTGCGCGAGCCGGCGCGCAACCTCGCCCCAGGCCTGGGCGCGCTGGGCCGAGATGATCTCGGAGACATCGTCGAACACCAGCAGATGCTCGCCATGCGGCAGCAAGGCGCCGCGCGCGATCAGGGTGATCTGGTCACCCGCGTCGCCGGGGTGGGCGGTATCGGCATGCGGCGGACGCAGCTCGAAGGACTGCTGCCAGTGCCCGCCATCGTGCGAGGACTCGCCCAGGAAGCGGTCGAACTGCTGCTGCACCCAGTGGGCGAAGGATTCCAGCCCCGGCACGCCCTGCAGGCTCTGCCACTGGTGCGCCGCCAGCGGTGCGCGCAGGATGCGGGTCGCGCCCGGGTTGGAGCTCAGGATGCGGCCCTGGGCATCGAGGACGACCACGCCGGCGGTCAGGTTGTCGAGGATGGTCTGCAGGTTGGCACGCGCGGTATCGACCTGCTGCATGCTGCTGTGCACGGCCTGGCGCGCCTCGGCCAGCTCCTGGGTCATGTGCGCGAAGTCGCGCGTGAGGCCGGCGAGCTCGTCGCGCGATGACAATGCCAGCTTGGGGCCGAGATCGCCGCGCGCGACATCGCGCATGCCGGCGGCCAGCACCAGCAACGGTCGCACCAGCTGGTTGCCCAGCAGCACGGCCAGCAGCACGGCGCCGAACACGGCCAGGAACAGCGCCAGCGTCAGCGTGCCGATGTAGAGCCGGCGCAGGCCGTCGCGCGCCAGCGCGCGCTCCTGGTACTCGCGGTGCGCCACCTGGACCGCGAGCGCATCGGCCACCAGCAAGGCCGGCAACGGCGCGCTCACCTGCAGATAGCGCAGCTCCTCGCGCAGGCCGAATCCCGGTGCGGGGACCAGCGCCAGCACATGTACGCGTGGCTCGACGGCCGCACTGCCCACCCCTGAGGTGACGGCATCCTGCTGCTCCTCCAGGCCCTCGATGCTGGCGATCACGCGCTCGCTGCGCACGCTGCGCAGCTGGGCCGGACTCGGCCGCTGGGGGCTGATCTTGAAGCGCGACTCGCCAGCACTCGCGACAGCCTGGCCGTTGGCGCTCCAGAGCACGATGTCGCTAGCCGATAGCTGCTCGCGCAGGCGCTCCAGCGCAATCGCAGCGCCGGCATCGCTGCTGCTCGCCAGGCTGCCAGCCGCGAGGCGGGTCTTGTTGGCCAGATCGGTCGCCAGGGTGTCGAGCGTGGTGCGCCCCAGGTTGAGGCCGGCGTTGAGCGCGGTCTCGACCCGGACGTCGAACCAGTTCTCGATCGAGCGCGAGACGAACTGGTAGGACACCGCGTAGATCAGCAAGCCAGGCAGAAAGCCGACCAGCGAGAAGATCGCGGCCAGCTTGAGCATCAGCCGGCTGCCAAAGCGGCGCCGGCGCAGGCGCAGCACCAGCCGCACGCCCAGCGCCAGGATCACCAGCAGCAGCAGCAGCGCGACGCCGACATTGACCGCGACCAGCCGGGTGAAGTTGGCTTCGTAGAAGGCCCGGTTGTCGGTCGCCAGGGTCAGCAGGAACAGCAGGACCATCGCCACGCCAGCCATGAACAGCAGGCCCATGGCGATCGCCCAGCGACCCGGGCGCGACTGCAGCACGGAAGTCGGGGCGGGCTTGTCCGCCGGGCTCATGTCTCGTCCTCGGGCTGGACGGGCGGCGGCACGGCAGGCGCGTCATCGGGCGAGACCTGCCCGGGGACCGAGAGGGTCTTCTGCACGCTGATGTTCCAGCCGCTCTGCTGGAACAGGCCGAGCTGGAACGGCCGCGGCAGCTGGCTGAGGTCGAGCGCGAAGCTGAATTCGACCCGCTGCTCGCCGCCGGGGTTCCAGCGTGCGGCATCGGCCAGCTTCCAGCTGGAGACATGACCGGCGCTGGCCAGCGCATCGGACAGGCTGTCGAAGTTCTGGTGCAGCGCGTACTGCAGGCCGGTGGCGCTGGGCGTGCCGGTAGCGTAGCTCAGGCGCCAGCGCCGGGTCAGCGGCTGGTAGGCCAGCCGGACGGTGCGGGCGGCGCGCGCCACGGTCTTGTCGAGCCAGTACCAGCGCGACAGGATGACCTCGGCCTGCCAGAGGAAATGCAGCGGCACGCCCTTGCGCAGCACCTCCTCCATCGCGGAGCTGATCTCGACCGGCAGCCGCGCCGACAGGAACAGGCCGTCGCTGCGGCGGGTCAGCGCCAGCTGCGGGCCATCGGCTGCAGCCGGATCCAGCACGGCCAGCACGACATCCGCGTTGAGCGCGAGCAGCGAGCCCGCCAGCACCCGCAGTGCGGTGCGACGGCCAGGGGCCTGCTCAGGCTGCCGGTCGCTTGAGCAGCAAGGCATAGAAGAATCCATCCATTCCGCCCGGATGATCGTGACCGGCAGCTGCGCCCGGCAGGGCCGCTGCCTCGCCGGGCATCAGGTGCCCCGGCGAGGGCAGCAGCTGCGCGTCGGCGTGGCGGCGCAGGAAGGCCTCGATCTGCTGATCGCCCTCGGCCTTGAAGACCGAGCAGGTGCAATAGAGCAGCCGCCCACCCGCAGCCAGCGTGGGCCAGAGCGCCTCGAGCAGGCGCAGTTGCTGGGCAGCGAGCTGGGCGATGTCGGTCGGACGGCGCAGCCAGCGCACGTCGGGGTGGCGGCGCACGATGCCGGACGCGGTGCAGGGCGCGTCGAGCAGGATGGCATCGAAGGCACGGCCGTCCCACCAGCGCGGGGTCTCGGCCGCGTCGGCCGCCAGTACCCGGGCCTGCAGGCCAAGGCGCCGCAGGTTGTCGCGGATGCGTTCGCAGCGCTGCGGATCGACGTCGAGCGCGGTCAGCTCGAGCTCGGCGCATTCGAGCAGGTGGGCGGTCTTGCCGCCCGGCGCGGCACAGGCATCGAGCACGCGGGCGCCTGGGGGCAGGCTGGCGCCATCGAGCAGCAGCGGTGCGGCGAGCTGGGCTGCCAGGTCCTGCACCGAGCAATGGCCCTGCTCCCAGCCGGGCAGGCGCTCGACCGCGACCGCCTGCGCCAGTTCGATGCCGTCGGCGCCGACCGGTTCGGCCAGCAGGCCCTGCGCGCGCAGCTGCGCCAGGTAGTCGTCGCGGCGGACATGGCGACGGTTGACCCGCAACACCATCGGTGCCGGCCGGTTGCTGGCCGCCAGCATGGCCTGCCAGTGCTGCGGATGGTCGCGTCGCACGCGCTGCACCCACCAGAACGGATGGTTCCAGCGCGCCTGTGCATCCTGCTGCAGCTGGGCCAGCAGCGCCTCCTGCTCACGCAGGAAGCGGCGCAGGCAGGCATTGAGAAAGCCGGCCAGTCCGCGCGGCAGCCTGAGCTGCGCGAGCGCCTGCACAGACTGGTCGACCACGGTGTGCGGCGCATAGCTGGCATTGCCGCCTGCGGCTTGCGGCAGCAGCAGGGTGAGCGCCAGGCCCAGCAGAGCGCGCGCCGCCCCCTCGGGCGGGCGTTCGGCCAGCAGCGTGATCAGCGCACCGGCCTCGCCCCAGTGGCGCAAGGCATGGAAGGCCAGCGCCTGGGCACCGGGGCGCAAGCGGGCCGGCACCTTGGCCAGCGCCTCGGTCAGGGAGCGCCCCTGCTCGACGGCCATGAGGGTACGGGCCGTCGCGGCCAGCTGATCGGACAGGGGAATGGGCGGATTCATTCTGGACTTGAACAGGCCACGCGCGACAGGCATGGCCGGGAATGGGAGGGGCAAGGCTGATTATCGCGAAGCCAGCGCGGCAAAGCGCCGTGACGTGAAAAAGCCACGCTGGCTCGCGCCGCGTGGCCTTCGACCTTGCCTCCAGCCAGGCTCACTCGCCCAGGTAGGCTGCCCTCACCTTGGGATCGTCGAGCATCTCGGACGCCTTGCCGCTCATCGTGATCAGGCCCGAGTCCATCACGTAGCCGCGGTCCGCCATCGCCAGCGCACGACTGGCGTTCTGCTCGACCAGCATCACCGTCATGCCCTGGTCGTAGACCGACTTGACCACCTCGAAGATCTTGTCGACCATGATCGGCGACAGGCCCATCGAGGGCTCGTCGAGCAGCAGCAGCTTCGGCTGGCTCATCAGCGCGCGGCCCATGGCGAGCATCTGCTGCTCGCCGCCCGACATGGTGCCGGCGAGCTGGTCCTTGCGTTCGCGCAGGCGCGGGAAGAGCTCGAACATGCGCTCGATGTCGGCTGCGATGCCTGCCTTGTCCTTGCGCAGGTAGGCACCCATCTGCAGGTTCTCGATGATGGTCATGCGCGTGAACACGCCACGGCCCTCGGGCACCATGACCAGGCCCTGCTCGACCAGGTCCCAGGGCCCCTGCCCCTTGAGGCTGCGGCCCAGGTACTCGATCTCGCCGGCCAGGATCGCCTGGGTGCCGGTGATGGCCTTCATGGTGGTGGTCTTGCCGGCGCCGTTGGAGCCGATCAGCGAGACCAGCTCGCCCTCGCGCACCTCGAAATCCACGCCCTTGACCGCCTGGATGCCGCCGTAGGCAACCTTCAGGCCCTTGACTTTCAGCAATGCTTCGGCCATCTCAATGTGCTCCCGTGCCCAGATAGGCCTCGATGACTTTCTCGTTGTGCTGCACCTCGTGCGGCGTGCCCTCGGCCAGCAGCTTGCCGTACTCGAGCACGGTGACGCGGTCGCACAGTCCCATGACCAGCTTGACGTCGTGCTCGATCAGCAGCACGGTGCGGTTGTCGCGCCGGATGCGCTCGATCAGTTCGCGCAGCTGGACCTTCTCGGTCGCGTTCATGCCGGCGGCCGGCTCGTCGAGGGCGATCAGCTGCGGGTCGGTCGCCAGCGCGCGCGCGATCTCGAGCCGGCGCTGGTCGCCGTAGCTCAGCGTGCGCGCCTTGAAGTCGGCGTACTTGCCGATGCCGACATAGTCGAGCAGTTCGCGCGCGCGTTCCATGATGGCGCGCTCCTCGGCCTTGAAGCCGGCGGTGCGGAAGATCGCGCCCAGCAGGCCCGACTTGGTGCGCAGGTGGCGGCCCACCATCACGTTCTCCAGCGCGGTCATCTCAGCAAAGAGGCGGATGTTCTGGAAGGTGCGCGCGATGCCGGCCTTGGCGACCTCGTGCACCGCGGTCGGCTGGTAGGGCTTGCCACCGAGCTCGAAGCTGCCGCTGTCGGGCGTGTACAGGCCGGTGATGACGTTGAAGAAGGTGGTCTTGCCGGCGCCGTTGGGGCCGATCAGGCCATAGACCTGGCCGCGCTCGATGGTGAGCCCGACGTCGGACAGGGCCTGCAGGCCGCCAAAGCGTTTGGAGATGCCGGCGACTTTCAATACGGTTTCTGCCATGGGGTACTCCGGCTCACTTGACATGCTGCAGGCTCTTGCCATGCTCGGACGTCGGCCACAGGCCGCGCGGACGCACCAGCATGACGACGATCATGGCCAGCGCGGTCAGCAGCTGGCGCAGGATGGCGGCATCGAGCCGGCCATCGGTCATCGCCTGCAGCGGGCCCGCGATGTAGCGCAGCACCTCGGGCAGCGCCGCCAGCAGCACCGCGCCCAGGATCACGCCGGGCAGGTGGCCGATGCCGCCGAGCACCACCATGGCGACGATCATGACCGACTCCATCAGGCTAAAAGACTCCGGCGAGATGAAGCCCTGGAAGCCGGCGAACATCGAGCCCGAGATGCCGCCGAAGCTCGCGCCCATGCCGAAGGCCAGCAGCTTCATGTTGCGGGTGTTGATGCCCATCGCCTTGGCAGCGATCTCGTCCTCGCGGATCGCCATCCAGGCGCGGCCGATGCGCGAGAGCTCGAGCCGGTGCGAGACCACCACCGTCAGCACCACCAGCGCCAGGAACAGGTAGTAGTAGAGCGTGACCGAGGCGATCTGGAAGCCGAACAGTTCGAGCTTCTTGCCGAAGTTGAAGCCGAACAGGTGGATGGCGTCGATCCGGTCGATGCCCTTGGGGCCGTTGGTGATGTTGACCGGATGGTCCAGGTTGTTCATGAAGACGCGGATGATCTCGCCAAAGCCCAGCGTCACGATCGCCAGGTAGTCGCCGCGCAGCTTGAGCGTGGGCGCTCCCAGCAGCACGCCGGCGATGCCCGCCAGCAGCGCCGCCAGCGGGATGATCACGAGCAGCGGCATGTGCATGCCGGCCGGGAACATGGCGGCGATCGCCGGGAAGGTCTCGATCAGGTGCGGCGAGGACAGCAGGCCGTAGAGGTAGGCGCCGACCGCGAAGAAGGCGACATAGCCCAGGTCGAGCAGGCCGGCGTAGCCGACCACGATGTTGAGGCCCAGCGCCAGCATCACGTAGAGCAGTGCCATGTCGGCAATCCGCACCCAGGCGTTGCCGAAGCCCTGCAGCACCAGCGGCAGCACCAGCAGCCCGAGCGCGAACAGCAGCGTTTGGAATTTGTTCAGTTTCATGTCATTCCTCCGCAACGGGTCAGGCGCGGTCGGCCACGCGTTCGCCCAGCAGGCCCGAGGGGCGCAGCGTCAGCATCACGATCAGCACGATGAAGGCGAAGATGTCGGTGTAGTGGCTGCCCAGCACGCCGCCGGTCAGCTCGCCGATGTAGCCGGAGCCGATCGCCTCGATCAGGCCCAGCAGGATGCCGCCGACCACGGCGCCGGCCAGGTTGCCGATGCCGCCGAAGACGGCCGCGGTGAAGGCCTTGAGGCCCGGCAGCATGCCCATGGTGTGCTGCACCGTGCCGTAGCTCGATGCCCACATCACGCCGGCGATGGTGGCCAGCACGGCGCCGATCACGAAGGTCGAGGCGATCACGACATCGGGCTTGACCCCCATCAGGCTGGCCACGCGCGGGTTCTCGGAGGTCGCGCGCATCGCGCGGCCAAGCCGGGTCGAGTTGACCAGCCACATCAGCACCGCCAGCGAGACCGCGGTCAGGCCCAGGATCATGATCTGCGTCGGCGTGATCACCGCGCCGCCGAACTCGTAGGGGTCGCCCGGCAGCAGGGTCGGGAAGGACTTGTAGTTCGGCTTCCAGATGATCATGGCCAGCGTCTGCAGCAGGATGCTCATGCCCATGGCGGTGAGCATCGGCGCGAGCTTGGGACTGTTGCGCAGGCGCCGGTAGGCCACCCGCTCGATCGTCCAGTTGAGGGCAGCAGCCACCACGCAGGCCAGCGTGGTGGCCACCAGCAGCACGACCCAGCCCGGCAGGCCGGGAAAGGCGGATTGCAGCAGGCCGACCAGGGTCCAGCAGGTCAGGGCACCGACCATCAGCACCTCGCCATGGGCGAAGTTGATCAGGTTGACGATGCCGTAGACCATGGTGTAGCCCAGCGCCAGCAGGGCATACATGCTGCCCAGCACCAGACCGTTGATGATCTGCTGAAGCAAGACATCCATAAAAACTCCATTGACTTGGGGCACTCCCGAGGGGGAGAGACAGGTGGGGCGATTGTAAGCAGCCGTGTCTTGCGCGACTCTCGAAACGCTAGTGGTTTTCCCGCATCAGTACCATGCGACAAGAAGCTCTGGGCCCAAGCTGCCGATGCGCCAGGACGCCGACACCGGCCAGACCGGGATCAAAGCATTTGCATCTTTAGCGCTTCAAACTTAAAGTGGCCTTTCGCCAGCTAATTCTTTGCCGTGATGGACCCGAACACCGCTACCCAGCAACTCCTGGCAGTTCCTCCGGAGCAGCATCTGCTCGAGGGTCCCGTCTCCACGCAGTCGCTCAAGGAACTGCTCCCGGCCAGCAGCTCGCTGGCGGCCCTGGAGCAGCTCAGGCAATGGCTGGGCGAACTGGTTGCGCTGGGCAACTGCCCGCTGGAGCACTGCCTGGACGTCATCGAGCAAGTGGACAAGCTGGCCGATCTCTATCAGTTGCGGCTGGTACCCCAGTATCTCGATACACAGCGCATGCGCAAGATCGGCGAAAGCGAGATCTGGCAAACGACTTTCGCCTACTGGCATCAGCTGGGCGACGCCTACCGGCACTGCCTGCTGCGCTTCCAGGCAGCGCCAGACGAATTGCGGGATTTCCGGCCTCACCTGCCGCTGGTGCTGACCCGCCTGCTGCACACCCTGTCCCGGCAGCACTACTGGACCCTGCTGCGCTATGCGCATCTCGACGGCCGGATCTGGCACGAGCTGGGCCAATCCTATCTGCTGGCCGAAAGCTGGGGCCTGGCCGATCGGCACGCGGCATTGCACCCAGGCCGAGCTGGCGAATCGACCCCCAAGCAGGAACTGCTCAAGACCCTGATGCTGGCGATGGCGGCCCCCGAGGCGCTGCCCCCGACCCAGCTCTACATTGCGGAGCGCGTCGCCGCGCGGCTGGGTTCACAGTTCGCGCTGCATGCCACGGCAGGCCCCGGCTGCACCTTCTGCTTCGACCTGTCCCTGCACCAGCCGCCTAGGCGGGCCCAGGGTGGCGCTGCCGCCGTGACCGCCCCGCTGCTGCGCTTCTTCGGAGCGGGTACTTCTGCACTGGGGCTGCAGAAATTGCTGGCGGCGGCCAGGCAGCCGGAACAGCTGCAACGGGAGCTGGGGCTGCACAGCGAACTCTCGCCTGACGACATGCTGAAGACGCTGCAGCACCTGGAGCGCCACTGGACCGATGCCAGGCCCGCCCGGCGCAGCGAGCGCGAGCATGTCATGTCCCGACTGACCGTGCTGCCGGGCTTGCTGCCGGCGCTGCATTGGCTCGGAGAACTGCAGAAGAGCGGCGCCGCAGAGACACCGATCAACCCCAGGGCAGAAAACTGGGTCGTCTCGGACCACAGCGCCGGGGGATTCGGCGCCATCTTGCCGGCGCAGCCATCAGACTGGCTTTCGGTCGGCACGCTGATCATCACCCGGCTGGAAGGCTCGGCCGCCCCCAGGGTGGGACTCCTGAAGCGGATCACGACGGACAACGGCACCGACTACCGCGTCGGAGTCGAACTGATCGGCCAGCAAGCCGCTCGCGTGACCTTGCACCCTACCCTGACCGCGCCCAGCGAGGGCCTGGCTTCGATAGGGCAAGCCGCCATCCTGCTGAGCCTCAAGCCCGACGAACAGGGCGGGGTCGACCTGCTGCTCCCGCCCCACGCACTCACCTCGACTCGCCACCTGAAGATGCAGGTGGGGAGCAAGATCTTCATCATCGATTCGCCTGTCACGGTCGGCCAGGGGCCGGACTACCGGCTGGTGCGCTACCGGCTCGACCGGCCGGACTGAAGGGCATCAAGGCTGCAGGGCCTTGTTGACGGCCTGCAAGCCTTGCTCGTCGAGCTGGCCGGCGAGCGCCTGCAACCGCAGGCGGCTTTGCAGCAGTTCGATGCGGCCCTGCAGCAGCGCGAGCTCGGCAGCGGTGGCGTCGTTCTCGGCATTGAGCAGGTCGAGCGTGGTGCGGTCGCCGACCTGGCGTCCGAGCCGGGTCGCCTCCAGCCGGGCCTGGCTGGCGATGCTGGCCTGCTCGAGCGCCTGGATCCGGGCCTGGCCGCCCTGCAGCGCGAGCCAGGCGGCATGCGTCATCTGGCCGACCTGCAGCCGGGCCTGCTCGAACTGCGCGCGCGCCTTGTCCTGCAGCCGCAGCGACTCCTCCAGCCTGGCGCTGCGCCAGCCGCCGGTGTAGAGCGGCAGATTCAGCGCGACGCCGACCATCTGCTGGCTCTGGGTATTGCTGGCCGAGCCGAAGTCGCCCGAGCCACTCAGCCGCTCGCGCCCGGCATGCGCCACCAGGTCGAGCGTCGGCGAAGCCGCCAGCTCGTGCTTGCGCACCTCCTGGCTGGCCGCATCGAGCTGGGCCTGCTGCAACAGCAGCATGGGGCTGTGCTGGCTCGCCTGTTGCTGCCAGTGCGCCAGCGACTCGAGCTCGCCCGCCAGCTCGCCAGTGGCAGGTGCCAGGGGCTTGAGCTCGGCTGCCGGCAGGCCGCTGATGTCGGCGAGCTGCTGGCGCGCCAGCTCGAGTTCGTTGCCCGCCGCGACCAGCTGCGCCTGCAGGCCGCGCGCGCGCGCCGCTGCCTCGTGAGTGTCGGTGACGGGGATGTCGCCAAGGGCGAAGCGGTCCCTGGCCTCGACCAGCGCCTTTTCCACCGCGGCATGCTGCTGTTGCAGCAAGGCCAGCCGGCGCCCGGCCAGCACCAGCTCGAAGTAGCGCTGCGTCACCTGCAGCATCCATTCCTGGCGCGCGTGCCGGTATTCGAGCTCGGCGGCGTCGGCCGCGATGCCGAGCTGGCGGCTCTGCGCGCTGCGGCTGGCGTCGTAGAGCGGCTGGCGCGCGCTCAAGGCCCAGCGGGTCGCGGTGCCGCCTTCGACCGAGGTGCCGAAGGAAGCCTGGTTGACCGGTGCGGGGAATGGCGGGGCGGCAAACTGCGCCCCCTCCATCCGGCTGTCCGCGCTCGACCAGCCGGCCGAAGCCGACAGTCCGACGTTCGGGCGCCAGAGCGCTGCAGCCTGCTCGCGCCGCGACGCTCCGGCGGCGCGGCCGGCCTCGAGCACGGCGCCCTGCGGATCATGCCGGGCTGCCGCCTGCCAGACCTGCAGCAGGTCGGTGGCGCCAGCGTTGATCGCGGCCAGCGACAGGATGGCCGAGGCGAGCAGGCTGCGGTTCATCTTTTTGAAGCTCCGGTGCGACTGGATGGTTGCCATGGGTATGTCCTGTCTCAGGCCGTCTGCTCGTACTGGCGGCGGTAGGCCATGTAGTAGAGCGTCGGGATCACGACCAGGGTCAGGATGGTCGAGACGAAGATGCCGAAGATCAGCGAAATCGCCAGCCCGTTGAAGATCGGGTCGTCGAGAATGAAGAAGGCGCCCAGCATCGCGGCCAGGCCGGTCAGCATGATCGGCTGGGCGCGCGTGATCGCCGACTGCACGATGGCGCGCGCGAACGGCACCCCCTCGGCCAGCTGCAGCTTGATGAAGTCGACCAGCAGGATCGAGTTGCGCACGATGATGCCGGCCAGCGCGATCATGCCGATCATGCTGGTCGCGGTGTACTGCGCGCCCAGCAGCGCATGGCCCGGCATCACGCCGATGATGGTCAGCGGGATCGGTGCCATGATGATCAGCGGCGTCAGGTAGCTGCCGAACTGCGCCACCACCAGCAGGTAGATCAGGATCAGGCCGACGCCATAGGCCGCCCCCATGTCGCGGAAGGTCTCGTAGGTGATCTGCCACTCGCCATCCCACTTGAGCGCGTAGCCGCGCAGCGCGTCCGACGGCTGGCTGATGAAGTATTCCTGCAGCTGGCCGCCGCCGGGCGTGGCCAGCGCCTGGATCTGGCTGCGCATCTGGAACATGCCGTAGAGCGGGCTGTCGAGCTTGCCGGCCATGTCGGCGGTGACGAAGTTGACCGGCAGCAGGTCCTTGTGGATCACCGGCTGCTCGCGCAGGGTGTCGCTGACCGTGACCAGCTCGCGGATGGCAACCAGCTTGCCAGAGGCGCCGCGCACGGTCAGCTGCAGCAGCGCGTCGAGGTCGCCGTGGCGCTCGGCAGGCAGCTGGATCAGCGCCGGCGCCGGGTACTTGCCGCCGTCGTGCAGGAAGGTGGCTTCCTCGCCGGCCAGGCCCGCGCGCAGCGTGCTGACTATTGCCGCCTGCGGAATGCCGAGCATGGCGGCCTTGCGCCGGTCGACCAGCAGGACCTTGCGCGGCGCGTCGGCGATGCTGCTGTCGTCGACGTCGACCACGTTGTCGGTCTGCTCGAAGATGGCGCGTACCGCCTTGGCGAGCTGGCGCCGGCCCTCGGCCTCGGGGCCGTAGATCTCGGCCACGATCGGCGACAGCACCGGCGGGCCGGGCGGCACCTCGATCACCTTGACGTTGGCGCCGAAGCGCTTGCCGATCGCCTGCAGCTCGGGACGGACCCGGGTCGCGATCGCGTGGCTCTGCTCCTTGCGCTCATCCTTGCCGACCAGGTTGACCTGCAGGTCGCCGACCTCGCCGCCGGCGCGCAGGTAGTACTGGCGCACCAGGCCGTTGAAGTTGATCGGCGCGGCGGTGCCGGCGTAGGCCTGGTAGTCGGTGACCTCGGGCACGGTGGACAGGTAGCTACCAAGTTCGCGCAGCACGGCGGCGGTGTCCTCGACCGGGGTGCCGGCCGGCATGTCGACCACGACCTGGAACTCGGACTTGTTGTCGAACGGCAGCATCTTGAGCTGGACCAGGCCGACCACCGGCAGCAGCACCGACAACGCGATCAGGCCGGCGATGCCCAGGCCCAGCAGCTTGCGGTTGCGCCCGCCTGATTGCGGATGCAGCAGCGGGCCGAACACGCGCTCGAACAAAGGGCCGAGCTTGGCGGCCAGGCCGGTGGACGCGGCATGGCTACCGGCGCCATGGCCAGGCGTGGCCTTCATCCAGAGCCGCGCCAGCCAGGGCGTGACGACGAAGGCGATCGCCAGCGACAGCAGCATGCCCATGCTGGCATTGATCGGGATCGGGCTCATGTAGGGCCCCATCAGGCCGCTGACGAAGGCCATCGGCAGCAGCGCGGCGATCACGGTCAGCGTGGCCAGGATGGTCGGGCCGCCGACCTCGTCGACCGCGCCCGGGATGATCTCGGCCAGCGACCTGCCCGGGTAGAGCGCCTGGTGGCGGTGGATGTTCTCGACCACCACGATCGCGTCGTCGACCAGGATGCCGATCGAGAAGATCAGCGCGAACAGCGAGACCCGGTTCAGCGTGAAGCCCCAGGCCCAGGACGCGAACAGGGTGACGGTCAGCG
>CAZJQH010000015.1:2907-21960 GCA_964547895.1 uncultured Chitinophaga sp. | reverse complement strand
TGACTGCCAACTGCGTTCCGTGGTGACTTGCTGCGCAAGCCGCCACGGTCAGGTGCTGCTTGACTTGTGGGGAAGCCCTTGTAGTGCTTTATTTTCCGTTTTCTGAGACGACCCCTGGGCTGGCTTCCCGGGGGAAGGCTTGTTCCATTCCCCGCCGCGCTGCGCCTGGCACCCTGAGCGGCTGCGAAGGCCGCGCGCATCGCTGTGGCGAGGCTGCTGCCCGAAGACGCAGCATTTCCTCGACCCGGCATTCCACGGGGCTGTACCGGCTGCCACCGGCCAGGATCAGTCCGTTCGAGGCGATCAGGTCCATGGCGCTGGATGCCGTGAGGTTCACGAGCCGATCCTGGTCGACGGGTGCACGGTAGTAGCGGCCCGCGCGGGGGAACCGCTGGTCGACGAGGTAGGCTCGCAGCCAGGTTGTGCCACAGCGGGTGCAGGTCGTGCGGGTGATGTCCCAGCAGTCCTCCGTGAGGCCTACCTCCAGTTCGTCGGTGTAGCGGGCATAGGCGCCCGGCCGGCGACAGGGGCAGGGCACGGGGTTATCGATACGGTTCATTTCCTCTTTTCCGCAGTAAACATTATTTTTATGCCAATTATCATGTCATCGTGACCTTGATGTCCAGAACGGAGGGCAACTCCTGTTGCCCTGGGAGTCCTGCCGGGGGCGGGCAGCCTGCGGCTGCGCTGGCCTCCGTGGGGACGGCTGGCGCCATCCCCCGCCGCGCGTGGCTTGGCGCCCCCTGGGGTGGCCGGACAGGGCTGGCGCCCTGACCGGCGGGGGGGCCACGCCCGGTGGATCAGCTGCGGCATTTCCATGTCCGGGATGTGGCAACCCGGGGGCATGTTAGTGGATCAAAACCTGAAACTTACGTGATTATCAATGTTTGATTTTTGAGTTAAGTTACCCAAAGCGGCGTGAAGACTGACGGTGGGTAGCGGTTGGAAGCTCGGTGGCACTTCCATGAACAGCCGGATGTAAGGCTGCTGGATGGAGATGCGTATTTCTGAAGAAATTCTGGGCGTCGGCATCCACACATAAATCCAGGAGACCTTGTCAAGGGTGTGCTGATGGGCTCAATCGGGCTGGTCGCGCGACCAGGACCCGGCCGGTCAGCGGCATCGACCAAAACGTGAAACTGAACCGGGCGCTATGGGTGCTGGCCGAGGAGATGCGCCGGCTCAAGGCTTTATCGAATGACCCGGCCGCGCGGGGAGATCGGCAGGACATCGGGGATTCCGGACACGTAAGACGATGACCTGCCTGACGGCCGGGTCGCTCTCGTGCGCTGCGCCCCGCCGCGCGGGCATCCCCGCCGAAGAGACTGGAGCGGCTGCGCCGCTGCGGTGCTTCGCTGGAATCGTGCTGGTTCCTCATATCGGCTCACGGATGCGGGGGACGGGTTGATAGAGGCGATGGGTTTGCTGGGCGTCGCCCTGGCGGGCCGGGCTTTCGTGCGGGGCAGCGAGTCGCCGAAGTCGTCTCGCCCCTGACGGGCTTCAATCCCTGACGCCTTCGCGCCGTGGGCGCTGCGCGCTGCGCTTGCATCCGGGGGGACGGCTGCCGCCATCCCCCGCCGCGCGGTGCTTGGCGCCCCCCCTGTGCTGCCGGACAGGGCTGACGCCCTGCCCGTCTGGCTGGCTTCCGCTCCGGTCATGCGTACCGTACTGATGTGGGTGCCCTTCATGAAGTCAGCGCGCGTGGCTTCGCCAGCCTGGCGCGAAGGCAGGAAAAGAATGGATGTTCAGCAATCGCCCTGCGGAGTTCTCCGCATCGGGTCGCTGCCCGTCCTGGCCCTGGCCGACGGTACCCGGCCGGCCCGGGATGACGCGGCAACGGGCGGCGCCCGTCACCGCTTGCGCCGTTCAGGGGTATGCCGATGCCGTGCAGGGTTTGCTGCGCCGGCCAACCCTGCGGGTTCACCGGCTCCGCTCGGGTGCGATGGTCAGAGGGTGTCGTGCTGGTGCCGGCATGCCAGTGCGCCCGGCTGTGCCGGTCGCAGGGTCTGTAGTCAGCGGCCTGCGGCCGGGGCGAAGCTCCCGGGGGACGGCTGTCGCCATCCCCCGCCGCGCTGTGCTTGGCGCCCCCTGTGCTGCCGGACAGGGCTGGCGCCCTGACCGGCTGGCGGGGTTCCGGTGCGGTAATGCGCAGCATGCTTGTGTGAGTGCCCTTGATGCAGTCGGCGCGCGTGGCTTCCCCTGGCTGGCGCGAGGGTTGTGAAGGGGTCAGCGTTGCGCGATCGACAAGCAGAGGTCCCCGCACTGGGACGCGGCGATGGGCAGTGGGTGTTGTGCGGGTGCTGTCAATCCAGTGCGCCGGGATGCGCCAGTCGCAAGGCTCAGCCATTGCGGTTACGGTTTAGGGGGCAGGCAGCAGTATGGCCTTGTGGCGGACGCTGCCATCGTGCCAACCTAGCCCGCGTGGTTGTGTCATCCTGTGGAGCCGTGTTCCCACGGCGGCAGGCTTCCGTGCTGCGCATCGAGATGCGGCGTCTCGCCCCTGTCGGCTTCACGCCCTTCGCGCCGTCCCGGCGCTGCGCTTGTCGCCCCCTGGGGTGGCCAGTCAGGGCTGGAGTTATGTGTAAGTTACATCGTTGAAGTTTTCCGAGCTTTGGGTTGATGTAAGTCAATGATTTATATAGATAAGAAGAACTTTCAGCGACGCAAACTTCGTCCACTCCACTTAACAACAACGAGCTGCTTAAAGCCCAATTCGCGTTCCTCATGGACCATCCCATTCCTGGGCTACGATGTCCTAGGTCAACTTATCCCGCTTAATGGCAGCTCAGATGGGCCCCTCAAATGTCATGTGACAACCACACCGATCATTGACAGATGAGGGGCGCTTGTCGACATTCCTGGAATAAGAAAGCCGTAGCTATGCTGACAGATGAGGTGCTCGCCTCAGAATCAGCCGACAAAAGTCACGCCGGTAGCCGCGATCCGACCAGTGCACTCGATACTGATTGGCTTATCCACAACTTCTGTGGATAAGCCTGTTAAAAAGTCAGTCTCCCGCTGACATTTGAGGGGCACCCCTGCTGACATTTGAGGGACTCAACCATCGACACTTGAGGGGCCACCTATTGACCTTTGGCGGGCGTTTCTACTGACACTTGAGGGGCAGAGAATCTCAAATTCTTTATTTATTATCAATGACTTACATAACTTTTATGAACGACCTAACCGGTATTTAACCGGTATTTAACCTTCTATAACCGGTATTCCTAACCATGTGCCTAAAAAAACAGCAACCAGGGTCAACACCTCAACTGGGCTACAAGTAGCTGAAGTGCAACCCTCCACTTCAGTAACGCACCCGGCAGTTCACGCGGCCTCACATCAGAGGACTACGCCACCCGATCCCAGGCCTCGCCACTACAACAAACAGGCGTTCTGCAGCAGGCATAAATTGTTCAGCAAAAGGGGAAAGCCCCAGTGCTCCCCGTCAAGAACATGCCAAACCAAACATGAGCTCCCCTCATCGCACGTACAAATAACCAGAGGAAGTACTTAACCATCAGTGATGGCCCCCCAAGTGTCAAGGCATGGTTCAATAGTCCAGCCGTCTCTGTAAGGCTTGACAAATATCATCACTGACAGTGATACATAAGCCTTCGACTTCCTTCTGAAACTGGGCTCGGTCATGGGTCAGCATTCCTTCCATCAGCAAAACGGAATTTAGCGGCTAAAACCGGTTCCTTTTGTCAGAGGCTGAGATCTCTTGCAGGCGATTACCTGTGGCCGTCAGGTGGATCGACCTTCAACGCTCAAACTTCATCCTTGATGTTGACAGATGAGGGGCTTGGAGTTGATTTCAGCAGGAGTTTCCATGACCCAAAATGGGCTGGATGGCATGCAGCCTTGCGCCTCGTCGCTATTGTTAGCCTCGGCGGAGACGTGCTGATGAAAGAAGATGAAACTTCAGTTTGGTTTAGCTATACTTGAGTTATCGGAGGGTCAAAGCATGTCCAACATCATCAAGTTTCCCAAGGCACCGATCAGGGAACCGGTGAAACCTGCCACGCTGAAGCCAGAAGAGCGGGGCATGGTGGCTGGTCTGCTCAAGTTCGTGTAGATGATGACCCTGCTGATCTGGCCGCTGCTCAAGTGGGCTCTGTCGATCGATGTGCTCTTTCAGTTCGTGCGGATGGTCTACCACTGGAACACGCCAGGCGCGTTTGCCGGCTGGATATTTATTCTGCATTTCGCACTGCTGACCGCGCTCACCTACTACGTTTCGATCTACAAGCCAAAAGGGATTTGACATCACTGGCATCAAATTTTAGCCGCTAAAAAACTGTAAAAGTATTTGATTTAGCTAAACTACCATATAATCCACGGATCGTTCCCTGTTTTTTATCCGACAGGGTGTGGAACGTTATGGGTGAAATCCATGAAGAAACGGCTCACCGAAGCCGAGTTTCAGGCGGCCATCAGAGACCTGGATATCGGAACTCAGACCATCGAGATCGCGCGTGGCGTACTGGTCGAAGGCCGACCACAAGTTGAGTTTGTCAACTTGCTGGGATTGTCCAAGGGGGCCGTGTCGCAGGCAGTCACTCGCGTATGGGCAGCGGCAGGTGATCACCTTCCGGACGGCTACGAGCGAGTGTCAGCGGTACTGCCCGAGCACCAGGCCTTCATCGTCAGGAAGTGGGAAGCGGACGCTAAGAGGAAACAGGAATCCAAGTCATGAAAACACTGGTTACGGCAATTCAGAAAGGCGGCCAGGGCAAGACGTTCGCCACCTGTCACCTGGCATTCGACTTCCTGGAACGAGGCCTGCGCGTGGCAGTCATAGATCTGGACACCCAGGGGAACGCATCATTCACGCTGTCTCAGTATCAATCTGGCTACGCTGCGAGCCAGTTGTTCAGCGGGGATACCGATGGCCTGAACCAATGGTTCAGCCAGCGCGAGGGTGAGGGCCTGGCGCTGATCGCTGCGGATGCGAACCTGGCGAACCTGGACAAGATGGAGCTGTCACAGGCTGCAGCTGCGCTGCGGTCCAGCGTGGCCGCACTGGGCGAGTTCTTCGACGTTTGCCTGATCGACACGGCGCCGTCCCTGGGCGTCGGCATGACGGCGGCCGTGCTGGCCGCCGACTTCATGCTGTCGCCGATCGAGATGGAGGCGTACAGCTTGCATGGCATGAAGAAGATGGTCGCGGTCATCGGCAACCTGCGCAAGCTCAATCCCAAGCTGCGCTTCCTAGGGATGGTTCCGAACAAGGTGGACGCACGCAAGCCGCGCCACGTCAACAACCTGGCTACCTTGCAGCAGGCATACCCGCAGCTCATCCTGCCGTTCAGCATCGGTGCGCGTGACAGCATCGCGGAGGCGCTGGGCGATCGGATGCCGGTTTGGAAGGTCAAGAAGACCGCAGCGCGCAAGGCATCCGAGGAGGTCCGGGCGTTGGCGGATTACGTGTTCACGAAGATGGAGATCGCGCAATGAGCGTCAACACCGACATCAAGAAGCAGGACAAGCCGCAATCGTCCTGGCTGAAGCTGGACGAGCTGGGCGACCTGGCAGGCTTGCTGAATGAACCCCCTGCGTCGACTGCAGGCAACGCAGGCCCGCAGAATCTGCCTCTGCACCTGATCGACGAAGATCCGCATCAGCCGCGCACGTCCGACAACCCCGGCTTCTCGCCGGAGAGCCTTGGCGAGCTGGCCACGACGATCCGTGACCGGGGCGTCAAGTCGCCTATCTCGGTTCGCGAGCATCCGGAAGCCGAAGGCCGTTACATCATCAATCACGGTGCTCGCCGTTATCGGGCCTCGAAGCTCGCTGAAAAGGAAGTCATCCCGGCCTTCGTGGATAACGACTACAACGCGTCTGACCAGGTTATCGAGAACCTGCAACGCAACGAACTGACGGCCCGTGAGATTGCCGACTTCATCGGTCGCGAGCTGGCGAAGGGCAGGAAGAAGGGCGAGATCGCCAAGGCGATCGGCAAGTCGGCTGCATTTGTCTCGCAGCACGTCACGTTGCTGGACTTGCCCGAGCCTATCGCCGAGGCCTTCAACAAGGGCAGAGGCAAGGACGTCACGGTCATCAACGAGCTGGTGACGGCTTACAAGAAGAACCCGGACGAGGTGGCAGCCTGGCTGGCTGATGACAGCCAGGAGCTGACTCGTGGTTCGGTCAAGCTGCTGCGCGAATTTCTGGATGAAAAACGCAGCCATGATGGAGGCGATGGCGACCTCAATGGTGGCGAATCATTGAACAGCATTTCCGACACCGACGGCAGCGATCAATTGCCGCAGGCTGATGCCAGCCAGGGCAGCAAGGAGAAGAGGACCGTCCAAGACAAGCTCAGGAAAGCCATTGTCCAGGTCAGGCACGACGACCGTCCGGCCCGGCTGATGCTCGACCGGCGTCCCCCAGCCGAAGGCTGGGCCTGGCTGAAGTACGAGGATGACGGCCACGAATTCGAGGCCGACCTTGGCTCCGTGCAGCTTGTCGCGCTGTTTGGGGGCTGAGGCAATTCGCGCACTGTACCCGGCCGACCCACTCCCATCGCCCCGCCTAAGTGCGGGGTTTTTTGTGTGATCGCCGCGCTGGTATGGCCCATTTTTAGCCGCTAAAAGCCTGACTCCTGTTCGACTTCCTGCACTCAAATCGTCTGGTTCTGACCCGCATGCCGGATGGTGTGCCAGCACGAGGCAGTCAACGGTCGTGAACCAGGCCCAGTCCGCTAGAGACGGCGTGCGACAAACGCATGCACTGTGTGCTCAAGCTGCACTGAGCTGCAGTACACGATCTCGTGCGCTGTTTGCAGCGAACCGCCGCTGGTCCCCGATGGCCACCCCAAACTGCTCCACTTATGGCCGGTCAAACTGCTTTCCCACCAATAGCACCACTGGAAATGAGATCCGACAAGGAACTCATACAGGCCGAAGCAGAGGCAGCCGAGCTGCGGGGCCATCTCGCCTCAGCCACAACCCCTGCAGCGATGCCCAAGGTTTGACGATGCCTCAAATTTGAGGAAAAAGTTAGCATCTGCTATACTTGTTCTCACAAAGACTTTCCCGAGCCAGTGCAAAAGGAAGCGCCGCCCAGCGTGAGCTGGGTCCCACCTGGAGTGGGAATCCCGACAGGGTAGAGAGACTGGCATGCGACGCCACCTTCGGGTGGCGTCTGTCTTTGTGGCGTAGCTCAGGCCAGAGCGCGCTTCAGGATGACGTGGAACCGCATCTTTTCGGCTTTGAGCAGCCGCTTGGAGGGGTTCTCGAGGATGTAAGCGCTCTGGACCCGCAGAAGCAGGCGACGCTTCCGTGAGCGGTCCTTTTTGACCTCGAAGAACATGGCGTAGTGCAGAGGGCCTTCACCCGTGTTTGCCGGCTGGAGCTCAAGAGTGACGAAGTTCGGCCGGGACGCGTCCGCAATCCGGATGTGCCTTGTGGCCAATTCGTGGACGAGCTGCGGAAGATGCTTCAACGAAAGCTCGTAGCGCTGCTTGTCCATCACCCGCCTGATGTTGCCATCCATGACGATGAGCGACTCCTCGACAACCTCGCCAGGTTTCACCTCCCGGGAAAAGCAGTGATTTGAGAAGAGGACCACCACATCGAACTTGACCATGTTCTTGGGCGTCGGTTCGAGCGGGATCTTGATGACGAAGGCTTGCAGATGGTCGAACGTCCACGTCTCATCGCCAAAGACTCGCGGTGCGTGCTTGTGGTCATCCGTGACGGCGTCATGGTGTTCGTCTATCGATGTCAGCTGCACTGCAATCTCTACTTGTGGTTTTCGTCGACGCGCTCTCGCAGCGCCAGGCCTGGCTTGAAATGAACCCTTTTCTTGGCCGGGACGGCGACAGCCTCCCCTGTTCGAGGGTTGCGACCAGCCCGTGGCGGTTGAACGTGAATCGCGAACGATCCGAAACCGCGCACCTCTACTCTCGCGCCAGATGCGAGCGTGCCTTCGAGGGCGCTCAGGATAGCAGCAACTGCGGCAGTAGCCTCCGCCAGCGTAAGACTGGGGAAACGCTGGTTCAGGGCTTCAATCAGCTCGGAGCGGGTCATAGCGCATTATGTGGGCCGGCCACTAGGTCAGACTGCCCCTCACTTGACAGCAGGCCTGCAAGCAGACGCTCCCCTTGCGCATCGAGTGGTTGGGGCTGCTGCGATAATCGCGGCCACCCACATTCTATTGGTGAGGGGATTGCAAGGGGTCCACATCACCCTTTTGAAGAACCACGGCACCACAGGAGTCCACGATGAAAGAACGCCTCTTGGTCATGAACGGTCAGCGTATCGTTCAGGCTGAAAAGAACGGCGCCTGGACGAATCAGAAAGTAGACAAGGCGGGGGCTTTGAAGCCCGGCATCTACAACCTGTACATGGCACAGATGGCCGACAAGAAGCAGACCTATGACGGCATGATCGTACACGCCGACGTCGCCGGCGTTTACCAGCAGACAGGCCGCAACTTTGTTTTGCACGACCGCTCGGATTTCGATAAAGTGCCTGAAATCGGGAGCGCGAAGAGCATCAGCTACAACGTCCAGGGCAAGGCTGCTGTCGCCGCTGAAGCCCCGAAACTGACGCGAGGGCGATCCCTGTAGTTTTAGCGGCTAAAGGGAGGTACGCTTTGAAACGACTCACCATCTCCAGCATCGAGAGGCGTGACTCCAAACCGGCCCGCGTCAGCCACTGGAACAACCTAGACGCCGCGCGCGAGGAAACTGGGGCTGAGCTGCTGAGGGCCGCGCAGGAGGCAGAAGTCGAACAGCAGGCCATCCTTGATACAGCCTCCCAGGAGCATCCCTATCGCCAAATCCTGGCGCTGTACGTGCAGGCCAAGCTCGATCAGGTGGTTCACATCGAGGACAGGCTGGAAAATCTGATCTATCGGCAGCAGGCCCGCCTGCAGCAGATCCAGGCATCAGCGCCTGGCCGGCTGTCACTTCCGGGCTCCAGGCGAGCCTGGCAGAACCGGCAATCGCAGCAGCAGACCCGACTCCAGACCCTGCACACGCGCCTGGAGGCCGTCCGCGAGATCAAGGAGGGCATGGGCCTTCACGCTCCGAAGATCGAGGAACTGGCGGCGCTCAAGATGCGCGCCGAAAACCCTGAGCTGGCTTCCGATTGGGATGCAATGCGAGAGGCAGGCCGCCGGCATCAGTTGCAGCTGCGCGAGCAGGAGGGCAGGCAATCCCAGGCACTGAAGCGGACGGGACGATCGCAGAATCTGGGTCTGACAGCCAGGCCCACATAGCCGCCGGCCCTGAGCTAGCCCGGCTTCCTTTGCAAGCTTGGCCATACGAGGAGATCTCCAACTACAGCGAGGCCCACAGGGCCAGCCCGGCAGCCACGACCGCCATGCCGGCAGCGACCATGTTCATCAAAGCGACATGTCGCGCCTCACGGATCGGCGCAATGAGCTGCGCCGTCACCGCCTCAACCTCGCGCCTCACCGTTTCGGTGGCCGCCTTGGTGCCCTCCTGCATACCCCGCGTCATGGCGTCCTTGCTGGCCGCGAGCGCGGCATTGAGCGTCTTCTCAGCCATGGCCTTGGCGTCATCACCCCACCGATGAGCGATGGACTCCAGTTCCGACTTGAAACGATCCAGGATTTCCTGCTGGGCCGATGCGCTGTCCTGCATCAACTTCATGTTGATGGTCTGAAGGACCAGGATCGGATCGTCCCGGCCCACGGCGATGCCATGCTTGGCTGCGATCTCCCGTATCAGCTCCTCGATCTTGTCGTCGCTAGCCATCACAACACCGCCGCATTCTCAAGCTGGGCGAAGAGCTGAGTCTTCACGATCTTGAGCCGCTGACGCGTCATGATCGTGAGGGCCGGATCGGCCAGGGCCTCATCGAAGGTCCGGCGCTCCTGGAGCATGTCCGCCAGGTCACGGCCGTAGGTTTCCTCCTTCAGAGCCGGAATCTGGATGATGGCTGAGACGCGGCCCTGGTTGGCCGTGTACGCCTTCAACTGCTCGAATCCCTTGCCCTCGTGCTCGATTGGGCCCCAGTACGGATTGAGCCAGACCGTGAACAGGCATTCGGCTGGAAACTGGCTGGCGAGCTGGGCGAAGCCGCTCACCGTGTCGACCAGAGCCTGGCCGCCGGTGACCACGGTATGCACCACGAGCTCGTGGCCCATGTCCTGGAGCAATTCCGGCACCTGGTTGCTGATGAGGTAGTGCGACAGCGGCACGAACGAGCTGGCACCATTGTCGATGATGACATCGCCTTCGGCCGATGCAATCATCTCGACCAGGGCGTCGAAGTTTCGCGTGTTGATCTCGTCACCGTCCATGATGTTGAGCCGGCGCACCCCGAGAGCCTTGTAGCCCTCGAACGTGGCGTTCACCGGATCGGTGTCGATGCAAAGCGGGGATTGCCCCTTGCCCGCCTTGTACTGTGCAAGCATGGCCGCGATCATCGACTTGCCAACGCCGCCCTTGCCCTGCAAAACCATGTGGATCTTGGCCATTACAGTAAGTCCTCTTTCCTGGGTGTCGCATCAAATGTGAATCCGCCGATCTTGGGAGGCGAGGCCGGCGGGACAGCCTTCACGTGGCTCATCACACCCCTGGTCAGGCTGTCAGAAGATGGCGAGGGAGAAGACACAGCAGCAATCGGCGCGGTCTTGATGTACCGCTTCACGTGCTGAGTGAAGGTTTCATACTGGCAGTGCAGCCGGCTGGTTTCCTTCATGTGCTCCCAGATCGTCTTCATTGCATAGCCCGCATCGAGCCCTGCCTGAACGTCGCTCTTGACGGCCAGGAACGCGACCACGTGCTTGTGGCGCAGCTTCCTGGTTTCCCGTCCCTTCAACCATTCAGCCAGTTCTTCCGAGTAGGTCTTTCCCATCGTGCTCGTCCATCTGGTCCTTCGATGAAAACCTGACGCTGCCACCCAGCTGCAAAAAGAACACCGGCAGCGTGCATGAGAACGTTTCGGCAGGGCGATTATGGAACATTGTTTAAAAATTCGCTATATCCGTCGAAAAGTTGCGGTCTGATGATCACTCAGATGTGGATAAATCGTAATCAGGGGTGTAGACTTTTCATGGAGTCATGAACGCCGTAAGGCGGGCAAGATAGGCGAAGTAGGCCCACCACGTGAACGTGGTGACCTACTTCGCCTCCCCTTATTCGCGCCTGCGGCACTCAACGGGCATCTTGCTCTGCGAGGCACCGGCTACCGCCGGAAAGGAGAAATGCGGATGGCGAGCAAAATTTTCTCGGCCCTGGCTGACGACGATGTCTCAGTTGTCCGAGCCCCTGAAGGTGCTGCGAAGCAGCCCACGCGTAAAAGTGAGTCACCGATCAAGGTGTACTGCCTGCCCGAAGAGAGGGCAGTGATTGAAGACAACGCCAGAAGGGCGGGGCTCAGCGTGGCGCGCTATTTGCGCGAGGTCGGCCAGGGCTACCAGATCAAGGGCGTCATGGACTACCAGCATGTGCGCGAACTGGTGCGCGTCAACGGTGATCTGGGCCGGCTTGGCGGCCTGCTCAAGCTCTGGCTGACCGATGACGCTCGTACGGCCAGATTCGGCGAGTCGACAATCCTGGCCCTGCTGGGCCGGATCGAAGCAACGCAGGACGAAATGAGCCGGCTCATGAAGTCGGTGGTTCAGCCGAGGGCAGAGCCATGAGATTTTTAGCGGCTAAAGCGGGCAGGGGGTACTTGTGATCCTCAAGCATGTTTCCATGCGCTCCCTGGGCAAGTCGGACTTCGCCGGACTGGCGAGCTACATCACCGACGCGCAGAGCAAGGAACACAGGCTGGGCGAGGTTCGTCTGACCAACTGTCACGCCGGCATGGTCGGCGATGCCATCACGGAAGTGCTTGCCACGCAGCACGGCAACACCCGCGCGACCGGCGACAAGACCTATCACCTGCTGGTCAGCTTCCCGCCCGGCGAGCACCCCAGGGCTGAGATGCTGCAGCAGATCGAGGATAGGGTTTGCGCCGCCTTGGGCTACGACGAACATCAGCGTATCAGTGCTGTTCACAACGATACCGACCACCTGCACGTCCACATTGCGATCAACAAGGTTCACCCCGTCCGCCTCACGATGCACGAGCCTTATCTGGCCTACCGCACGATGGCGGAGGTAGCGGTCAAGCTTGAAAACGAGTTTGGTCTGCAGCAGGTCAATCACGGCGACAAGCGATCCTTGTCCGAGGGGCGAGCCGGGGACATGGAGCATCACGCTGGCGTGGAAAGTCTGGTTGGGTGGATTCGCCGTGAATGCCTGGACGAGATCAAGGGTGCACAGACCTGGCCGGAGCTGCACCAGGTACTGCGCGAGAACGGCCTGGAGCTGCGCGTCCGCGCCAATGGCCTCGTGTTCGAGGCTGGCGACGGAACGATGGTCAAGGCGAGCACGGCAGCCCGCGACCTTTCTAGGCCGAGCCTGGAGGCTCGGCTGGGCCCGTTCGAGGCTTCGCCCGAGCGGCAGGCGAAATCCAACGCGAAACGGCAGTACCGCAAGGACCCGATCCGCCTTCGCGTCAACACCGTTGAGCTGTTCGCGAAGTACCAGGCGGAGCAGCAGAGCCTGACCATGGCGCGTGGCCAGTCCCTGGAACACGCCCGCCATCGCAAGGAGCGTCTGGTCAAGGAGGCCAAGCGATCGAACCGGCTGCGCCGGGCCACGATCAAGCTGGTCGGCGATGGGCGGATGAGCAAGAAGCTGCTGTACGCCCAGGCGAGCAAGGCGCTGCGCAGCGATATCCAGGCGATCAACCAGCAATACCAGCAGGAGCGCGCCGCGCTCTACGCCGAGCACAGTCGGCGCACCTGGGCCGACTGGCTCAGGAAGGAGGCCCAGCACGGCAACACCGAGGCCCTGGCGGCACTGCGCGCCCGGGAAAAGTCCGGGCTCAAGGGCAACACCTTCCAGGGCGAGGGTCAGGGTCAGAGGCAGCCAGGCCAGGCACCGGTGGTGGACCACATCACGAAGAAGGGGACGATCATCTTCCGCATCGGCATGAGCGCCGTGCGCGATGACGGCGACCGTCTGCAAGTCTCCCGCGAGGCCACGCGCGAAGGGTTGCAAGCAGCCTTGAGCCTGGCACAGCAGCGTTACGGCAACAGCATCACCGTCAATGGCACGGTTGAGTTCAAGGCGCAGATCATCCGCGCCGCCGTCGAGTCCCGGCTACCCATCACCTTTGCCGATCCGGCTCTTGAAAGCCGGCGGCAGGCGCTTTTGAACAAGGAGAGCACCCATGAGCGAAGAGAGAGACCCCAGTATCGAGGAGGAGCTGGATGCGGCGCTGGCGGCCCTGGACAGCGGCCAGCTGCCCACCAGCACGCTACCGGAGCCGCAGCCGGACGAAGCGGCCACGCTGAGGCCGGCCTTCACGCCGCCCCAGTCCACCGCAAGCCCGACATTGGACGCCCTGGACGAAAGCCGCCGCCCCAAGGCCAGCACCGTTTGCGAACATTGTCCGAACTCGGTGTGGTTCGCATCGCCGGCGGAAGTGAAGTGCTATTGCCGCGTGATGTTCCTCGTCACGTGGAGCAGCAAGGAACCCAACCAGATCACGCACTGCGACGGGGAGTTTCTCGCCCAGGAACAGGGCTAGGCCAGAATCTTCCGGCCCTCGAAGCTGCCGACAGGTACATCGCCGAACGCGAGGCAAAGCGGCAGAAAGGATTCGATATACCGAAGCATTGCCGATATACTGCCGGCGATGATACCCTCGCGTTCCAGGGCACCAGGAATGTCGAGGGCCAGGCGCTGGCTCTCCTGAAGCGGGGCGATGAGGTCATGGTCATGCCCATCGATCCGGCTGCAGTCAGGCGCTTGGCGCGCATCGCCATCGGTGATGTCGTCTCGATCTCTGCGAAAGGCTCCATCACAAGGTCGAAGGGGAGGGGTAGATGAAAATCAGGATGAACAACGCGGTCGGTCCGCAAGTCCGGGCCGAGAAGCCGAAGCCGGGCAAGCTGCTGCCGGCGCTCGGGGCTATCTCGCTGGTCGGAGGCCTTCAGGCCGCAACCCAGTTCTTCGCCCACACCTTCGCCTACCACGCGACTCTGGGCCCGAATGTCGGCCATGTCTTCGCGCCCTGGTCGATCATGCAGTGGACGTACCAGTGGTACGGCCAATACCCGGACGAGATCATGAAGGCCGGCAGCATGGGCATCCTGGTTTCGTCGGTGGGCCTGCTGGGGGTGGCCCTGGCCAAGGTCGTCACGGCCAACAGCTCGACAGCGAACGAGTATCTGCATGGTTCCGCCCGCTGGGCCGAGAAGAAGGACATCCAGGCCGCCGGCCTGTTGCCGCGCGAGCGCAACCTTCTTGAAGTGGTGACTGGCAAGAGCTCACCGGTCTCTACCGGTGTCTATGTCGGTGGCTGGCAGGACAAGAATGGCGATTTCCTCTATCTGCGACACAACGGACCCGAGCATGTGCTGTCCTATGCGCCCACCCGCTCGGGCAAGGGTGTCGGACTTGTGGTGCCCACGCTGTTGTCATGGGCCGAGAGCAGCGTCATCACCGACCTGAAAGGTGAGCTGTGGGCGCTGACCGCCGGCTGGCGACAGAAGCACGCCAGGAACAAGGTGCTGCGGTTCGAGCCGGCCAGCAGCTCGGGCGGCATCTGCTGGAACCCGCTGGATGAGATCCGTCTCGGCACCGAATACGAGGTGGGTGACGTGCAGAACCTCGCCACGCTGATTGTCGATCCGGACGGCAAGGGCCTGGACTCGCACTGGCAGAAGACCGCCTTTTCTCTGCTGGTCGGCGTGATCCTGCACGCGCTGTACAAGGCCAGGGACGAGGGCCGAATCGCCACCCTGCCAGCGATCGATTCGTTGCTTTCAGATCCGAGTCGGGATATTGGCGAGCTGTGGATGGAAATGGCAACCTACGGGCATGTGGACGGCCAGATTCACCAGGCCATCGGCTCGGCAGCCCGCGACATGATGGATCGGCCCGAGGAAGAGGCTGGTTCGGTGCTGTCCACGGCCAAGTCATACCTGGCCCTTTACCGCGACCCCGTGGTGGCCCGCAGTGTCAGCCGTTCGGACTTCCGGATCAGGCATTTGATGCACGAGACCGATCCGGTCAGCCTCTACATCGTCACCCAGCCGAACGACAAGGCCCGCCTTCGTCCGCTGGTCCGCGTCATGGTGAACATGATCGTGCGCCTGCTGGCCGACAAGATGGAATTCAAGGGTGGCCGGCCGATGGCGCACTACAAGCACCGGCTCCTGATGATGCTGGACGAATTCCCAAGCCTCGGTCGGCTGGAGATCATGCAGGAGTCGCTAGCCTTCATCGCAGGCTATGGCATCAAGTGCTACCTGATTTGCCAGGACATCAACCAGCTCAAGAGCCGTGAGACAGGCTACGGTCACGACGAAACCATCACGTCGAACTGCCATGTGCAGAGCGCCTATCCGCCCAACCGCGTCGAGACTGCCGAACACCTGTCCCGCCTCACCGGGCAGACCACCGTGGTGAAGGAGCAGATCACGACCAGTGGTCGCCGCACGGCAGCGATGCTGGGCCAGGTCTCACGCACCTACCAGGAAGTGCAGCGGCCCTTGCTGACGCCTGACGAGTGCCTGCGCATGCCAGGACCGAAGAAGAATGGCAAGGGTGAGATCGAAGAGGCAGGCGACATGGTGATCTATGTCGCAGGCCACCCGGCGATCTATGGCAAGCAACCCTTGTACTTCAAGGATCCGGTGTTCGCGGCGCGGGCAACGATTCCCGCGCCAAAGGTCAGCGACCGCCTGATCAGTAATTCCCAGGTCGGACCAGATGGGGCAGGCATCAAGCTATGAGCCGAGTCCTGAAGCGCATTTCCGAAGCTGTCGCCATTGCCGGCGTCACCGTCCTGGTGCTGGCCGCTGGTGGCTATGCTGCCGGTGCGCGGGTGAACACCACCAGGAGCATTCCGGTCGGCCTGTACTGGACGAGCAGTGCGCCGGTGGAGAAGGGGGCCTATGTCCTGTTCTGTCCGCCTCGGATCGGCGTCTTCGATGACGCCAGGGAGCGGGGCTACATCGGGGCCGGTTTCTGCGAGGGGGGTTACGGCTACATGATGAAGCGAGTTTTAGCGGCTAAAAACGATGCCGTGACCGTCGCCGCCGACGGTGTGCGCGTCAACGGCGAGCTGCTGCCCCAGAGCGCGCCGATCAAGGCTGACCCGGCCGGTCGCTTGCTGCCGCGCTATCAGTCCGACAGCTACACCCTCGGCAGTTCCGAACTGCTACTGATGTCGGACCGGAGCGCCACCTCCTTCGATGGTCGCTACTTCGGCCCGGTCAGCCGTTCGCAGATCAAGAACGTGATCCGTCCCGTCATCACCTGGTAGGGAGTCATCACCATGCGCCTCTTCATCGCAGAAAAGCCGTCCGTCGCCAAGGCCATCTCCGCCGAGCTCGGAGCGACGGGCAGGGGTGATGGCTTCATCGTGTGCGGTGCCGACAAGGTGACCTGGTGCTTCGGCCACATGCTCGAACAGGCCGAACCGGACGAGTACACGCCCGATGACGTGCCACGCGGCCCGTCGGGCAAGAAGGTCTGGCGCGTCGATGAGCTGCCCATCATTCCCGAGAGCTGGCTGCTCAAGCCCAAGGACGAAGCGAAGAAGCAGCTCGCCGTGATCGGTAAGCTGCTCGGGGAGGCCAGGGAGGTCGTCAATGCCGGCGATCCGGATCGCGAAGGCCAGTTGCTGGTTGACGAGGTGCTGGAGCATTTTCGCAACAGCAAGCCGGTGCGCCGTTTCTGGGTCTCCGCGCAGGACTCGGTTTCCGTTAGGCGCGGCCTGGCCGGCTTGAAGGAAAACGGCCACTATGTCGGCTGGGCCGACGCCGCTCGCGGACGGCAGCGCGCAGACTGGCTGATCGGCATGAACCTCAGCCGCGCGTACACGCTGCGCGCCCAGCGTGGCGGATCGCGCGCGCTGCTGACCGTGGGCCGCGTGCAGACGCCGACCCTGGCAATTGTGGTCGCTCGAGACCGCGAGATCGAGTTGTTCAAGTCCGAGTCTTACCACCAGATCCGCGCCGTGGTGCAGCATGCTGGCGGCAGCTTCACCGCCGCCTGGCAGGCGAGGGAGGGTCAAGCCGGACTGGACAGCGAAGGCCGCCTGGTCGATACCGTCGTGGCCGACGCGCTGGTGTCCGCTGCCAAGGGCCAGCCGGGCACCATCGCCGTGTACCGGCAGGAATCCAGGAAGCAGAACCAGCCGCTGGCTTTTTCCCTGTCCGACATCACGGCCCTGGCGTCGGCCAGATATGGTTGCAGCGCCGAGGAGGTGCTGAACGCTTGCCAGGCGCTCTACGAGACGCACAAGCTGACCTCCTACCCCCGTACCGACTGCGCCTGCCTGCCGGAGTCGCAGCATGCCGACGCGCCTCGCGTGCTGGAGGCGATCGCGCATGTGAACCCCGAGCTGGCTGGGCTGGTCGAGGGAACCGATCCGCGTATCAAGTCCAGGACCTGGGATGACTCCAGGATCACCGCACACCACGGCATCGTTCCGACCATGCACAAGGGCAGCAAGGCGGCCCTCAGCGAGCGCGAGCGCAACATCTACGATCTGATCTTGCGCGCGTACCTGGCGCAGTTCTACCCGCTGCACGAGTACATGCAGACCACTGTCGGGGTGGAGATCGCGGGCGAGAACTTTACCGCGAGCGGCAAGGTTGTCACGCGCATCGGTTGGCGTGATGTGTACGACCAGCAAGACGAGGTCGATAAGGAAGGCGAGGACGAGAACGGCGAACACATCATGCAGGTCCTGCCGTCGATGGCTCAGGGTGACGCCGTGAACTGCGCGGACGTCACCCGCAAGGACGCGAGGACGAAGCCGCCAGCGCGCTTCACCGAGGGCACGCTGATCCGCGCCATGGAAAACATCCACAAGCTCGTCGCCGATCCGGAGCACAAGAAGATGCTGCGCGAGGGCGATGGCATCGGCACCTCCGCCACCCGCGCGTCGATCATTTCCGAGCTGAAGCGGCGCGAGTTCCTGGCCGTCAAGGGCAAGCAGGTCATCAGCACGACGCTGGGCCGCAGCGTCATCGATGCGCTGCCCGAGGTCGTGAAAAGCCCGGTGCTGACCGCGCTCTACGAGCGGATGCTCAAGGGCGTCGAACAGGGCACTGCTTCCCTGGGCGCCTTCATCGCGAAGCAAGAGACGTTCATCCGCGACCAGGTGGCGAAGGCGAACAGCGGAGCCGTGACCATCGCCGGCGGCAAGGAAGCCGCCCCGGTGTCGTCCCTTCATAAGTGCATGGCCTGCGGCAGCGGATTGTCGCGTCGGCCAAGCAAGCAGAAGGGGAAATTCTGGTGGGGTTGCAGCAAGTTCCCCACGTGCAAGCAGACCTACCCCGACCTCAAGGGCAGGCCCGACTACAGCAAGGGTCGCAGCGGCCCTTCATCCGAATGACCACAGCGAAGGAGATCAGCCATGACCGAGCCAACCCTCAACACTGCAGACCAAGGCGAGCCGCTGGCCGTCCTGCCGCCGCTTGACGCCGCCGGCCGCGACGCCGTGCGCGAGAAGATGAAAGACGCGCTGACGCCCGGCTTCCAGGTCGAGTTCGCCCCCGACGAAGCCGAGCTTGTGGGCGCATTCGTGGAGGATGCACTGTCCGAGCAGGATGCGGCCGAGAGCGGTGACGACCTGGTGGAAGTCGATGGCGCGCTGGAACCGGCTTTCCTGGACGACGAAGGACCGAGCGCTGACGTCCCACCGTTCATCACGACCATGAACGTCCGCGAGCTGTACGGACTGCGGCCTGGCGAGACGGTGGACCAGGCCGCCGCGCGCAAGGCGCTGGAGGACTGAACCCTGCCGATCACGAAAGCCGAGGCGCAATATGCAACGCGGCCTTTCGTCAGAGATTACCCCGGCGCGCTGGAGCTGGGCTAGAAGTTCCGCGAGGATGCGGCCGAGCTGTACGGCCCGCGAGCTTCCGAGGTACCGCCAGACATGAAGGGTGGTTACCGAGCGCAGCAGAGCTTCCCACATTTCAACGAGCTATTCCGAAGGGAGGAGAACATGGAACAGAAGAAGCCGTTTCACGAAGTCGTGGCCGAAAAAC
>CAZJQH010000015.1:0-2807 GCA_964547895.1 uncultured Chitinophaga sp. | reverse complement strand
AGGGAGGAGAACATGGAACAGAAGAAGCCGTTTCACGAAGTCGTGGCCGAAAAACTGATCGAGCAGCTCAAGGCCGGCACTGCGCCCTGGCAAAAGCCGTGGGAGTCGGGCGAACCCAACGCCTACCTGCCGATGAACCCCACCACCGGCAAGCGGTACAAGGGCATCAACGCGATCCACCTCATGGCCCAGGGCCGCAGCGATGCCCGCTGGATGACCTACAGACAGTCCGCAGCCGTGGGCGCGCAGGTGCGCAAGGGCGAGAAGGGCACGCCGGTCCAGTACTGGAAGTTCAGCGAAGAGCAGGACAAGCTCGACGACAAGGGCCGACCCGTCCTCGATCCGAAGGGCGATCCGGTCAGGGAAACCGTCATGCTGGAGCGGCCGCGCGTGTTCTTCGCGACCGTGTTCAATGGCGAGCAGATCGACGGCCTGCCGCCGCTGCAGCCCAAGCAGGAGCAGACCTGGGATGCCATCGAGCGTGCCGAGCAGATCCTGAAGGCCTCGGGCGCCCGGATCACGCATGCGTCAGGTGACCGGGCGTTCTACCGCCCCTCGACCGACAGCATCACAATGCCCGAGCGCGGCCAGTTCCCCAGCGCCGACCGCTACTACGCGACCGCGCTGCACGAGCTGGGCCACTGGACGGGCCACGCGTCTCGCCTGGCCCGTGACCTGGCGCACCCGTTTGGCAGCGAGGGCTACGCCAAGGAAGAGCTGCGCGCCGAGATCGCCTCCATGATCGTCGGCGACGAGCTGGGAATCGGACACGATCCGGGCCAGCACGCGGCCTATGTGGGTTCCTGGATCAAGGCGCTGCAGGACGATCCGCTGGAGGTGTTCCGCGCCGCAGCCGACGCCGAGAAGATCCACCACTACGTGCTGGCCTTCGAGCAGAAACAGATGCAGGAACAGATCCATGCGCTGCCGCCGCACGAATTGACTCGCGATCAGTTCGCCAGCCAGGCCACTGTCCTGGAGTTGACCCGGCATGGCCGGAAGTGGGAGGTGCGGCATGGTGACTTCTCGGCTTTTTCCGATGCCGACTCGGCCCAGGATGCCATATCGGACGTGCATCATGCGGCCGTGAACAATGCCCTGTTCCTGAACACGCCCGATGCCCGCAGCGCGAACCTGCCGGCGACCAGCTTTCCTCCGGCGGCCGTTCTGGCCGAATACCCCGACCTGGTGCAGAAGTTTTTCGATGCGGTGCCTGCGCCGGATCTGGGCCAGCAGCCGGCTGGACAGGTCGTGCCTGACGCCTTGCGCGATGCCAGTCAAACCATTTCAACCCAGGAGGCGACCATGCAGACACCGCAGCCGATACAGGCAGAGGCACAGCTCAAGGCCGAGGCCTGGACGTTGAAGCATGCCGAACAGGACACTCTTGGGCGCCTGCTAGAAAAAGCGAGCCTGGAGCAGATCGACCGTGCACTGTCCATGCTGGACAGCATGCAGCCCATGAGTCCACAGAACGAGTTCTGGATGCGGCACGAACTGCCTCATGACCCCGAACCGCTGAAGAGCAGGATCCATGCGGCGCTGGATGAACTGGTCGAGAAGATCCGGCCGGATGCCGTTGTCGCGGCGATCTTGCGTGACCTCAAGATGCGCAGCTCCGATGTGAGCGAGCAGGACCAGCTGGCTTTCGACAGCGCAGCAGTCAAGGCGCTGGGATTCACCTTGCCCCTTGACTGGACGGGTGAAGTTCGGGTTGTCGGTGTGGTCGAACGAGATGGCCTGATACAGGCTGCCGACCTGGACACCGAGACACCCGAGGCCTACCAGCTGCAGGCACGCATGCGTGACGCGCAGCCTGGTGGCGATGCCTTCGCCGATCTCGCCATGACCCGAACGCTGGGCGAGGCCCACGAGCTGGCCGACCGCCTGGCGTTGATTGATGCCAACTCCCAGGCCGACGAGTACGAGAAGGCCACTCGCGTCGCGCGCGTGCTTGAGGATCGCGTCCGCCGAGATCCGAACAGCACCGGCGAGAAAATTTTAGCGGCTAAAGAAGCGCGCAAGGCGCTGGAGGCCAACGCCTTCGTCGCTTCCGTGGCAGCCAGGAACTCCGAGCTCAACGCCGGGCAGCCAGAGCAGCAGCTCGCGAGCAGCCAGCGCCAGTACCTCAGCGTGCCCTTCAAGGAGAAGGACGAAGTCAAGCAGCTCGGGGCAAAATGGGATCGCCAGCAACAGTCCTGGTACGTGCCACGCGGGGTTGATCCGGCACCCTTCTCCAAATGGGCACAGGAAGCCGCTGCGGCGGTGGCCATGGTGTCTGGCAAGACGCAGCAGAGCCAGCATGTCCAGGCAGTCCGTCTGTACCTTGCCGTTCCCTACGAACAGCGCAACGATGCCAAGGCCGCCGGTGCCTTGTGGGACAAGGCAGCCAAGTCCTGGTATGCCGGTCCGAGTGCCGACATGGCGAAGCTCGAACGTTGGAGTCCCGAGAACGTGCAGGCCCAGCAAGGGCCAGCCATGACGCCAAGGGAGGAGTTCGCCCAGGCCATGCTCAGCGCCGGCCTGTTCGTCGGTACCAACGCCCAGGGCGATCATCCGGTCATGGACGGCAAGCGGCACCGCGTGCCTGTCGAGGGCGGCAAGAAGGGGGCGATGGATGGCTTCTACGTGGGTCACCTGGACGGCCATCCGGCGGGGCGCATCATCAACAACAAGACCGGTGCTGACATCACCTGGAAGAGCTTGGGCTACGCCCTCAGCGACCCGGAGAGGGCCCGACTCCAGGCCGAGGCGGCCGGGAAGCTGGCCCAGCGAGCCGCCGAGCATGTCCGGGCGCAGGAAGCGAC
>CAZJQH010000014.1:3367-23394 GCA_964547895.1 uncultured Chitinophaga sp. | reverse complement strand
GCAACCGGATGGCGGGCGCCGGGCCGATGCCCATGATCTCGGGCGGCACGCCGACCGCAGCCGCGGCGACCACGCGCGCCAGCGGCTTCTTGCCATTGGCCCGGGCATAGGCGCCCGAGGTGACGACGCAGGCGGCGGCCGCATCGACCAGCGCCGAGCTGTTGCCGCCGGTCTGCACGCCGCCCTCGTAGACCGGGCGCAGCTTGGCCAGCACCTCGGCCGGCGAGATGCGCGGGTGGGTGTCGGTAGCCACCTCGGTGACCTTGCCCTGCAGCTTGATGCCGCGCGCCTTGCAGCCCTCCAGCTCGAACTTCTCGGTCACGACCGGCACGATCTCGCCGGCCAGGAAGCCCGACTCCTGCGCCGCCACCGCCTTGGCAAACGATTCGGAGGCGAACTGGTCGACCTCCTCGCGGCTGATGCCGTACTTCCTGGCCAGGTTCTCGGCGGTCTGGATCATGTTGATGCCGGCGGCCGGGTCCTTGAGCGCCTCCCACATGTAGTCCTTGAAGCCGACCGGCGCGCCGAGCTTGAAGCCGGTGCGGTGGTCGAAGGCCGCGATCGGATTGCGCGTCATGCTCTCGGTGCCGACCACCAGCGCGGCATCGCAGGCGCCGGCCTCGATCTGCTCGCCCGCCTGGCGGAACAGCTCGAAGCCGGTGCCGCAGATGCGCTGCGCCATGATGGCCGGCACTTCCTGCGGCACGCCGGCGTACAGGCCGATGTGGCGCGGCAGGAAGAACTGGTCGAAGTCGCCCGGCGCCATGTTGCCGGTGATGACCGAGCCGATGTCAGCCGCCGGCACGCCGTTGCGCGAGAGCGCCTCGCGCGCCACCTTGATGCCCAGGTCGGTCGGCGAGACATGGCCGAGCGCGCCGCAGTAGTCGACCATCGGGGTGCGGACGCCTTGCAGCATCCAGACATCGTCGAAGGCGTTGAAGAATCCCTTGCTTGCCATGATCCTGCTTCTTTCAGATTTGGGGTTTGATGATGTAGCGCAGCTCGTCGGCATGCAGCTTGGCTACCGTCTCGGCGCGGTGGCTCAGCACGGCGCGCTGGTTGATCGAGCCCTTGTCGGTGATCTCGCCGCGGTCGATGGTGGGCGGGTCGGCCAGCAGGCACAGGCGCGCGATGCGGTTGGCGCTGCCGGTGGCAGTCTTGGCCAGCTCGTCGACGATCTGCTGGAACTTCGACTGCACCGGCGCACTGTCGACCACCTCGTGCATCGAGGCGTCGGCCGGCAGGCCGGAAAGGGCCCGCACCGCCTGGGTCGGGAACACCATGGCGCCGACCTCCTTCAGGTTCAGGCCGGTGATCACCACGTCCTGCACATAGGGCGCGCCGGCGGCGATGATCCTGGCACGCAGCGGGCCGACGCTGACGAAGGTGCCGGTGGCGAGCTTGAAGTCCTCGGCGATGCGGCCATCGAAGCGCAGGCCCAGGTGGATGTCGGTCTCGTCGATCCACTTGACCGCGTCGCCCGACTTGAAATAGCCCTCCTCGTCGAAGGCCTCGGCGGTCTCGGCCGGCGCGCGCCAGTAGCCCGGCGTGATGTTGGGGCCCTTGTAGCGGATCTCGGTCTTGCCTTCCACGTCGACCAGCTTGACCAGCATGCCCGGGGTCGGCAGTCCCAGGTCGCCGGCCTTGACTTCGGGGCTGGTCACGTAGAGGCCGAAGGGGCCGGACTCGGTCATGCCCAGGCCCGAGGTCATCACGATGCGCTCGCCGATCTCCTGCTCGGCGCTCTCGAACAGGCTGTCCCAGACCGGCTGGGCCAGGGCGGCGCCGGCGTAGAAGAACATCTGCACCCGCGACAGCAGGGTCTTGCGCAGCTGGGCATCGGTCTTCATCGCATTGGCGATCGCCTCGAAGCCGGTCGGCACGTTGAAGTAGACGGTGGGCGCGATCTCGCGCAGGTTGCGCAGCGTCTCGTGCATCAGCGCCGGCGTCGGCTTGCCGTCGTCGATGTAGAGCGTGCCACCGTGGTAGAGCACCATGCCGGCGTTGTGGTTGCCGCCGAAGGTATGGTTCCAGGGCAGCCAGTCGAGCAGCACCAGCTCCTTCTGCTGTGCCAGCACCGGCATCGACTGCACCATCTGCTGCTGGTTGGCGCACCACATGCGCTGGGTGTTGATCACCGCCTTGGGCAGCTTGGTCGAGCCGCTGGTGAACAGGAACTTGACGATGGTGTCGGGGCCGGTGGCGGCGATCGCGGCATCGACGGCCGGCGTCTCGGCGGTCGCACAGAGCGCGTCGAAGCTGCTGCTCCCGAGTTCCGGCAGCTCTCCTTCGACCAGCACCACCTCCATCCCGGGGCTGACGACCGAGCGCAGCGCCTTGCCGTAGCGTGCCGCGTCGCTCGCGAACAGCAGGCCGGGCGTGACGGTGTTGACCACGTGGCGCAGCTTGTCGTAGTCGGTGCTCACCAGCGAGTAGGCCGGCGAGGTCTGGACATAGGGTACGCCGGCGATCATGCAGCCCAGCGAAAGCAGCGCGTGCTCGAGACTGTTCTCGGACAGGATCACGACCGGACGCTCGACGCTCAGGCCGCGGTCCAGGATGGCCTGCGCGATGCGCCTGGCGGTCTGCCAGGTTTCGCCATAGCTCAGGTGGCGCCAGTCACCCAGGCTGCCGTCGGGCTGCTTGACGCGGCGCGCCATGAAGGTGCGCTGCGGCGTGGTCTCGGCCCAGTGCTGCAGCCGATCGGTCATGCGTTCGGGGTAGGGCAGCAGCGGCTGGTCGGCTTGCAGGTAGTGGGTGCCGGGGGCTCCGTCGCGCAGCTTGGCGCGGGCCACGCCGAAGATCAAGGGGCGGTACTTGGGGGACTGGTCGAAACTCATTCTTGTGTTCTCCTCTGCTCTTGATCTGGCGCCGCCAGTCAGGCTTTCTGCACCTTGGCCGCCTTGCCTTCCAGGAAGGCGCGCACGCGTGCCTTGGCCTCGGGCGCGGACTGCGCGATCGATGACATCAGCGCCTCGGTGAACAGGCCGTGGTCGGCCGGCTGCTCGGCGATGCGCGGCAGCGCGTGCATCAGCGCATAGTTGGTCAGGGGGGCGTTGGTCGCGATGCGCCGGGCCAGTTCGAGCGCCTTGTCGAAGGCGCTGCCGGCCGGCACCAGGTACTGCGCCAGGCCGATGCGCTCGCCGCCGGCGGCATCGTAGACACGGCCGGTCAGCATCATGTCGGTCATGCGCGCGGCACCGATCAGCTTGGGGATGCGGACCGAGCCACCGCCACCGACGAAGATGCCGCGACTGCCCTCGGGCAGCGCGAAGAAGGCGGATTCATCTGCCACCCGGATGTGGCAGGCGCTGGCCAGCTCCAGGCCGCCACCGACGACGGCGCCGTGCAGCGCGGCCACCACCGGGACCGGGCCCTTCTCGATGCACTCGAGCGCGCTGTGCCACATGCGCGAGTGGTGGATGCCCTCGCCGGCGTCGCGCTCCTGCAGCTCGGACAGGTCGAGCCCGGCGCAGAAATGCTCCCCTTCGCCATGGATGACGGCCGCGCGCGCCGGCTTGGGCAGGTTCTGGAAGATGTCGCGCAGCGCCATGATCAGCCCGTCGCTGAGCGCGTTGCGCTTGGCCGGACGGCACAGGCGGATCACTGCGACATTGCCTTGCATGTCCAGCTGCACGGCATCCGAGGTCGTTGGGTTGGTGTTGCTCATCTAGTCGCCCTTGAGATGGTGAAAGCTTATTTGGTTATCTTGGATAACCAAATATTCGCACACATCAAGCGATGATTTGCTCGGGACAAACCCTATAGCAAGCACAAAGACCGATTTTTAGCCGAAAGATGAGCTCCAAACGGCTTTTATGTTCATCCAGGCTGATGTTTATCCTCCTTGTCAAGATATTGAAAATAACCTTATGAATGCGATGCACTCTGTCAGGCAGTTGCTGCAGCCAGAGCAGCTCAGGGTGTGTCATCGTGGAAGTGCCTGGGGTGCTGATCTCGCTCCTGCCACTATCACGGCCCTTCTCCAACAACGGCAATCCACCTCCTGCCGCAGGCGCCCACCCAGCGCTGCCTCCGCCATCGCGAGCGCGTATTCAGCGCAGCAGACTGCTCAGCAAGCGCTCAACAAGAATTGGACTCTCCCTTGAGGACGCGACAGCCTTCATGCCAGAATATTGGGCATAAGAACAATGTTTACTGCGGCAAAGAGGAAATGAACCGTACTGAAAGCACCCTGCCCTGCCCCTGCCATCGGACTGGCGCCCATGCCAGCTACAGCGACGAACTGGACATCGGCCTCACGGATGACGGCTGGGACATCACACGCACGACCTGCATCCGCTGTGGCACCATCTGGCTGCGCGCCTATCGCGCAGACGAGATGTTTCCCCGCGCCGGCCGCTACTTCCGTGCCCCCATGCAGAAAGGACTGCAGGAAAACCTGACGCCAGCCAGCGCACTGGAGCTGATCGGATCGAGCCAGCTGCTGCTGGCCGGGGGCAGCCGCCACAGCCACGTGGAGTGCCGGATCGAAGGACCGCTGCGGTGGCTGGCAACGGCATGACTGGCTCAGGCCGACGGCGGTAAATGCGGACACATCTGTCCAATCCTGGATCAGGATAATCCCCAGATAGCGTGACCAAGGCTGTGGACAAGGTACATCGCAGACATTCAAGTCATTGATTTAATTGGGCTTTGATGCAGAGCCTAAAAAACAGGCAGTCCAGCCTTGGCAGCAGGGCGCCATCTGCGTGCGCTTGTCAGGTACTGCCCTGGGAAGACTGCGAACATTCGCGCAACGTTTACAGCGAATAATCGAGACCGATCTTGCCGAAATGCTGGCCGGACTGCTGGTGGCGGAATGCCGCGGCCAGGTCCTGCAGCGCGAAGCTGCGGTCGATGAGCGGGCGAATCCCGGTGGCCTCGAGGGCCCGGATCATGTCGATCTGGTGCTGGCGACTGCCCACGCCGATGCCGCTGATGCGTTGTTGGCGCAGCATCAGCTCGACCGTCGGCACCACGTCCGCCACGCCGGTGAGCACGCCGATCAAGGCAATATGCCCGCCCACGCGCGTGGCGCGCATCGACTGCGTCAGCGTGCCCGGGCCGCCGACCTCGATCACGTGATCGACACCCCGTCCCGCGGTGAGCTCAAGGACCTGCTGGGACCATTCGGGATGCTGGCGGTAGTCGATGACGTGATCGGCACCGAGCTCGCGGGCACGGGCGAGCTTGGCTGGCGAGGAAGAGGTCACGATGACCCGCGCGCCCATCGCCTTGGCCAATTGCAAGGCAAAGATCGATACGCCGCCGGTGCCCAGGGCCAGCACGGTATCTCCCGCCTTCAAGCCGCCCTCAACGACGAGTGCCCGCCAGGCCGTCAGTCCAGCGGTGGTCAAGGTGGCCGCCTCCAGGTGGCTGTAGCCCTTGGGGGCATGGGTGAAGGCGCTGGCTGGACGGACCGCCACCTCGACGGCATAGCCATCGATGCCATCGCCAGGTGTGGTGGCAAAGCCGGCGGCCACCGGCGCACCGCTGAGCCACTGCGGGTAGAAGGTGGAGACGACGTGGTCACCGACGGCGAACTCCTGCACGCCGGGGCCGACAGCCTCGACCACGCCTGCGCCGTCCGACAGGGGAATTCGGCCATCGGCGGCTGCCATGTGACCCAGGGCCACGGCCAGATCGTGATAATTCAGCGAGCTGGCGTGCAGACGCACGCGGATCTCCCCCACGCCCGGCTGACCGGGGTCGGGGATGTCGGTGGATTCGATGTGCTCAAGGCCGAAGGGGTGGCGCAGGCGGATGGCTTTCATGTGGCTGGCTCGCAGTCGAAACGCTGTTATGGTGTCAAGCCAGTAGCATAGCGGCCCCGATGCGTGCCGGCACCCGCCACGCCTGTCGCCGGCAGCTCCTGTCCGGTCAACTCGCACCAGACTCAACATAGCGCGAATGCCCTGAACAGATGACATTGATTGACGCCACCCTTGGCTGGGCACGTCGCATCAAGCGTGATGCGATGACGCTGTGGTTTGCCAGATCACACCCGCAGACTCCCTGGTATGCCAAGGCGATGGGCAGCCTGGTCGTCGCCTACGCGCTCAGCCCGATCGACCTCATTCCAGACTTCATTCCGGTGCTTGGCTATCTGGACGACGTCATCCTGCTGCCGCTGCTGATCTGGTTGACGGTGCGGCTGCTGCCGCCCCAGGTGCTGGCCGAGTCCCGTCTGAAGGCGGAACAGTGGATGGCCGAGCAAGGCTCGAAGCCGCGCAGCCTGATTGGCGGCTTGGCGATCGTGCTGATCTGGCTCGCCGTTGGGGTGGCCCTGTCACTGTGGGTTTCTGCTGCGCTGGGCCGGTAGCCGCAAGTGCAGGCTGGCCTGCCTCGATGGCGTATAAAACGCCAATCGCCCTAGGCTGCCAGATAGCCGCAGGCAATGACCTGCTGGCCGCAGAGCCTGATTCATTGGAGTATTTCCCTCATGACCACAATCAACCCTGGCCCCTTGCAGCTTGAGCCGGTTTCCGGCCTGTCCTTGCGCCTGCTGCAACCACAAGCTGCCAAGCCACGCCGCTGTCTGGTGCTGCTGCATGGCGTCGGCAGCAACGAGCTGTCGATGGCCGGCCTGGCCGACGGCGTCGAGGCCGACACCCTGGTGGTGCTGGTGCGCGGGCCGCTGGTGCTCGGACCGCAGCAGTTTGCCTGGTTCCAGGTCGCCTTCACTCCCAGCGGTCCGCGCATCGTCCCCGAGCAGGCCGAGCACAGCCGCCAGGCCCTGGTCCGGCTGCTGGCCGGGTTGCAGCGGCAGCATGGCGTGCTGCCCGAGCAGACCGTGGTGGCGGGCTTCAGCCAGGGCGGCATCATGAGCGCGGGGGTGGCACTGACCGCGCCTGAATCGGTGGCCGGCTTCGGCCTGCTGTCCGGACGCATCCTGCCCGAGATCGAGCCTCTCGTGGCCAGCCAGGAACGGCTGGCCAGGCTGCAGGGCTTCGTGGGACACGGCGAGCATGACAGCAAGCTGCCGGTCGAATGGGCCCACCGCGCGCACGAATGGCTGGACCGGCTGGGGGTTCGCCACAGCCTGAAGCTCTACCCGATCGAGCACAGCATCAGCGCACAGATGCACGCCGACTTCCTGCGCTGGCGGGCCGAGCTGGGCTGAAAGATGGTCTGAGGGCCAGCCAGGCCCCGCTAGCCACCATGGCTCGCCTTGCTGCCACGCTGCAGATGTTGCGCGAATCGCTGCACCCGCAGGGATTCGACGCGATCACGGCGCTGCACCGGATCTAGCCAGCCGGACGCGGGAAGCCTGCAGCTCGCATCCCGGCATCAGGCACGGCCGTGCCCGCGGCGGCAGCTCCGCTCACGCAGTGCCGCTTCTGACCGGCAACGCCGTCTTGCTGACGACCCGCCGCAGCACGAAGCTGGAATGCACGCCAGTCACCCCCTCGATCCGGGTCAGCTTGTTGAGCAGCAGGGCCTGGTAATGGTCCATGTCACGCACCGCCACCTTGAGCTGGTAGTCGGCCGCCTGGCCGGTGATCAGCAGGCATTCCAGCACCTCGGGCAGCAGGCCGATCTCGGCCTCGAAGTTGGCAAAGCGCTCCGGCGTGTGCCGGTCCATCGAGATGTGGATCAGCGCCATCAGTGACAGGCCGAGCTTCCTGGCGTCGAGCAGGGCATGGTAGCCGCTGATCAGGCCGGACTCCTCCAGCGCACGCACCCGGCGCAGGCAGGGCGAGGGCGACAGGCCGATGCGGTCGGCCAGTTCCTGGTTGTTGATGCGGCCTTCTGCCTGCAGGATTTCAAGAATCTGCTGGTCATAGCGATCGATTTGCATTTTTATGCCGTGAAAATATCTTTAACAAGCATGATATGCCAATCAGGCCGATATTCAAGGCAAGAACGCAATCTTCTGCCCTGGCGCTCGGCCTATACTGAAGGCATCTGTCATCCACAGCACCCAGCGACCTGGCCACAAGCCGGCGTTGCAGCGTCAGGCTCCACAAGAGCCGGTTTTGCGAGCCACCCCCGGGCAAACCACTGCCTGCGGGGCCAGGCCCCAAGCCCTTCAACGCATTCCACGACACTGGCAATCATGATCCGAGGCGAGCCGAAATGGATCGGGCCGATCTGCCGGATCCGTCAGACAGGCGCGGCCGCATCGCCAAAGAGCGGTCCGCCTCCCCGGGCCTGCATGCATCCTTGCTCATCCCGCAGCAGGAACAGGACGCTCAGGCCGCGGCGAGCTGCCAGCGTCATCCCGGCATCGGGGCCGAGCACCATGAGGGCGGTCGCCCAGGCATCCGCTTCGGCGCAGGTCGGGGCCACGACGGTGACGGAGGCAGGCGAAGACAGCAGCGGCGCTCCCCGCTGCGGATCCATGGTGTGGGACAGGCGACGGCCCTGCACGTTCACCCAGTGCCGGTAGTCGCCGGACGTCGCGACGGCCGCATCCTGCAGGGCCAACATCGAGTGTGGCGCGCGGCGCTCGTAGTCAGGTGCCTCGACTGCGACCGTCCAGGCTCGGCCATCGGGGCGCAGGCCGAGCGCGCGCATTTCGCCGTCGATGCCGACCAGCCCCGCCTCGATGCCACAGCTGCGCAGGGTGTCGGCCAGGCGGTCCACTCCGTGGCCCTTCGCAATGCCGTTCAGGTCCAGCGCGATGGCACCTTGCTTGCGCACCAGCCTGCCGGATAGGTCGAGCAGTTGGTGCGCCGGACGTCGAGGGGCGGCCATGGCGTGACGGATGCGATCCACGTCGGCCTGCTGCGGGCCAAAGCCCCAGGCCTGCACGGCATCGCCCATTCCGATGTCGAAGGCGCCGCCCGAGGCGCGGCCGATAGCCAGGCCCAGGGCCAGCACATGGGCCAGGCCATCGGGCACCTCGACCAGGGTGTCTGGTGGTGCGCGGTTCAGCCGCATCAGGTCACTGTCGGGCTGCCAGGTGGACATCTGCGCATCCACCTCGTCCACCGCCTGCTGCAGGGCTGCCTGCACCGGACCCGGGTCGAACCCTGGCGCGCCGAAGAACAGCGCTGACCAGCGCGTGCCCATGGTCGGGCCGTTCAGCGCATGGCGGACCAGATCAGTAGATGTCTTCGACATAGCGGTCACCGGCTTTCAGCATCGCGGGCGTCAGCCCGGCAGCTTGGAGGATGTCGGTCAAGGCGTCGGCCACGCCGCGGGCCATGTCGCGACCACCGCACACCATGACCCTGGCACCCTGGCGGATCGCCTCGATCACCTGCGGCGCCTCCTGTCGCAGCATATCCTGCACGTATTGCGGACGCTCGCCGCGAGACACCGCGAGGGACAAGCGGGCCAGCTTGCCTTCGGCCTGCCAGCGCGACAGTTCGGCCTGGTAGAGGAAGTCGCTGTCGGGGTGGCGCAGGCCGAAGAACAGGTGGATCGGACGACCGGCCTTGTTGTGGCGGATGAAGCCGGCAAGGGGCCCCAAGCCCGTGCCCGCGCCGATCAGGATCAGCGGCTTGCGGTCGCGCTCGGCATGGAAGTCCGGATGGGGCCGCACAAAGCCGCGCACCTTCTGCCCAGGTTCCAGGCGGGTCAACTGGCTCGAAGCCAGGCCGCCGACGTGGCGGCGCACCACGACCTCGATGAAGCCGTCCCGCGCTCCCGACGCCAGCGAATAGAGGCGTGGAACCGCCGACCCTTCGGGCAAGATGCCCAGCAGGTCGCCTGGCTCGAAGCGTGCAAAGCCCTGGCGGCTCAGGCGTTGCCAGAGCGAGGCTTGCGGCAGCGCAAAGCGCAGGATGGACATGGGGACCTGGACCGCCTCGCCGTAGTCCCGACGCTCCAGCAAGGTCAGCGCCTCGGTAGCCGGCAAGGCAGGCTGATGCTCCAGTTCCAGCGCCATGCCGAGCGCCTGGCCCAGCGTGCGGCCCCAGCGGGCAAAGTCCTGCGGCGACTGGCGGTCGATGGTATCAAGGGGCAGCAAGGCCGGCCACCCCTTGGCGCGGACGGCCTCCTGCACGGCAGCCGCAAAGGCGCAGAAGGCCGGGAAGCTGCGGTCGCCAAAGCCGAGCACGGCCACGGGCGCGGTGGGTGCAGCCGGCAGAGCCTGCAGCAGCTCCAGGAAGCCCCGGGCCGAGGCTGGGGCATCGCCCTCGCCATAGGTGGCGGTCAGGATCAGGAAGCGCTGCGCCTGGCGATATCGTGCGGGTGCAAAGCTGCTCATGGCTGCCACGTGCACCGACTGGCCGGCCTGGCGCAAGGCCTCGGCCAGCGTCGCGGCAAAGCCCCAGCTGCTGCCGCCTTCGGAACCCACCAGGACCACGGTATCGGCCTGAGCGGCCGGAGCGTTGCCATGCAGCTTCGGGCGCGTGCCCCGCCCGGCCAGCCAGACCAGCCAGCCGGTCACGGCAAGCACCGGCACACCCAGCGCCATCGCGCCCAGGATCAGCCCCAGCACGGCGGCGCCTTGTCCGGTGTGGAGCATGGCGACCTGGTCCGACATGCGCTGGCCCAGGCTCAGGTCCTGCCAAGCCAGCAGGGTGCCGCTGCCCTGGTCAAGATAGCCCATGCCACGCTCGGTACGCAGGGTGAAGATGTCCTGCGGATCGCCGGCAGCAGGAAAGCTCAGCTCGCGCAGCTCGGCCACCGGCGTGGCGCGCAGGACATCCATCCGCTCCAGCGCCAGGCCGCTGCGCCCGCTCACGCTGGCCGGAACCTCCAGGACGGCGGATTCAGGCGTGATGAGCTCGAAGGTCTCGGCCGACATCCACAAGGCCGTCACACAGGACAGCAGCAGCCCCGGCACGGCCACCCGGGCGATTTCGGTGTGCAGACGGCCCGCCCAAGGGCCGCGCAGGCGTGCGAACCAGCGTCGCCAGCCACCCGTGCGGCGAGCCACCAGCCAGGCGCCCGAGATCGCCAGGCCCAGCATCGCCAGCGCGCCCACCGCAGCGAGCAATCGTCCGCCATCGCCCAGCAGGAGCGAGCGGTGCAAGCTGGTCAGCCAGCGCTGCAGCGGGTCGGGGTCGGCGCTGGCCACATCGCGGCCGGTGGCCGGATCGATCACGGCCGCGCCGGGCTGGTCGCCATCGAACCACCAGGCGGTGATCCGGCCCGAGGGCGCGCGCTTGATCTGCTCGAGGCCGGGGTGGCTCGCCTGCACCCGGGTGGCCAGCTCGGCCACGCTCAGCTGGTCGGCCGCCGCTGGCGCCTGCACCGCCTCCAGCGCCGCAAACAGCGACAGGGCCGCCCCGCTCAAGGCCGTCACGAACAGCAGGGCGGCCAGCACGAGGCCAGGCCAGCGGTGCAGGATGCGCATCATGTCCAGCTTCCCCGATCCGGCTCAGAGCCCATAGGTGAAGCCGGCGACATAGCGACGGCCCGTGGCGGGCTTGCCCGCGCCTGCCTTGGTCAGCGGCACCGAGATGTCGCGCGGGCTGTCGCGCATGTCCTCGGCGGCGGCGTCCACGTTCAGCGTGTAGCCGGCATCGAACAGGGCATCGGCCAGATCCACCGTGACCTTCAGGCTGCGGCCCGCGCCCACGCTGGCACCGGAGATGCCATCGATCTGCGCGCGGTTTCCACCGCTGGCGCGATACCAGTCCGTCAGGTGCTTGTAGTACTTGGACTTCTCGCCCGCGACCCACAGGGTGCGCACATGGGCGCCAGAGGGATCGGTCAGGTAAAGGGCCAGGTAGGCGCCATCGCCGCCGTAGTTCTTGAGCGTGGTGGTCAGGGTGACCGGGCGTGCCGAGGCCAGACCGGGCAGTGCGAGGGCCGTGGACAAGGCCAGGCCAGAGACGAGATGTTTCATGATGATCCTCAGGCAGTTGAAGGAATGCAGCGTGCTGTCGCCAGCCGCCGGTGCTCAGCGAGTGCTCGGCGCGGGCCTGGCGGCCTTGCCCGCCTGGGCGCGTGCGGGGGGCAGGTAGCGCGAGGGGTCGGCGCCCGGGCGGAAGCGCACCTCCAGCCCCAGGATCTCGAGCGAGGCGGGATTGATCTTGAGCTCGACCAGATTGCCGTCTGCGTCCCGGCCGCGGACCTCGTAGCAACCGTCGTCGATGCGCAGCCGCTCGGTCGTGATGCCGCGCTCGGTGATGTGGGCGGTGACGGTCTCGCGCGACTGCCATTCGGCCATGGGACGGCGACAGTCGTCAGCGGCCAGGGCGGCGCCGGAACTGGTCAGCGCGATCACGCAGGCGATGGGCAAGAATGTCTTCATGTCGGAGCTCCTTTGTCCTTGATGGCCTGAGGATGCGCCGCCAAAGTGACCGCAAGCTGAAGCCGGCGCATCAAATGCTTCAGCTAGCCGTCAGCTTGGTCGTGGCGCGGGAGCGCATATCCCAGGCACGATGCGCGAGTGGGTTGGATTGAACAGACAGGTGTCTTCAGCGCAGCTCAAAGGCTTCGCAATGAACGCGACGTGGGCTTTGTCCGATCGACTTGAGCCCTGCAACGATCGCTTCGCGCAGGCCAGCCGGGCCACAGTAGAACAACTCCGCCTCGCGCACGGGGAAGTCAACGAGCTGGACCAGCCGCTGCGCGGTCAGGCGGCCCTGCTCAGCACTGGCCACGAGCTGCACGGTCAGCCTGGGGTGGCGTGCAGCGATGGCGGCCAGCCGCTCGGCCGCGAAGGCCTCGTCCCGCGTCGTCACCGCCCAGACCAGTGCGATCTGCTGCTGGTCCTTTTCGGTCAGGGCCTCGGCCCAGGCCAGGAAGGGCGTGATGCCGATCCCGCCGGCCAGCCAGAGCTGGCGTTTTGCCCGCTTGCGGAAGACAAACCGCCCATAAGGTCCTTCGACCCGCAGCGGCTGGCCCGGGACCAGCAGTCCAGGAAGGCGCCTGCTCCAGTCGCCCAGGGCCTTGACCCCGAAGCGCAGGCTGCCGTCCGCATTGGGGGCACTCGCGATGGTGAAGGGATGGGCCTCGCTCATCCCGGCAGCGGGGGCCGAGACGAAGGCGAACTGGCCCGCACGCCAGCGCAGGGCGCGGCCCGCGGGGCGCAGCGTCAACTCGGTGACCGCGCCGTGGCGGTCGACGCGGTCCAGCACGAAGGAACGCGGACGCAGCCAGGGCGCGACGAACTGGGTGAACAGCCAGGCCAGCAGTCCGGCCAGGCTCAGGCCGTTGAGGTAGAGGTCCAGCCTGCCGTCCAGGCCGGCGGGCTTGTCGATGGCGAGCTGGTGAAACGCGGCCACGGCGAACAGCGCCCCCGTGAAGCGGTGGGTGAAGCGCCAGAGCGGCCAGGGCAGCTCCAGCCTTGTGAAGGGAATCCGCTTGATCCAGCTGAGCAGGATCAGTCCGATGAAGCCATTGAGCGCAAACTCCCCCAGGTCGGAGGCGAACTCCCCGAGCCGGGTTTCGCGCACCAGGTCTTCCAGCTCGGGCTCGATGGTGTTGTGCCCGATCATCAGGGCCAGGGCGGCGATGCCGAGCCATTTGTGCACGCCATACATCCGGTCGAGCCCGCCAAACAGGCCTTCGACCCAGCGCGGACGCGCGGACAGGATCAGGGCCAGGCTCATGGCGGCGATGGATGCCGCCCCCAGTGCAATGCCCACGGCCGTGTCAAGACCATGGGGCGCATAGGTCTGTGCGCCGAGCAGCGCTGCATAAAGAACGGCCAGCGCCGCCAGGACAGGTCCGGTCCAACTCATCTCAGGCTCCTCAACGCGAACTGGCGGGCTTGGCCACCGGCATGGTGAGCGCCATCACGATGGCGATGGGAAAGTGGGATTTCATGTCTGCGCTCCTTTATCCTTGATGCCATGAGCATGTTCCGCCAACGTGACCGCAGCCTGAACTGGATGGCTCGAATGCTTCAGCTTCCCGTCAGGTTCATGGTGGCGTGGGCGCATGGATGGAAGGTTTGAATGCGTATCCTGTTGATTGAAGACGATGCGGTGCTGGGCGCGCACCGCCGCGCCCAGATCGCGGGCGATGGCCATTCCGTGGACTGGGTACAGCGCCTGGACGCCGCGGAGCATGCGATGGCCGGCGTCCCCTACGATCTGGCCTTGCTGGACCTGATGCTGCCCGACGGCCGGGGCCTGCCCTTCCTGCGCCGCCTGCGTTCGCGCGGCCAAGCCACGCCGGTCATCATCCTGACCGCCCTCGACCAGGTGTCGGACCGGATCGAAGGGCTCAACGCCGGCGCCGACGACTATCTGGTCAAGCCCTTTGACCTGGCCGAGCTGTCGGCACGCATAGGCTCGGTGGCGCGCCGCTACGGCGGCAACCCCAATCCCCTCATCACCCACGGGCCGCTGCAGATCGACCTGGCCGCTCGCAGCGTGCAGCGTGATGGCCGACCGGTACAGCTGACCGCCCGCGAATGGGCCTTGTTCGAAGCCCTGCTGTCGCGACCTGGCCAGCTGCTGTCGAAGGCGCAGCTGGAAGACAAGCTCTATGCCTTCGATGCCGAAGTGGAAAGCAACACCATCGAGGTCCATGTCAGCCGCCTGCGCAAGAAGCTGGGCGCCAGCGTGATCGAGACCGAGCGCGGGCTGGGTTACCGGCTCGGTCAGGCATGAGAGCGCCGCTCAGCCTGCAGCGTCGCCTGGTGCTCTCGCTGGGGCTGCTGCTGGCGGTGCTCTGGCTGCTGGCAGCTTCGGTCACGGCGGTACTGGTGCGCCAGACCATCGAGGAGGTGTTCGATTCAGCCCTGCAGGAAACGGCGCAGCGCATCCTGCCGCTGGCGGTTTCCGACATCCTGGGACGCGAGGTGGAAGGCGTGACCCAGCGCCTGGCGCAAAGCCGCGAGCACGACGAATTCCTGACCTATGCCGTGCGCGACGAGAAAGGACGCATCCTGCTGCTGTCGCATGATGCCGATCCGGCGATATTTCCCGGCTGGAACGGGGCTGGCTTCAGTCAGTCCGCGACCCACCGCCTCTACAGCGAAGAGGCGGTGCGGGGCTCGATCCGGCTCACGGTGGCCGAGCCGCTCGCCCATCGAACCGCCTTGGCCCGTGACATCCAGATGGGCCTGGGCCTGCCCTTGCTGATTTTCCTGCCGGTGGCTCTTGGCGCCATCGTGCTGGCCGTGCGCGCCAGCCTGGTCCCCTTGCGTCGGTTCCGGGACCGGCTGGCGATGCGCAGCGCGCGCGACCTCTCGCGCGTGCCGGTGGATGAGCTGCCGGCCGAGGTGGTGCCGGTAGCCGACACCGTCAACGGCTTGCTCGGACGACTGGCATCGGCCTTCGAGGCCGAGCGCAGCTTTGCCGCCAACGCCGCGCATGAGCTGCGCACGCCGCTGGCCGGAGCCATCGCGCAGGCGCAACGTCTGCAGGCCGAAACCGGCGACCCGGCGGCAAAGGCCCGTGCGGCCGACATCGAGACCACGCTCAAGCGCCTGACCCGGCTGTCGGAACGCCTGATGCAGCTGGCCCGTGCCGAGGGAGGCCGGCTGCGCCTGGATCACGCCTGCGACCTGCGCCTGGTGGCGCGCATCATGATCGAAGAACTGTCGCGAATGGCGGGGTCGGACCGGATTGTCCTGACCCTGCCACCCGCCCCCTTGCTGTCGGACCTGGATCCGGACCTGTTCGCCATCCTGTTGCGCAACCTGGTCGAGAACGCCCTGCGTCATGGAGCGATGCATGCGCCGATCGAAGTCTCGCTGGCGGGCGACGGCCGGCTGACCGTCACCAATGACGGCCCCGTCGTGGCCAGCGAGACGCTCGCTCGACTGACGGAGCGTTTCGAGCGCTCGGGCAGCAGCGCCGAGGGCAGCGGGCTTGGACTTGCGATCGTCCAGGCGATAGCCCAGCGCATCGGCAGTGAGCTTGCACTGAAGTCACCCAGAAGCGGACAGGACGGGGGCTTCGAGGCAGCGCTGACGCTGCCCGTCTCCGGGGTCGACTCGATCAGGCAAAGCTGTCCCCCATCAGCGTATTGAACCAGGTGTTCATCTGCCTGAAGTTGCCGCTGCTGACGGTGGCCGATTCGATCGGCGTCGCCCCGGCTGTCACGCCGCCGTTGAAGGCGGGCACCATCTTGCGGTTGACGCTGTCGTACTGGTAGACCACGGTCAGCCAGGACGCGGTGCCCGCGGTCACCGGCGAATAGCAGGCCGAGTTGGCCACCGGCTCCGGGTCGGGCTGTCCGCCGCCGAGCAGGCGCACGATGGCGTCGGCGCAGATCTTGGCCTCCTGGTTCGCCACATGGCCGGCCTTGGGCATGCCGCAGCTGGACGCATCGCCCAGCACATGGATGCCGGCGGCGGCCGGAACCGTGGATTCGTAGCTCAGCACGTCGACCACGCACCAGCGGCCGTCGGCGCTGTTGTTCAGTCCGGCTGCGGCCAGCCAGCCACCATCGCTGCCCGCCGCGCGATGCGGCGGGATCGGGTTGACGACCTGGGCGGCGACCTGATGGCTGCCGGCCGAATCGGTGTAGCTGACCGCCTTGGTCGCCGGATCGATCTGGATGCCGGAAACGCCCGAGACATACTCGATCACCGACGCGTGGGTCACGCTGAAGGCGGTGGTGAAAGTATGCGCCTCGGCCTGGATGGCCGAATAGCGGTCGCCGGCCACCTTGGGCAGGTTCTCGTCCAGGACCAGCACCTTGGCGCCGGACCGGCCGCTGGCCTTGAGGTAGTCCGCCACCAGGCAGGCGCGCTCGTAGGGGCCGGGCGGGCAGCGGTAGGGCGCCTTGGGGATCGTCATGACGAAAGTCCCGCCGTTGCCCAGCCCGGCCAGCTGCTGGGCCAGCAGCGTCGTCTGCGGACCGGCCTGCCAGGCATGCGGGGTGCGGCTGGCGTAGTCGGCCTGGCTCAGGCCGTAGGCATCCATGAACTCGACCCCGGGCGCCAGGATCAGGCGGTCGTAGGGCAGAACGGTGTTGTCCGACAGGCTCACCTGCCGGTTGCCACGGTCGATGGCCACGACTTTCGCCTGCTTGAGCTTGACGCCGTACTTGGCTGCCAGCGGGCTGTAGCCGAAGTCGAGGCTGGCCGTCGTGCGGCTGCCGTTGAGCACCAGGTTGCTCATGATGTTGGAGGTGTAGCTGGCATTGGGTTCGACCAGCGTCACGTCCAGCCCTGCGCCGCCCCACAGGCGCAGGTACTTGGCCGCCGTGGCGCCTGCCATGCCGCCGCCGACCACCACGATCCTGGCGTTCAGTCCCGTGTTGGCCAGGGTGAAGGAGGAATTTTCTCCGCTGCGGTAGGCGTCGTCAGCGTCGAAGTCATCGTGATGATCCTCGTCGGTGCGGCCAAGCAAGGGGATGGCCCCGGCCGAAATGCCGGCAGCGGCGAGCAGCAGCCAGCGGCGACGGGTGGCGAGCTTGAGGTCCTGTGCGTTCATGTCGTTCTCCTCTTCAGCGCTGCTGCAGGTAGGCGATGATGGCGTCGAGCTGGGCGCTGGTATAGCCCTGCGCGTGCGCCGCCATGATGTCGCTGCTGGCGGGCTTGCGCAGGTATTCCTTCACCTCGGCCGCCTCGCTGCCACGGATGTTGTCGAAGCCGCCCACGCCGCCGGTGCCATGGCACTGGAAGCAGTTCGAGGCCAGCAGGCGGCCTTTGGTGTTGGCGGGCTGGGTGTAGGTACTGCCGCCCGCAGGGCGGCGCTGACTCAGGTTGGCGATGGCGTCGCTGTCGTTGCTGTCGTCGGCATCGAGCAGCTTGCTGAGCGGACGGCTGACATCCTGGCCGGATTCGCGGTCCAGATTTCTGGCCTGGTCGTCCAGGCGGTAATCACCGCTGTTCTCGGCCTTCACGCGCAGCTGGTCCATCGACTTCAGTACCGCACGACTCTTGTCTCTGCCGCCAGCCTTGTCACGCAGTGCGGTCTCGAGCGCATCGTGCAGGCTGTCGGCCAGCCTGGCCGCTGCGGTACTTTGTGGCAAGGTCAGTTGGGACACCAGCGTGCCAGGACTCACCCGGCTGGATTGCGCCTTCACGGCTGCCGCCAGGGCCTGGATCACGCGTTCCTGCGCTTCCTGGGGTGAGCCCGCCGCGTTGGCCGCCGTCAGCAACTGGATCGCGCGCTGCAGCGCGACCTGGGTGGTGTAGACGCCCGGCTTGCTGTCGATCACCTTCATCGGGTCCAGCATCAGATCGCTGGCGCTCAGTCCCAGCGCCTTGGCGATCTGGGACCGGGCGCTGTCCGGGTCAGAAGCCAGTCCTTGCGCGACCATGGCATCGACCAGGGTGGTGAGCGGCGTCACCACCTGGCCGCTCGCCGCATCCTCGACCCTGGCGCTCAGGCGGCCGGTGAAGGCGTAGCCGGTGTCCGTGTCCACGCCGCCGCTGACGATCACCTTCAGGCCGGTCAGCTCAGCAGCGCTGATGCCCGTCGTGTTCAGGCTGTAGCGGCCGGAACTGTCGGTAACCGCGCTTGGCTCACCGTTGTCGGGCGAACCGTTGCCGTTGCGGTCAAGGAAGACGGTCGCCCCCTGGATGTAGCCGTCAACGGCCACACCATTGATGGTGGACGACGCGGTCGCGCCGGAGCCCGAGCCACCGCCACCGCAGGCGACGAGCGCCGCAGCCGTCACAGGGGCCAGCAGCAGCCAGCGCGCCCGCTTTTGCATTCTGGACAGGGTATTCATGCCATCTCCTTGTCAGTCATGCCCTGTTGACGGCAGGGCTTCCGCTTCGACGCTGTCCGCGTCAATCCTTGGCGCCTGAACAGCGCATCAAACCCTTGCAGGGTCCGGATCAGCCAATCACGGCCGCCGAGGTCTCCAGATAGCTCTGGACACCCACCAGATCAATGCCGCCGGTCACCGGGTCCACATAATCCAGGCCCGCCTCGCCTTCTGCAATCTTGGTCCAGATGCCGTCCAGGTTGTCGTCACGGAAGAGTTCGAACTCAACCCCGCTGCGATCCTGCTCGGTCTTGACGATGTACTCCACGCCGTCGAGGCTGACCTGGGCGTAGCTCTCGTCAAGATCGATGCGATCGAGCTTCCATGCCCCTTTGCGGAGTTCGTAGTCGGCTGTCACGTTGCCAGCAACGTCCAGGGTGAACTTGTGCATCTCCAGCTTCCTGGCGGGAACGAGTCCAGTGGCGACCTCGATTTCGAACGCTTCCTCAAAAATCCCGTTCCCGTCCTGGTCGACAAACACGGAGGTCTCCGCATAGCCCTTGCTCATCTTGGTTTGAGTGACCGAGACCACACCCGTCACACCCATGTCGTTCGTCCCGGTTTCGAGCTCAAAGCTGCTGCCGGCGGTTTTCTGCAACTTGCTCTTGTTGCGTTCGACCTCGAACATCTTGAGGACGGATGTGTTGGCTGCGTCGAATTGGAACTTGTATTGGTCAGACATGGCTTGCTCCTGTAAAAATGAAAAGTCTGAAATGTGCTTTATGCACATTTCAATCGGACTTTACTAGGCCAACATTAAGAGAGCATGAAGAGAATGCTTCAGACGCGCGGTTTCAAACTCTTTTCACAGCCGGGCCATCGCTGCAGCACCGATAGCCCAGCCAGCCTGTCCAGACCGGTTCCGGGTACCCTGAACTTCAGTCGTCGTCATCGCTTTCGACCTTGGTCGCGTAGAGGCGGCCGTCCTGCTGGATCGCCTTGACCTCTACCTGCAGACCGTTGGCCCAGCCAGCACCGCCCAGGTCGAAACCTGTCGCGTCGTCGTAATGGAAGACGTAGCCCCGGGTTCGGAAGGTCCTGGCGACGCTATCGAGTTGCTCGACCTGGCCGTGCAGCTCGAATTCCCGCACCTCGACCTCCTCGCGGCGCTTGACCTTTACCTCGCTGGCCACCACGACACCCCGGTTGATCGTTCCGCTCACTTCCAGCACGCTGCCCAGCTGCAGGCCGAGTGTGGCAATACCGGGCACAACGCTGGCATCGACCGGAATGCCGTTGACCGAGAAGCTGGTCGCGCTACGCCAGGCGGTCACGCTGCCCTCGATCTCGGCCTCGTCGTCCTCGTCCACCTCCAGCTCGCCCAGCCGGGCTTCATCGGCAGCCAGGCGCAAGACTGTCCAGCGGCCAGCGGCAGGACTGGGGGACAGCCAGGCACGGACCAGGCTGCCTTCTGCAGCGGTTGCCGTGACATTCGGACCCAGGCGCACAGGCAGATTCCCGATGCTGAATTCGGTCTCAACCTTTGATTTCAC
>CAZJQH010000014.1:0-3267 GCA_964547895.1 uncultured Chitinophaga sp. | reverse complement strand
CCAGGCGCACAGGCAGATTCCCGATGCTGAATTCGGTCTCAACCTTTGATTTCACCAGGCCGCTGACCAGGTAGCTGGGAGGCTGAACAACCGACAGCTCGACCCGGGTGGCTTGCAGGCTGGCGGTCGCCGGATCCAGGTAGCCGTAGACCTCGGCCTGCAGTCCGGTGCTCAGTTCGCCCAACCGCGTGATGGCCTCGCCCTCGAAGACGGTCGCAGCGGACACCCTGACGGTCTGGCCGAGCAGGCTGAATGTCGATTTCCCCAGGTCGATTGACTCGACTGGGCCGCGCCACTCGCTGCGGTAATGGATGCGATCGGCAGTCGCGGTGGCCGTGCCGAGTGCGGCATTGCCGCTGACGGCAGAACCCTGCACCGTGACGACCATCCCGAGCTTGAGGGCCGCGTCAGCGGGCATGTCGGGATCGTCCAGCCGCACCAGTTGGGCCTGCGAATCATCGTAGCGAATACCGTTGACGATCACGGAACCGAAGCCAGTGACGGGCCCGACGGTGAAAGACCCGGTGCCACCCGTGCTGATGCCTGCCACCTGTTCGCCGCCACCGCAGCCCGATAGCTGGAAAGCAGTGCCCATCATGGCGAGCAGGATCTGGCGCCGGCTGAGGCAGGGATCAGTGTCTGGACGGGTCTGTTGCATCATTTCGGGCTTTCTGCTGAGCTGTCAGGCTGGGGGCCTGGCTCTGGGGTGGGCATGGGTCTGCTCATGGAATACAGGCCGATGCGCAGGCACTGGTCAGCTGTACGGCCGGCCATCCGGTCCTGGTCCATCAAGGCCTGCAGCGCGGGGGCGAGCGTGCTCATCAGGTGCTGCCATTGCGCGCTGATCAACGGCCTGGCCTGGGTGATGGACTGGGCTGACAGTTCGTCGGCGAAGAGCGCCTGCTCGAACTGCTCCTTGCCCTGGCCCAGCACGTTGCAGACGGCGGCATCCAGGTGATCACCGACGTTGTCGCCCAGGTAGGCCAGCAGCTGCGACCACTGCCCCCTGGGCACGAAGGCATCCTGGCGCAGGCTGACCCGGTCGCTTGCCAGGTCATGCTCGACCAGATCAAGCCGGATCATCTCGTCCAGCAGGGAGCGGGGGTGCACATCCTGGGTGACGGCTGCGGCCAGCGTCTCGAAGCTGGGATGTTCGCCGGTCCTGCGGAGCGGAACCAGATCACCGTCCGGGGATCGGCAACCGGGCTCGGCCAGCCAATGGGCAAACAGGTCGGCGACCCGGCTGCGCGAGCTGTTGCGCCGCGGCGGGGCTTCTGCCTCCAGCCGGGCCACCTCGCGTCGGGTCAGACCCGTCATGGTGCTGATGCGGCTGGTGAGCCGGCCCTTGGGGTGATCGGGATTCTGCTGCTCGCAGGTCTCGCGGGCGGCTCGCACGACGGATCGACGCAAGCGCTCCTCCAGCGCCTGGATCGATACACCCCTGGCGACACAGAGCCTTGCCATCGGCATGAGCAATTGTTCCAGCGCAGACAGCAGCAGATCCTGATCGGCTGGCGAGCCGTCGGCATTGGCTGGGAGTGTGGTCAGTTGCGTCATGTCGGTGAAGTTTGGCTCGATTTTAAATGTGTATCTAGCACATTTCAACAATGCAATCCTTCAGCATCGAACATGACGCCGGTTTATCTAGGGTTTAGCTTGGTTTGGCCAGCTCAGCTCGACACAGAACCCCCGCTCCACCGTCGGCAGCCGGAGCTCGCCACCGTGGGCCCGCAACACCAGATCGGCCAGGATCAGGCCCAGCCCCTTGAGACCGCTGTCACTGCCGTAGTCCTGGCTCGCCAGCGCATTGCGCAAGCGCTGCAGCTGCTCGGCAGGACAGCCCGCGCCGTCATCGTGCAGTCGCAGGAGGTTGATTCCGGCTGCCTGGCTTGCCACCAGCATCACCCTGAGGGCCTGGTGGCGTTGCGCATTGTCGAGCAGGTTGAACAGGACGGCAGAGAGCAGGTCGGGGTCGACGTCCAGTGTGTCGTCGCGGACGATATCGAGCTGCAATCCATCAAAGGCCAGCGGTGTGAGCAGCCCGGAAACCCGGACGTCTTGTCGCTGCGGCTCGCTGCCACTGCGGAACATTGTGAGCAGGGCCTGCATCACGCGGCTGAGCCGGCTGGCGGCCTCGCGTGACCGTCTCAGGCGCGGCCGCAAGGATTCGGGTGCTTCCTTGAGTGCAATAGCCAGCTGGGCATCGATGCCTGCCAGCGGCGTACGCAAGGCATGGGCCGCATGGGCGGTGAAGGCCCGCTCGCTCGCGATGCGCTGTGCCAGTCTGCCGCCCAGGTCACGGATGGCCTGGGCCATCGGGACCAGCTCGGTACGCTCGGGCACTTGGGGCATGGTCTCGGGGCGCAGGGGGTCGTAGGCTGCCACCGCGCGCGACAGGCTGGACAGCGGCCTGAGCTCGCGCCGCACCAGCAGACTCAGCAAGGCGGTGGCGAGCACACCCATCAACAGGGCACCAATCAGGGTGTAGGTAGCCGCTTCCGTGCGGGCCTCCATCCGCTCTTCCTCGCTTTGCGCCACCAGCAGGAAATGCTGCGGGTCATTGCGGAAGGTGAAGGTCATCACGCGCCACTGGCCATCCTCCGTGGCGCGTGGCTGTGGGTCATGTGTCAGGAGCAAGGGGCTGGCAGGCGCCTGGTGCGACTGGCCTGCCACCTCGCCGGTCTGGACATTGATGATCTGCCAGACCAGATGCTCCTCGTACTCGGAATGGATCTGTGCGACCGTCTGGTCCTGGCCTTGCTGATGCAGGACGGCCAGCACGGTGTGCAGGACCTCGGCCGATTCGCGCAGCCCCTGATCCATCAGTTCATCGACTTCGTGGTGCACCACGTAGCGCACCACGCCAGCGACCAGCAGCGACCACAGCAAGGAGATGAGCAGCAGTGTGCGCGTAACGCGCCGCCGGATGGATGGCAGGCCGCAAGTCTTGAGCATGGCAATGTCAGGCCACAGGGATCCGGTAGCCCAGGCCGCGCACGGTCTCGATCAGGGCCTTGCCGAGCTTGCTGCGCAGCTTGAAGACATGAACGTCAATCGCATTGCTGGCCAGCTCGCCATCGAAGCCCAGCACCAGCGCTTCGAGGTCATCCCGGGAGACGATACGCCCGGCTCGCACCACCAGGGCTTCGAGCAGCGACCATTCACGCGCAGTGAGCTCGACACAGTGCCCGTCGAGCCAGACCCCCTTGGCAGTCAGGTCGACCTCCACCGGGCCGAAGACCTTGCGCTGTGCGCTGCCGGCGACCC
>CAZJQH010000013.1:9042-23893 GCA_964547895.1 uncultured Chitinophaga sp. | reverse complement strand
GGCACGGGCAAGAGCTCGCTGATCAAGGCCTGCCTGAACGCCTATGCGCCGCAGGGCCTGCGCCTGATCGAGGTCGACAAGGACGACCTGGTCGACCTGCCCGACATCGTCGAGCTGGTGGCGGACCGGCCCGAGAAGTTCATCGTCTTCGCCGACGACCTGAGCTTCGAGAGCGGCGAGCCCGGCTACAAGGCGCTCAAGTCGATCCTGGACGGCAGCATCTCGGCCGCCAGCGACAATCTGCTGATCTACGCGACCAGCAACCGGCGCCACCTGCTGCCCGAGACGATGAAGGACAACCTGGCCGCCCGTCATGGCGAGGACGGCGAGCTGCATCCGGGCGAGGCGGTCGAGGAGAAGATCTCGCTGTCCGAGCGCTTCGGGCTCTGGGTCAGCTTCTATCCCTTCAGCCAGGACGAGTACCTGAGCGTGGTCTGGCAATGGCTGTCCTTCTATGGCGTGCCGGATGCCGAGTTCCAGGCGGCGCGGCCGCAGGCGCTGGTCTGGGCGCTCGAACGCGGCTCGCGCAGCGGACGGGTGGCCTACCAGTTCGCGCGTCACTACGCGGGCGAGCGGGCTGAAGCCGCCAGCCAGGCCGGAGGTCAGCCATGAGCGGGCTGCTGGTGGCCGACGGCGACCGGCCGCGCGAGGGCGGGGCCGACCGTCCCGTCACCGAGGTCGCGGTCGGCGTGCTGATCGACGCCCAGGGCCGCTTCCTGCTCACGACCCGCCCCCCCGGCAAGGTCTATTCCGGCTACTGGGAGTTCCCGGGCGGCAAGCTGGAGGCAGGCGAGAGCGTCGAGCAGGCGCTGCGGCGCGAGCTGCAGGAGGAGATCGGCGTCACCATCGGCGAGGCCCACCCCTGGCACCAGAAGCTGGTCGACTATCCGCACGCGCTGGTGCGGCTGAACTTCTGCAAGGTCTATGACTGGAGCGGCGAGCTTCACATGCACGAGGGCCAGCAGTTCGCATGGCAGCGCCTTCCCGTCGATGTCGAGCCGGTGCTGCCCGGCACGGTGCCGGTGCTCGAGTGGCTGCAGCAGGAGGCCGACCAGGCCGGGGCGCGCTGATCAGTGGCGCCAGCTGTCCTCGGGCGGTGCCGGCTCCAGCGGCGGTGCGCTCGGGACGCGGAACTCCTCGCTGGCCCAGGCGCCCAGGTCGAGGTGCTTGCAGCGCTGGCTGCAGAAGGGACGATAGGGGTTGTCGGGCGCGTAGCGGCTCGGGCCGCCGCAGGCCGGGCACTTGACTGTCCTGGCCTCGAACGGGGCTGCTGGAGTGGATTTTTCGCTCATGCTGGAATCCTTCAGGCGCAGAGGGTGACTTCGAGCGGCTGGTCGACGGCGGCCGGGTGCAGCCGTCCGTCCTCGCCGCGCTGCATCAGCCGCACCGAGAACAGCAGCCGGTTGCCGCTGATCTCGGGCACCAGGCCGCTGGCGGCATCGAGGCGCAGGCGCAGCAGCTGGTAGCTGCGTCCCGCTGGCAGGCTCTGCTGGTATTGTCCGCCGAGGGCGACGACCTTCTGCGGCACGCCGCTGTCGCGCAGCAGCTTCATCAGCATGGCCAGTGCGGAGCGCAGCGGCGCGAACTCCGCCGACCATTGCCCTAGGTCCTGCTGGCGCGAGGCCGCCGGGCGGTGCAGCCACTCGTGGTAGCTCGGCAGGTCGAACTCGCAGGTGCCGCCCGGGATGCCCATGCGGTTGCGCAGCGTCATCAGCCAGTCGTTGGCGGCCAGGCCATGGCCGACCCGGCCGGTGTCGGCATTGAGCGCCTCGAAGCCGGCATCGAGCCGGGCGATGAACTCGTCGAGCGCGCGCTGCGAGATCGCCGGATTGTCCCGGTAGCCATTGAGCAGCTGCTTGTGGCGCTCGATGTCCTTCATCAGCTCGGACTTGAGGTCGGAGCGCGAGCCCACGTCCATCAGCTCGAACAGGGTCTGGATCGCGTAGTGGTGGTCGACGGCCTGGGTGCGCGCGACCAGGTCGCCGAGCCGGCGCAGCAGGTGCTCCAGTCGCAGGTAGGTGCGGATGCGTTCGTTGAAGGGGTACTCGTACAGGATCACGGGGGCGCCGCTGTGGTTCGGACTCAATCGGCCATCATAGCCCGAATCTATCGCTCAGCTTGCGCCACTGCAGCTGGACTTGCGCCTCGAGTTCAGCCAGTGAAATGCCGTCGTTGCCGATCACCCCGTCGGCGATCGCCAGCCTCTGCTCGCGCGAAGCCTGTGCCGCCAGCACCGCCTCGACCTGGGCGCGTGGCCAGCCGTTGCGCGCCATCACGCGCGCGACCTGGGTCTCGGGCGCGCAGTCGACCACCCAGACCAGGTCGCAGCGCTCGCGCCAGGCGGGCGATTCGGCCAGCAGCGGCAGGTCCAGCACCGCGACGCTCCCGGCCGCCACGCTGGCAATGCGGCGGTCGATCTCGGTCCTGACCAGCGGGTGGACGATGGCTTCCAACCTCGCCTTGGCGGACGGGTCGGCGAAGACCAGCGCGCGCATGCGGTCGCGGTCCATCGCGCCGTCGGCCGTGACGAAATCGTCACCAAAGGTGGCGCGCACCGCGGCAATGGCGCTGCCGCCCGGCCCGGTGCTGGCGCGCGAGATCGCGTCGGCGTCGATCAGGGTGGCGCCGAGCCGGCCCAGCATGGCGGCGACCGTGCTCTTGCCGCTGCCGATGCCGCCGGTCAGGCCCAGCCGGACGCAGCGGGCGGCGGTCATGGTCTGATCCATGGCAGGAAGTCCGTGGTTTCGAACAGCAGGGCCCAGAATCCGCCCAGCACCAGGAAGGGGCCGAAGGGCACGTAGCGGCCCTCGCGCAGCTGATCGACGAGCTTGAGCCCGATGCCGACGGCCGCGCCACTGATCGAGGCCAGCAGCACGATCGGCAGCAAGGCCTGCCAGCCGAACCAGGCGCCAAGCGCGGCGAGCAGCTTGAAGTCGCCGTTGCCCATGCCGTCCTCGTGGCGGACCAGCGCATAGCCACGGTTGATCAGCCACAGCGACAGATAGCCGGCTACCGCGCCCCAGAGCGAATCGGCCAGGCTGACACCGCTCCAGCCCAGCGCCGCGACGATCAGGCCAGCCCAGGCCAGCGGCAGCGTGATGTCGTCGGGCAGCAAGGTCGTGTCCCAGTCGATCCAGGCCAGCGCGACCAGCGCCGCCGCCAGGCCGCAGCCGACCAGGCCGGCCATGCCGTTGCCATGGCGCGCGACCACCCAGGCGAACAGGATGCCGGTCAGCGCCTCCACCAGCGGATAGCGCCAGCTGATCGGCGCCTGGCAACTGGCGCAGCGGCCGCGCAGCAGGGCAAAGCTCAGCAGCGGGATGTTCTGGTACCAGCGTATCGGCGCGCTGCAGGACGGGCAGTGCGAGCGCGGCTGCGCCAGTCCGAGCGTCGCCTCGGGCAAGGCTTCCTGGCCGTTGAGTTCGGCGCATTCACGGGTCCAGCGCTGCTCCAGCATCAGGGGCAGGCGGTGGATCACCACATTGAGGAAGCTGCCCACCAGCAAGCCGAGCAGGCCAGCCAGCTGCCAGTCCCATATTGCGGTCAGGTTGTCGAGCAATTGAGGTACCTTTGGGCTAATATCTCTAGCATATGATGGCAGGGTTCCTCCTGGGACTTGCATGGTAGTCCAGGTGGGCGGCTTCTTGCCTGCGACTGTAACGCAGCCCGCAGGCGCTCGTTGATGAAAGAGACAGGTGGCGGATGGAAACTGGCGATGGCAGGCCCATGACAGAGCAGCGCTCGACTGCGGCACAGGCCTTGCCGCTGCTCGAAGCCCTGCCGGCCTGGCTCGCGCGCCTGCGCCGCTGGTGCTCGCTGCTGCTCCTGCTGGCGGCATGCTGCATGGTGCTGGTGGCCTGGGTGGCGCAGGACATGGGACTGCTGGCCCGTCCCGCCGCCGCCTGGCTGGGCGGCGCTGTCGCCGGCATGGCCTTGCTGGCCATACTGCTGGATCTGCTGATCGATCGCCTGCATGGCCGGCAACTCGGCCGCCTGCTGGCCAGCATCCGGGCCGGGCAGCACAGCGCCGAAACCCTGCGCGCCTGGCAGCTCGAGATGTCAGGCAGCCTGCAGCAAGCCACTCATCCGGCCGAGCTGGCCCAGCGCCTGCTTTCAGGCCTGGCGCGCTGCCTGCCGCTGCAGCAGGGCCTGTTCTGCTACTGGAACGAGCGGGACCAGACCCTGCAGGCGGCCGCGCGCTATGGCGGCGATGGCGCTGATGCCGCCGCCGTGCAGCAGCAGCCCCAGCTGGCGCCCTTGCTGCTGCAGGCAGCGCAGTCGCGGCGCGAGATCGTGATCGACCAGCCGGGCGGCGACTACCTGCGCATCAGCTCCGGCCTGGGCGATGCCGAGCCGGCCCAGCTGCTGGTGTTCCCACTCGAGTACCGGGGCCGCCTGCTCGGCGTGCTCGAGCTGGCCGCCTTGCAGCCGATGGCCAGCGCCTTGCGCCGCCTGCTGCCCGAGCTCATGCCTGTCTTTGCGCTCTGCCTGGGCATGCTGAGGCCGGCCGGTTGCCAAGCCATTGGCACGGCATCGTCCGCTGCCGCTGTCAGCGCTGGCGAGGGACTGCGGTGAAGCTGAGCCGGCTCAACTACAGCACGATTGCGCTCTGCCTGGTGCTGGCCTTGCTCGACGGCCTGGGGTTCCTGTACGTCAGTCACCTGTCGGGGCTCAGGCAGCTTGCCAACGAGCGCCAGTTCACCGCCAACCAGCAAGGCGAGCGCTTCCTCGAGGGCGTGGTCTACCTGGGCGACCAGGCGCGCGCCTTCGTGGCCACCGGCAGTCCACGCTACGAGCGCAACTACCGGGAGGAGGCCGGCCAGCAGCAGCGCACCCTGCAGGCCGCCGAGAGCCTGCGCCGCATCGGGCTGACGACCGAGGAGCAGGTCCTGATCGACCTGGCCTACGAGCGCGCCCAGGTGCTGGTCGAGATCGAGCTGCTGGCGATCGAGGAGCGCCGGCTCGGCAATAGCCAGTCGGCGATCGATCTGGTCTTCGGCCCGGCCTACGATGATGCGCTGGCGGAAATCCAGGATCCCCTGCGGCGCCTGCGGATCCGGCTCGAGTCCCGGCTCGAGGCTGACCTGCGCGATGCCGAGCAGCAGCTGCAGCAGGCGCGCTATGCCCAGCTCGGGCTGATCCTGCTCAATGCCCTGCTCATGACCGCGGTGCTGGGCTATTACTACCGCCGGCGCGTGATCCGTCCGCTGTCCGAGATGACCGGGCAGGTGCAGGCGATGAAGGCCGGCCTGCCGTTCCAGCGCCTCGTCAGCGAAAGCGAGCCGAGCGAGATCGGCGAGCTGGCCCATTCTCTGGTCGAGTACAGCGCCACCCGCGAGCAGATGGCGCAGGACCAGTGGGTCAAGTCCCAGCAGGCCCGCATCGCCACCTTGCTGCAGGCCTGCACCAGCTTCAGCGAGCTGGCCCAGCGCTTCCTGTCCGAGGTCTGCCCGCTGCTGGAGGTGGGCCATGGCGTGTTCTACGTACTGGACGAGGAGCGCCACCAGCTGCGGCTGATTGCGCAGTTCGCGCATTCCGAGCGCAAGGGCCTGGCACAGCGCTTCGCCATCGGCGAGGGCCTGGTCGGGCAGTGCGCGCTCGAGCGCGCGACGATCCAGATCACGCGTCCGCCGGCCGACTATCTGCGCATCGAGAGCAGTCTGGGCGAACTGGCACCCGCGGCCATCGTTGCGCTGCCGGTCGTCAGCGGCGGCGAGGTGCTGGCGGTGATCGAGCTGGCCGCGCTCAAGGTGTTCGGCCCGCGCGAGGAGAGCCTGCTCGAGGGCCTGCTGCCGATGCTGGGCATGAGCCTGGAGATCCTCGAGCGCAATGTCAGGACCCAGCGGTTGCTCGAGGCCACCCAGGAGCAGGCCAGCGAGCTGGCGCGGCAGAAGGACGAGATCGAGTCCCACCGGCGCTCCATCACGGCGCTGCTCGACGAGCAGAACGCGATCTTCGAGTCGGTCACCAGCGGCATTGCCGTGCTGCGTGCCGGCAAGGTGGTCAAGTGCAATCCGCAGCTGAGCCAGCTGCTCGGCCTGTCCGAGACCGAGCTGCTGGGCCTGGACATGCTGCACTGGTTTGCCGACCCCCAGGCGCGTGAAGGCCTGGAGGACAGCCAGGAGCAGATCGCCCGCGGCGAGTCGGTCCGGCTCGACGCCCCGGTGCAGCGGCATGACGGCAGCCTGGTCTGGATCCGGCTCAACGGCCATGCGATCGACCCGCGCGACCTCGAACAGGGCGTGGTATGGACGCTCGACGACGTGTCCGAGGAACGCCAGGTGGCCGAGGAGATGCGGCGCGCCCGTGAACTGGCCGAGGACGCCGCGCGCACCAAGAGCAGCTTCCTGGCCAATATGAGCCACGAGATCCGCACCCCGATGAACGCGATCATCGGCATGGCGCACCTGCTGCACAAGTCGGGGCTCAACCCGCGCCAGAGCGACTACCTGAGCAAGATCCAGCGCTCGAGCCAGCATCTGCTCGGCCTCATCAACGACATCCTGGACTTCTCGAAGATCGAGGCGGGCAAGCTCACCATCGAGTCGACCGAGTTCGAGCTCGATGCGGTGCTCGAGAACGTCGCCAACCTGGTGGGAGAGAAGGCCGGCAGCAAGGGGCTGGAACTGGTGTTCGAGCTCGCCCCCGACCTGCCGCGCTCGCTGGTCGGCGATCCGCTGCGCCTGGGCCAGATCCTGGTCAACTACTGCAACAACGCGGTCAAGTTCACCGAGCAGGGCGAGATCCGGGTCCGGGTCAGCCTGCAGGAGGACAGCGGCAACCAGGTGCTGCTGCATTTCGCGGTCCAGGATACCGGGATCGGCCTGAGTCCGGAGCAGAAAGGGCGGCTGTTCCAGAGCTTCAGCCAGGCCGACAGCTCGACTTCGCGCCGCTACGGTGGCACCGGGCTCGGGCTGGCGATCTCCAAGAGCCTGGCCCAGCTCATGGGCGGGCAGGTCGGCGTCGAGTCCGAGCTCGGCGTCGGCTCGACCTTCTGGTTCACCGCCCGGCTGGGCAAGGGGGAGTCGCAACTGCGCGCCCTGCTGCCCCGGGTCGACCTGCGCGGCTGCCGGGTGCTGGTGATCGAGGACAACGAATATGCCCGCCTCGCGCTGACCGAAATGCTGGCCGCGATGAGCTTCCGGGTTGCAGCCGTCGCCAGCGGACCCGAGGGGGTGGAAGCGGTGCGCCGTGCCGCCGCCGAGGACCAGCCCTTCGAGCTCGTCTTCACCGACTGGCAGATGCCGGGCATGGATGGCCTGGAAGCCGGGCGCCTGATCCAGCGGCTCGGCCTGCCGTCGCCGCCGCGGCTGGTCATGGTGACCGCCTACGGCCGCGACGAGGTGGTGCAGCAGGCCGAGGAGGCCGGCTTTGCCGCCGTCCTGACCAAGCCGGCCAATCCCTCGCAGCTGTTCGATGCCGCGATGCGGGCGCTGGGCGAGCGCGCCGATACCGCGGCTGCCCAGACCGCCGCAGCCCCCGACCTGGCCGCGATCGCTGGCGCCAGGCTGTTGCTGGCAGAGGACAACGAGCTCAACCAGGAGGTCGCGGTGGAGTTGCTGCAGGATGCCGGCTTCCTGGTCGAGGTGGCGGGCGACGGCCGTCAGGCGCTCGACAAGCTGCAGCAGCAGCCAGCGGGCCATTACGACGCCGTGCTGATGGACATGCAGATGCCAGTGCTCGACGGCCTGGGTGCTACCGCCGAAATCCGTCGCCTGCCGCAGTTCAGCCAGCTGCCCATCATAGCGATGACGGCCAATGCCATGCAGGGCGACCGCGAGCGCTGCCTGCAGGCGGGCATGGACGACTACCTGGCCAAGCCGATCTCGCCCGATGAGCTCTGGCGTGCCCTGCAGCGCTGGCTTCCGGTGCGCGCCAGCCGCAGCCCGGCACCGACGATGGCGCCCGTGGCGCAGCCGCAGCCTGCCGCTACCCGCCCCGACCCGGTCCAGGATGACTTGCCCCGTCACATCGACGGACTCGATGTCGCGCTGGGCCTGGGCCGGGCCGCCGGCAAGAAGGCGCTGTATCGCAACCTGCTGCACAAGTTCGTCGCGCTCGAGCAAGACGCCCTGGGCCAGGTCGGAGCGGCGCTCGATGCCGACGATGCCGTCACGGCCGAGCGCGTTGCCCATACGCTCAAGAGCACGGCCGGCAGCATCGGTGCCAGCTCCTTGCAGGCTGCCGCCGCCCAGCTCGAGCTCGCCCTGCATCAGCGGCAGCCGCGCGCCGCCATCGAGCCCTTGCTGCAAGACTGCGCCGGGCTGCTGGCGCCGCTGGTCGGCGCGCTGGACCAATGGCTGCAGGGGGCTGCGGCAGCGACCGGGCAGCAGTCGCCGGCCGGTCCCGGCCCTGATCCGGCCCAGGCCGGGCAAACCCTGCGCCAGCTCATCGAGTTGCTGGAGCAGTCGGATTCGGCCGCCGAGCAGCTGTGGGAGCAGGGCGGCTCCCAGCTCAAGCCCTTGCTGGGCCAGCGCTGGGACGCGGTCGACGCCGCACTGCGGGGCTTCGACTTCGATGGTGCGCTGCAGCTGCTGCGCGAGCTGGCGCCCAGTGCGGCGGGGGGACAGTCATGATCCGGCGCTTCGATTCCTGGGTGCGCTGGCTGCTGCAGCATGCCTCGCTCTATCTGCTGGGGGCTGCCGCGCTGTCGCTGCTGACCGGCAGCCTGGTAGCCATGGGCTACCGCGATGCCGACGAGCACGAGGCTCTCCATGTGCTTGAGGTCATGGCCCAGCGCCATGCCGTCCAGCTCTCGGAGGAAACCCTGCGCGGCCGCGCCATGGGGGCGGCGGCCATGCTCGGCATCAACGAGCCCGAGCTCAAGCAGCTGGTGCGGGGCGAACTGCCGCCCAATTCCCTCCAGGTGCTGGCGCGTCTGCGGCCGGTGCGTGCGGCCCTGCAGGCCGATGCCATCCATGTGCTGGATGTCAATGGCAGGGTGCTGGCCGACGAGTCCAGCCAGCTCGAAAGCATCGGCCAGCAGTGGCAGGAGCAGCCGTTCTGGCAGCAGGCCATCGCAGGTCGTGAAACCGTTTACCCCGTGGCCGATGGCGACACGCACCAGCGCTTCATCACCCTGGCCGCTCCGGTCTATGCCGGGACTGAGCCCGGCACCGCGGTGATCGGGGTGGTGGCGCTGAGGCTGCCAGCCCGCGCGATGGATGCCAGCCTGCGCCGCATCGGCCAGCCGGCGCTGCTGCTGTCTCCGCTGGGACTGGTGTTTGCCAGCAGCGACGACGACTGGAACTTCAGCCTCTCACCCGTAGCCGGTCCCGAGACCTTCGAGGCCCTGCGGCAGCAGTTCGGTCCCTTCTACGAGGACGGCGTCGAGCCGCGCCGCCTGGCCTTCGATCCGTCGCGCCAGGCGGTGGAACTGCTCGGCCAGCGCCATCTGGTTGCCCAGTCGAGCCTGCAGTGGCCCGACGCGGCAGGGCGCTGGCAACTGGTGTTGCTGGCGCCGTCCGAGCGCATGCCCGGCCTGGCCACGCTGGTGCCAATGGGCGCAGGCGTGGCCTTGCTGGCCTTCCTGCTGCTTTATGTCCTGCTGCGCAGCGGACGCAGCTACCTCGAGCGCCGCCTCGCGCTGGAGCGCAGCGAAGCGGCCTCCCGTGAAGTCATCCGGCTCGCCGAGCTCAAGGCGCGCCAGTCCGAGCTCACGCTGCAGCTGCAGCGCGCACGCGAACTGCCTGCGCTGGCCCAGACCCTGTTCGCCGAACTGGGGCGCTTCCTGCCAGTGCACCAGGGCAGCCTGTATTTTGTCGAGCCCGCAGCGGGCGGCGCGCCCCGGCTGGAACTGGCTGGCTGCTACGCGACGGCCGCGGCACCTGCCAGCCTGGCCCTCGGCGAGGGGCTGCTGGGCCAGTGCGCGCGCGAGCGGCGCAGCCTGTTGTACCGCGACGTTCCCGCCGGCTTCTGGCGCATCGAATCGGGACTTGGACAGGCCTTGCCGCGCTCGCTGCTGCTGCTGCCCGTCATGCGCAACGATGAGCTCATCGGTGTGCTGGAGCTGGCTTCCATGGATGCCGACTGCAGCCGGATCGAGGCCGCGATCGAGAGCCTGCTGCCCGTGCTGGCGATGAATCTCGAGATCCTGCTGACCGAGCGTCGGCTGGAGATGCTGTTGCAGCAGGCGCGCGAGCAGGCGGCCGTCGTCCGGCCCGACCTCCCCGAGGGCGACACTGCAGTGCACAATGCGGGCCATGCCCTGCAGCTTGCTGCAATCCAACCATCTCAACCAAGCGGGAGTCCCGATGGACAACGATAAGCTGCTGTCAGAGCCAGCCACCATCCTGGTGGTCGATGACACCCCGGCCAACCTGTCGCTCATGACCGGCCTGCTGCGCGACGAGTACAAGGTCAAGGCCGCGATCGACGGTGAAAAGGCCTTGCGCATCGCGCAGGCGGTCCCGCCGCCCGACCTGGTCCTGCTCGACATCATGATGCCCGGCATGGACGGCTACGAGGTCTGCCGCCGGCTCAAGGCCGATCCGGCCACGCGCGACATCCCGGTCATCTTCCTGACGGCCAAGAGCGGGGTCGAGGACGAGAAGATGGGGCTGGACCTGGGCGCGGTCGACTACATCACCAAGCCGATCAGTCCGCCGATCGTGATGGCGCGGGTGCGCAACCACCTGGTCCTCAAGGCCAGCGCCGATTTCCTGCGTGACAAGGCCGAATTCCTCGAGCGGGAGGTCGGCAAGCGCACCGCCGAGGTCGTGGCGATTCAGGACGTGACCATCATGGCGATGGCCTCGCTGGCCGAGACGCGCGACTCCGACACCGGCAACCATATCCGCCGCACCCAGCATTACGTCAAGGCGCTGGCCCTCAAGCTGCGCGAGCAGCCCCGCTTTGCCGCCCAGCTCGACGACCGCTACATTGCCATGCTGTTCAAGTCGGCGCCGCTGCACGACATCGGCAAGGTCGGCATCCCGGACCGCATCCTGCTCAAGCCCGGCAAGCTGACGTCCGATGAGTTCGAGCTCATGAAGACGCACACCACGCTCGGGCGCGACGCGATCCAGTCGGCCGAGCGCCAGCTGGGCATGTCGGTCGACTTCCTCAACCTGGCCAAGGAGATCGCCTACAGCCACCAGGAAAAATGGGATGGCTCGGGCTACCCCGAGGGGCTCGCGGGCGAGGCGATTCCGCTGTCGGCGCGCATGATGGCGCTGGCCGATGTCTACGATGCCCTGATCAGCCGCCGCGTCTACAAGGAAGGCATGTCGCACGAGCAGGCGATGGCGATCATCACCGAGGGGCGCGGCAAGCATTTCGATCCGGACATGGTCGACGCCTTCGTCCAGATCCACGAGGAATTCCGCGCCATTGCGCAGCGCTACGTCGACACCGATGCCGACCTGGATGCCAAGCGCCTGCATCTGTCGCGGGTGATGGGCGCCTGAGTCCTCGCCTGACCCCTGCTTCAGGCCGTCGCGTCGGTTGGCTGGCGCCGATCCTGGTGGGCGTGCGCGGTGACCAGCAGGCCTGCGACCCGGCCGGCTTCGTTGCGATAGACGCTGAAATTGCACAGCACGGCCACGGGCTGGCGCCCTTCGCGCAGCAGATGCAGCTGGCAGTCGGCCAGGGCTCCGCGCGCCAGGGCCTCCAGGCAGGCGGCCCTGGCCTGGTCATGCTCGACGAAATGGTGCGCCAGTTCGGTGCCGCCGATGCGATCGCGTGCCTGGCCCAGGGCCAGCTCGGCGGCACGGTTGACATCGGTGATCCTGCCATGCGCATCCGTGGTGAACAGCGGGTCCAGGCTGTACTCGATCAGGCTGCGGATATGCCGGGTGGCTGAACGCAGGCCTTCGTTGCTGGCCTCCAGCAGCAGCCGCAGCCTGCGCTGGCGGCTGTAGAGCAGCAGGCTGGCAAACAGCAGGATGTCCAGCGCCAGGCCGCCCGCGAGCACAAGCGTGGGCTGCCGGCTGCGATTGGCTGCATCGAATTCTGCGCTGCTGCGCGCGCGCAGCAGCCAGCGCTGCCCAGCCACGGCCAGCGGCAGGTCCAGCGAGTGGGCCGCGATCCTGCCTGATGCCGCCTTGCCGTGAAGCAGCCGGGCGCCAGCCTCGTCGCTGTCAAAGAGCGCAATCTCGCTGTCGATCGAGCCCTGTTCGAGCAGGTCCTGCAGGACCTCGGCGGGTCGCAGCCAGGCGTAGACATAGCCAGTCAGGGTTTCCTGCCGCTGCGCTGGCGTCCCGCTGTCCGGGTCGCTCCGGTACAGCGGCAGGAAGAGTGCGAATTCGGCAGACCCGCTGGAGCGGCCCGCCCCTTGCTGCAACAGCTGGCTGGGAGCACTGATGGCGGCCCGGCCCGCATCGCGCGCGCGCTTCATGGCCGACTTCAGCTCTGGCGCCGAGTACAGGTCGTAGCCCTGCAGCGCCTCGTAGCCGGCCCGCTGCGGCTCGAACAGCACGCTCACCGCCAGCTGCGAGGTGCCGGCCTGGCTGGGCCGGATCGAGTAGTCGGATTGACCCTCGGCGCGTCGTGCGGATTCGTGCGCCGCTGCCTGGTTCGGATGCAGCATCAGCACGCGACCCAGGCCTTGCACGCCGGGCCAGCGCTGTTCCAGTTGCTGGGCCGTGACGAATGCCGACCACTGTGCCTGGCTGAGCTCGCTGCTGGCTGCCAGCAGGCCGGCCGCTCCCTGCAACAGCGCTTCGTGATCAGCCAGCCGCTGCTGCAGGGCCGCTCGCAGCACGGCGACGCGCTGCTCGTACAGTGCCGCGCGGGCGGCTTCCTGCTCGCGCAGAGAGGAGCGCCACAAGGCCAGCGTCAGGCCTATGCTCAGTGCGAATGCCAGCCACGCCAGCGCATAGGCGGTGGCGCTGTGCCTGGGGCGCGGTGGCTGGCTCGGCGGTCTGCTTTCCATCAGGGCTTTCTTGTCGCTGCTGGCTGCATTGTGCCAACAAGCGCGGATCGTCACCTCCCAGGAGGCTCCTGGGAACTATCGTGCTTCATTCTTTCTCGATATGATTATTTTGTACAAAGGCTTTGTCTGGCAGGCCTTGTAGGCAGTCTAGCCCTGGCCTGATCCGCCGGTCCGCGGCAGCTTTTCAAGGGGAATGTATGGCTCTGAATGCAAGCGTGGTGGCCCTGAGGGGAACGGTCCTGGTGCTCGATGAGGCGGGGACTCCGCGCATGCTGGCGGTGGGTGACCAGTTGCGTCCCGGCGACACGGTCAGGCCTGCGGCTGGTGCCGAGGTCGAACTGCTGCTCGACGACGGCAGGCGGATCACGCTGGGAGCCGATCAGGTCCTGGAACTGGGGCCGGACATCCTGCTGCCAGCCGAGCCCACTGCCGCGGGCGCAGTGCAGACGGTGATCGAGGCGCTCGAGCGCGGCGACAACCTGGATGACATCGAGGCTGCGGCGGCCGGACTGGCCGGTGGCGGTGGCGGCGACGGCAGCAGCTTCGTGCGGCTGCTGCGCATCGCCGAGGGCGTCACGCCGCTGCAGTACGACTACCAGCTTGGCGAGCCAGGCGAGATCCAGGACATCGAGCTCGGTGCCATCCCTGAGGCCGAGCCAGAGTTGCCGCTGCTGCGGCTTGATGCCGATCGCGAGGTCGAGGAGGGCGGGCCTGGCATCCGCTACCGGGCTGTGCTGGATCGGCCGGCCAGCAGCGACATGACCGTCACCCTGAGCAACGGCGCCGTCATCAATATTCCGGCCGGCGCCGACAGCGGCACGGTGCTGGTGCCGGTGCAGGGCGACGATCCCTATGTCGACCCCGAGACTCTCTCGGCCAGGATCGACGCGGTCCAGGGCGGCGGCTTCGACAGCGTGCTGGTGGCGGACGAGGATGCCACGACCCAGGTCATCGACACCCTGAATCCGACGCTGGTGACGCTGACTGCTGGCGATGTCGACGAGGACCAGGCTGGCGTGACCTTCACCGCGACGCTGAGCCATCCGGGTCAGACCGACGTGACGGTGGTGACCAGCCTGGGCAATATCCTGATCCCGGCGGGGGAGACCAGCGGCACGCTGTTCGTCAGCACGGCCGACCCCGATGTCTACCTTGACCCGGGCCGCATCGCGGCCAGCGTGAACGGGCTCGTGGGCGGCAATTTCGAACTGGTCGATTTCAGTGCGGCAAGCGCCGAGGCCGCGATCAATGACACGGTCGACACCACGACGGTCGGCGTCAGCGCCGGCGATGTCGACGAGAACGCCGCCGGCGTGACTTTCACCGTCACGCTGAGCCAGCCTGGCCAGACCGACGTGAAGGTCGTGACCAACCTGGGCGAGGTCCTCATCCCGGCGGGCCAGACCAGCGGCACCTTGTTTGTCAACACCGCCGACCCCGATGTCTATCGCGATCCGGATAGCCTGTCCATCAGCGTCAACGGGCTGGTGGGCGGCAACTTCGAGCGGGTCGACTATAGCGCGGCGCAGGCCACGGCGCAGATCGCCGACACGATAGACCAGACCGCGGTTTCCCTGGGCGTGGGCGACGTCGATGAGAACGCTACCGGCGTGACTTTCACCGCCACGCTGAGCCATCCGGGCCAGACCGACGTGACGGTCGTGACCAGCCTGGGCGACATCCTGATTCCGGCCGGGCAGACCAGCGGCACCCTGTTCGTGGCCACGGCCGATCCTGATGTCTATCTCGATCCGGGCAGTATCACGGCGCGCGTGACCGGACTGGTCGGAGGCAACTTCGAGGCGGTCGACTTCGAGGGCGTGGCGGCGAGCGCCCGCATCTTCGACACGCTGGACCGCACCACCGTGAGCCTGACGGCCGGCAACGTCGACGAGGACCAGGCCGGCGTGACCTTCACCGCGACGCTGAGCCATCCGGGCCAGACCGACGTGACGGTCGTGACCGATTTGGGCAACA
>CAZJQH010000013.1:0-8942 GCA_964547895.1 uncultured Chitinophaga sp. | reverse complement strand
ACGCTGAGCCATCCGGGCCAGACCGACGTGACGGTCGTGACCGATTTGGGCAACATCCTGATCCCGGCCGGTGAAACCACCGGTACCCTGCTGGTCAACACCTCCAACCCCGACGTCTATATAGACCCGGGTGTCATCATGGCCAGCGTGACCGGGATCCTGGGTGGCAATTTCGAGGCCATCGCCTATGAAGGCGTCAGCGCCACCGCCCAGATTGCCGATACGCTGGATACCAGCTACCTGCGCCTGGGTGACGTGACGGCCTTCGAGGGCGGCACGGCCACCCTCACGGCCTCGGTCACGGCACCGGTCACGGGCACGGATCTGCTCGTGACGCTGAGCAACGGTGCCACGATCACGATACCGGTCGGCCAGAGCAGCGGGGTGTCCACCCCCTTCGTGGTGGCCAATGCCGAGGATCCCTATCTCGACCAGGGCGCCTACCAGGTCGGCGTGCTGAGCGCCAGCGGTGGCAACTACGAGTCGCTGGCCACCTCGGTCAGTGCGACGGTGACCGTGCTTGACACCATCGATCCGACCGCCATCACCCTGGGCGATGCAACTGCCTACGAAGGCGGCTATGCGACGGTCTCGGCTGCGGTCGCAGCCCCGGTGACGGGCAGTGACCTGCACCTGACCTTGAGCAATGGCGCGACGATCACGATACCGGTCGGGCAGAGCATCGGGATCTCGACCCCCTTTGCGGTGGCCAACGCGGAAGATCCCTATACCGATGCGGGTGCCTACGAGGTGGGCATCCAGAGCGTCAGCGGCGGCAACTATGAGGCGCTGGTCTTGAGCGACACCGCCACCATCGGCGTCGCGGACACGCGCGACCTCACCAGCGTGAGCCTGACGGCGCAGCCGGACTTCACCGAAGACGGGGTGACGCTGACCTACCAGGTCGAGCTGGGTGCGCCGGTGCGCGCGGGTGATGCGCCGGTGGTGGTCAGCTTCAAGGACCTGGCGGGGCAGGCGCAGACGATCACGATTGCCAGCGGCAGCGTCGGCACGGTGCAGGCACTGATTCCGGAGTCGGTCTACGAGGACGTCTACGCAGAAAACCCGCAATCGCTGGCGGCGGCCACGGACGTGGCGGTCAGCGGGGGCGGCTTCGAGGCGCTGGGCGAGCCGCAGGTGGGCTCGGTGCAGCTGGTCGACACGGTCGACCGCACGACCTTCGCCCTGGCCGGGCCGGACAGCGTGCCCGAGGGCCAGGCCTTCATCACCTACACGGTCAGTGGTCCGGCCAGTACGCCGGTGCAAGGCAGTCCGCTGGTATTCCAGCTGTCCAATGGCTACCAGGTCAGCATTCCGGTCGGCGCCAGCAGCGGCAGCGTCGATGTGCCCTTGCCCGAGGGCAGCTTGAGCCTGGATCCGGTCACGATCACGGGCAGCTCAGGCGGCAATTACGAGGCGGTCGCGTTCCAGGGCGAGGTGATCACTGACATCGATTCGCAACCCTCCGATGCGACAGGCACGATGGCGCTGGCGGAAGCCGGCAAGCCCTCGGGCAGCGTGCTGCTGACCTTCGATACCGGAGCCGACGCGATGGACCCGGCGCTTTATGCCTTCGTCAGCCCCTCGGTGGCAACCCCCGAGGTGACAGGCCTCAACGGCATCGACGGTGGCGCGCTGCAGTGGGCGCTGATCAATCCCGACACCTTGCAGGCACAGACCAGCCAGGGCACCCTGGTGCTGACGCTGTCGGGTGCCTCGGCATCGGGGGTCTATGTCATTGCGACGCTGGATGGCAACCTGCTGCACGAGCAAGACCTGGTGACGGTCGATCGGGTGCGGGTCGATGCCTACGACACCGACGGCGACAAGGCGTCCGCGACCGTCAGCCTGACCATCTCGGACAGCCAGCCGACCGCCCTGTTCACCAGCACGGTCGGCGCCGCCGGCGGCGAGGGGATCTACACGGGCTTGTGGAGCGCCGCCCAGGGCGTCGACGATACCGTGCCCATGGTTGCCGACGTCACGCTCGATGGCGCGACGGTCGACGGTCAGCCGGCGGTCGCGGTCTTCGACAGCTACGATGCCCAGACCGGCCGGGGCAGCGGCACGCTCACCAGCGGCGCGCTGACGATAGGCTTCGACTTCGAGCTCAAGCCCGACGGCAGCTATGTCGTCGATCTCGGCGCCGCCTCCAAGGAAGTGTCGGTCGTGGCCGACGAGTTCAGCGGCAGCACCGACCCTTCCGGTCCGACCGATGTCTACACCATCAGCTATCTCGATGAGGAAACGGGAGAGACCGCAACCGCCTCCGTGACCTCGCTGGCGCGCCTGGTGCCGACGCCGCCCCCACTGAGCCTGCCGGCCTTCGGCAGCGGCGGCAGCGTGGTGCAGCAGAGCCTGACGCCCATCGGCACGGCGGTCAACGTCTCCGGCGACGGCATCGGCTTCCAGAACAACCTGCTGTCGAGCTATCCGGAGGGCGGCAAGCATGACAGTGACGAGTCCGAGGTGCTGATCTACAACCCCGAAGGCGAGGCGAGCTCGGTGGTGGTCCAGATCACCGGCAGCGGCGCCAACGCCTTCGGCGGCAGCCAGGCGGATCTGCTCTATCTCACCCTGGTCGGTGAATCCGGCCAGCAGCAGACGCTGATGCTCGACAGCCTGCGCGGCATCTACTTGGTCGACGGGGATGCGCTCCTGCCTTATTCGGGCGAATCGCAGTGGAACGCCAACCGTACCCAGTTCACTGCTCTCGTTCCTGACGGCTGGGACCATATTGCCGAGCTCAGGGTCCTGCCTGGCCTGCACATCAGCGATGCGGGCGATGTCAGCGGCAGCGTGGTCAAGCTGGCCTTCGGCTTCACGACCTCGACCATGGTGCAGGTCGATGTGCCGGTCCAGCTCGACTTCACCGCCACGGTGATCGACGCCGACGGCGACCCGGCCAGCAGCGCCTTTTCCCTGCTGACCTACACCGAGACGGCTGCGGTCGGTACGCCCGGCCCTGACGTCATCGAGGGCACGCCTGGTGCGGACAGCTATGCCGGCCTGGCCGGCGATGACTGGCTGATGGCCAGCGCCGGCAGCGACCTGATCGCAGGCGGTGAGGGCCTCGATACCGTCGACTATTCCCGCTCGGCCGAGTCGGTCGCCATCGACCTGGCCGGCGGCATCGCCACGGCCAGCCCGTCGGGCCAGGTGGATACCCTGGTCGATGTCGAGAATGTCGTCGGTTCTGGCCTGGGGGACTCGATCCGGGGCGACAGCGGTGCCAACGTGCTCGAGGGCGGACCGGGCGACGACCAGATCATCGGCGGCGGCGGGCTGGATACCGCTGCCTATGACAGCGCCGAGGCCGGCGTCGTGGCCAGCCTGGCCGACCAGGGTGATCTGACGCCCGACGTCTCGGGTGGTGCCGGCAGCGACACGCTGTCGGACATCTCCAACCTGAGGGGATCCGATTTCTCCGACATCCTGCGTGGCGACAACGACGCCAACGAGCTCTTCGGTGGTGGTGGCGACGACAGCCTGTATGGCGGTGGCGGTGCCGACACCTTGTATGGCGGCGAGGGCGATGACCTGATCGCTGGCGGCCCGGGGGACGACCTGCTCAGCGGCGGCCCCGGCAGCGATACCTTCGACTACGAGGCCGACGACTCCGGTGCCGACTGGATCAGCGACTTCACGCTGGCCCATGTCGATGACGGCGGCGACTCGATCGATCTCGACGGCCTGATTGACGCACCCGGCAACACCGCCGACTTCCTGAGCGATTTCGTGAGCTTTGCCGCAGATGCCGAAGGACATGCGGTGATCCAGATCGACGCCAACGGCGACGGTGTCCCGGACGACCAGCAGTCGATCACGCTGCGCAACGTCAGCCTGAGCGAGCTGCAGGCCTATGCCGGCAGCGACAGCGATGTCGAGATCATCCGCAAGCTGCTCGAGAACGGCAACCTCAAGAAGAACCCCTGAAACCAGTGGCGGGCCGGCGCCAGCCGGCCCAGACTGCAAATGCCCGCGGGCCAGCCGCGGGCAACTGCTTTCAGACCACCTGGCCGAGCTTGAAGATCGGCAGGTACATCGAGACCACGATGCCGCCGATGATCGAGCCCAGCAGCACGATGATGATCGGCTCCATCAGGCTCGAGAGGCCGGCGACCATGTCGTCGACCTCCTGCTCGTAGAAGTCGGCTGCCTTGCCCAGCATGTGGTCGATCGAGCCCGATTCCTCGCCGATCGCGCACATCTGCAGCACCATGGACGGGAAGATCCTGGTGTTGGTCATGGCCTGGGTCAGGCTGGTGCCGGTCGAGACCTCCTGCTGGATCTTGGCCGTGGCGTCGGCGTAGAGCGAGTTGCCCGAGGCGCCGCCGACCGAGTCCAGTGCCTCCACCAGCGGCACGCCGGCGGCGAACATGGTCGCCAGCGTGCGGGTCCAGCGCGCCACCGCCGACTTCTCCACCAGGGTGCCGAAGATGGGCAGCTTGAGCTGCAGGCGGTCCATCACGCGTTGCACCTTCTCGCTGCGCCGCCAGGCCTGCATGAAGAAATAGCCGCCGCCGCCAAGGCCGCCGAAGATCAGCCACCACCAGGCGACGAAGAACTCGCTCATGGCGATCACGAACAGGGTCGGGGCCGGCAGGTCGGCGCCGAAGGAGGAGAACACCTCCTTGAAGGCCGGGATCACGAAGATCATGATCACCGCGACCACCACGAAGGCCACCACGATCACCGCAGTCGGATACATCAGCGCCGACTTGACCTTGCTCTTGATCGCTTCCGACTTCTCGAGATAGACCGACAGCCGGTCCAGGATGTCCTCAAGGATGCCGGCTGCCTCGCCCGCCTCGACCAGGTTGCAGTAGAGGCTGTTGAAGTGCAGCGGGTGCTTGCGGAAGGCCGCGCTTAGCGAGGTGCCGGTCTCGACGTCGGTACGCACTTCGTTGAGCAGGCGCGTGACGTTCGGGTTCGGGTTGCCGCGGCCGACGATGTCGAAGGCCTGCAGCAGCGGCACGCCTGCCTTCATCATGGTGGCGAGCTGGCGCGTGAAGATCGCGATGTCCTTCGGGCGGATCGCCTTGCCGCCCGACATGCGACGCTTCTTGACCTTGAGTGGCGCTATGCCCTGGCGCCGCAGCGCGGTCATGACCAGGTTCTCGCTGGCGGCACGGGTCTCGCCGCGCACGGCCTTGCCGCTGCGGTCCTTGCCTTCCCATTCAAAGACAAATTCCTTGACCTTGCTGGTGCTGGTAGTGGCCATGGTCTTGTTCTCCCTGTGTGGCTTTGTGCTCGCTATCTGGCTGCAGTGGGCATGCTTCAGTCTTTGGTGCTGGCCAGCACCTCCTCCAATGAGGTTATACCCTGTTTGACCTTGCGCAAGCCAGCTTCGCGCAGTGTCGGCACCCCGTCGCGCCTGGCCTGCTGGCCGATCTCGAGCGCGCTGCCGTTGGCCAGGATGATTTGCTGCATCGCCTCGCTGATCGGCATCAGCTGGTAGATGCCGGTCCTGCCGCGATAACCGTTGCTACAGTCCTTGCAACCCACTGCGTGGTAGGGTTTCCAGCTGCCATCGACATCCTCGGCCTTGAAGCCGGCGTCCAGCAAGGCCTGCCGCGGCAGGTCGATCTGCGCCTTGCAGTTCTGGCAGAGCTTGCGCACCAGCCGCTGCGCCGTGATCAGGTTGACGCTCGAGGCGATGTTGAATGGCGCCACGCCCATGTTGAGCAGGCGCGACAAGGTGCTGGGGGCGTCGTTGGTGTGCAGCGTCGAGAGCACCAGGTGGCCGGTCTGGGCCGCCTTGATCGCGATGTCGGCGGTCTCGAGGTCGCGGATCTCGCCCACCATGATGATGTCGGGATCCTGGCGCAGGAAGGCGCGCAGCGCGGCGGCGAAGGTCAGGCCGGCCTTCTCGTTGACGTTGACCTGGTTGACGCCCGGCAGGTTGATCTCGGACGGGTCCTCGGCCGTCGAGATGTTGACGCCGGGCTGGTTCAGGATGTTGAGGCAGGTGTAGAGCGATACGGTCTTGCCCGAGCCGGTCGGGCCGGTCACCAGCACCATGCCGTAGGGGCGCGCGATCGCCTCGAGCAGCTTTTGCTTGTCCTGCGGGTCGTAGCCGAGCGCATCGATGCCCAACTGGGCGCTGCTGGGGTCCAGGATCCGGATCACGATCTTTTCTCCAAACAAGGTCGGCAGGGTGCTGACGCGAAAGTCGATCACCTTGTCAGGACCGACCTTGAGCTTCATGCGGCCGTCCTGCGGCACGCGCTTTTCCGAGATGTCGAGCTTGGAGATCACCTTGATGCGCGAGGCCAGCTTGTCGCGGATCGCGACCGGTGGCGAGGCGATCTCGTGCAGTTCGCCGTCGATGCGAAAGCGCACCCGGTAGCTGTGCTCGTAGGGCTCGAAATGCAGGTCGGAGGCGCGCTTGCTGTAGGCGTCGAGCAGCATCTTGTGCAGGAAACGCACGATCGGTGCGTCCTCGATCTCCTGCTCCATCTTGCTGGTGCCGTCGGTGCCGGTGAGCTCGACCCGGGAAGAGTCGATCTCGAAGTCGGCGCCGATGATCTGCTCGATGCTCTCCGAGGTGCTGGCAGCGCTGGCTTCGACCAGGCGGCCCAGCTTGTCGAATTCCGCGATCACCCAGTCAACGCCGAGCTGGGTCGAGAACTTGACCTTTTCGGCGGCCTGCTGGTCGGTTGGGTCGGCGGTGGCCACGCAAAGACGGTTGCCACGCCGGCCCAGCGGCAGCAGCCGGTACTGCAGGCAGGTCCGGCTGTCGAGCAGGTCGCGCGGCAGGCGCTGCGGGTCGAGCGCATCGAGATCGAGCAGCGGCGAGGCAAAGGCCTGTGACAGCAGGTGCGCCAGGTCCGACGCCGAGACCGCGCCACTGCCGGTCAGCTCGGCGATGAAGCTGGTCATGTTGGTGCGCGCGCGACTGTACAGGCGGCTGGCGGCCTCCTGGGACAGCTTGCCAGCCGACACCAGGGTGCGTGCCAGGCCAGGCAGTTCCGTCGTCGAGGCTGCTGCATCTTCAGGCATTTCGGGATCCTGTTTCTGCCATTTCTAGCGCGTTTTTTGCTTGTCCTGCCACAAGGGTAATGTGTCTGCCATGCGCCATATCGTGTATATTCGGGCCCAATTTCACGTCGTTGTGGAAATTTTGGTGCATTTTAGGTGCACATCTAGGAGAGAATATGGATCTGCGCAAACTCAAGACCCTGATCGACCTGGTGTCGGAATCGAACGTGTCCGAACTCGAGATCACCGAGGCTGAAGGCAAGGTTCGCATCGTCAAGAGCGCACCCGTGAGTGCCGCCACCGTGATGGCGGCCGCGCCCCAGCTGGCCGTCGCCGCGCCCGCCACCGCTCCGGTCGTCGCAGCCGTGACTGCCGTCGCAGCGCCTGAAGCCGAGGCCGTCAAGGGTCATGTGGTCAAGTCTCCCATGGTGGGTACTTTCTACCGCGCTGCCAGCCCGGGCGCCAAGGCCTTTGCCGACGTCGGCAGCCAGGTCAAGGAAGGCGAGCCGATCTGCATCGTCGAGGCGATGAAGATCATGAACGAGATCGAGGCCGACAAGAGCGGTACTGTGACCCAGATTCTGGTCGAAAACGGCCAGGCTGTCGAATACGGACAACCCCTGTTCGTGATCGAATAAGGGCATACCCCATGTTCAAGAAAATCCTGATCGCCAACCGTGGCGAGATCGCGTTGCGCGTGCAGCGCGCCTGTCGCGAGATGGGCATCAAGTCGGTGGTGGTCTACTCCGAAGCCGACCGCGAGGCCAAGTACGTCAAGCTCGCCGACGAGGCGGTCTGCATCGGCCCGGCCGCTTCGGCGCAGAGCTACCTCAGCATGCCGGCCATCATCTCGGCTGCCGAGGTGACCGACGCCGAGGCCATCCACCCGGGCTACGGCTTCCTGTCCGAGAACGCCGACTTCGCCGAGCGCGTCGAGCAGAGCGGCTTCAAGTTCATCGGCCCGACCCCTGAGTCGATCCGCATCATGGGCGACAAGGTCTCGGCCAAGCAGGCCATGATCCGCGCCGGCGTGCCCTGCGTGCCGGGCTCGGAGGGCGAGCTGCCCGAGGATCCGGCCGAGGTCAAGCGCATCGCCAAGGCGATCGGCTATCCGGTCATCATCAAGGCCGCTGGCGGTGGCGGTGGCCGCGGCATGCGCGTGGTGCACACCGAGGCGGCGCTGCTGCACGCGGTCCAGACCACCAAGGCGGAGGCCGGCGCAGCCTTCAACAACCCGGCCGTCTACATGGAGAAGTTTCTCCAGAACCCGCGCCACATCGAGATCCAGGTGCTGGCCGACCAGCACCGCAATGCGGTCTTCCTGGGCGAGCGCGACTGCTCGATGCAGCGCCGCCACCAGAAGGTGATCGAGGAAGCGCCGGCCCCCGGCATCCCGCGCCGCCTGATCGACAAGATCGGCGAGCGCTGCGCGGCCGCCTGCAAGAAGATCGGCTACCGTGGCGCCGGCACCTTCGAGTTCCTGTACGAGAACGGCGAGTTCTACTTCATCGAGATGAACACCCGCGTGCAGGTCGAGCATCCGGTGACCGAGGCCATCACCGGCATCGACATCGTGCGCACCCAGATCCTGATCGCCGCCGGCGAGAAGCTGCCGTTCACGCAGCGCCAGATCCAGCTGCGCGGTCATGCGATCGAGTGCCGCATCAACGCCGAGGACCCGTTCAAGTTCACCCCCTCGCCGGGCCGGGTCACGACCTGGCACATGCCGGGCGGCCCGGGCGTGCGGGTTGATTCGCATGTCTACGCCAACTACACGGTGCCGTCCAACTATGACTCGATGATCGGCAAGATCATCGTGCACGGCGACTCGCGCGAGCAGGCGCTGGCTCGCATGCGCACCGCGCTGTCCGAGGTGGCGGTCGAGGGCATCAAGACCAACGTGCCGCTGCACCGCGAGCTGATGGTCGACGCCAGCTTCGAGGCCGGCGGCACCAACA
>CAZJQH010000012.1:0-23955 GCA_964547895.1 uncultured Chitinophaga sp. | reverse complement strand
GCGACCTGACCAAGATCTTCACCACGCCCGAATACGCCGCCTGGCGCTCGCTGCGAGCCTCCGACGATGCGCGCTACATCGGCCTGGCGATGCCGCGCATGCTGGCCAGGCTGCCCTACGGCGTCAGGAGCAGTCCGGTCGAGGGCTTCGACTTCGAGGAGGACACCGGCGCCGCCGACCACTCGCGCTACACCTGGTCGAATGCCGCCTACGCGATGGCGGCCAACATCAACCGCTCCTTCAAGGAGTACGGCTGGTGTTCGCGCATCCGGGGCATCGAGTCAGGCGGCGCGGTCGAGGGCCTGCCGGTCCACACCTTCCCGACCGATGACGGCGGCGTCGACATGAAGTGCCCGACCGAGATCGCGATCAGCGACCGGCGCGAGGCCGAACTCGCCAAGAGCGGCTTCATGCCGCTGATCCATCGCAAGAATTCGGATTTCGCAGCCTTCATTGGCGCCCAGTCGCTGCAGAAGCCGGCCGAATACGACGACCCGGACGCGAGCGCCAACGCCAGCCTGGCGGCACGGCTGCCCTATCTGTTTGCCTGCTGCCGCTTCGCCCACTACCTCAAGTGCATCGTGCGCGACAAGGTCGGCTCCTTCAAGGACCGTGGCGCGATGGAGCGATGGCTGCAGGACTGGATCATGAACTATGTCGACGGCGACCCGGCTCATTCATCCGAGCAGACCAAGGCCCGGCGTCCGCTGGCGGCAGCCGAGGTGGTGGTCGAGGACGTCGAGGGCAAGCCCGGCTACTACCAGTCCAAGTTCTTCCTGCGCCCGCACTACCAGCTCGAAGGACTCACGGTCTCGCTGCGCCTGGTCGCGAGGCTGCCGTCCGAGAAGCCGGCCTGAACCAGCCATTTTCCGCCTGACGAACAAGCGATCCGGGTCCACGTCGCTTTCATCGTCTGCATCCTCAGTGGACTGGCAAGCAGGGAGATGACATATGGCAGTCGACATGTTCTTGAAAATCTCGGGAATCGATGGGGAGTCAACCGACAAGTCGCACAAGGGTGAGATCGACATCCTGGCTTGGTCATGGGGCATGTCGCAGAGCGGCACGACCCACATGGGAGGTGGGGGTGGTTCGGGCAAGGTCAGCGTGCAGGACATCACATTGACCAAGTATGTCGATGCCTCCAGTCCGGCTCTCATGCTGGGCTGCTGCAAGGGCACCCATCTCGATGAGGCGATGCTGGTCGTGCGCAAGGCTGGCGACACTCCGCTCGAGTACATCAAGATCACGATGAAGGAGGTCATCGTCAGCAACCTCTCGACCGGCGGCAGCGGCGGCGAAGACCGGCTGACTGAAACCGTGACGCTGAACTTCGCCGAGTTCAAGTTCGAGTACCAGACCCAGAGCACCAAGGGCGCCAAGGAGGGCGGTGCCCGCATCGCTGCCTGGAACATCGCGGAAAACGCACCGGCCGGCTGACCGTCAATGCTGGCCCCATCCCGGTCCTGATCCGCCATGGGCCAGGCCAAGCCGTCAGGGCCGGGAAACCCTCGTCTCCAGCCAGAAAGGTGTGCCGATGTCACAGCGCGACATGTTTCTCCGGGTGGAAGGGGCCCGCCAGGGCCTGATCCGGGGTGAATCCCAGGACAAGTCACATCTCGGGGAAATCGATGTCATGTCCTGGTCCTGGGGCATGGACAGCCCGGGCGATGCCTTCGGCCAGCCGACCGGCCGCACCAATATGGAATTGCTGCGGCTGGCCAAGCGCGTCGACAGCGCCACCACGGCGCTGATGTCGGCCTTGCGCAGCAACGAGCTCATCCGCAAGGCCGTGCTGACCGTTCGCAAGGCGGGCGACCAGGCGCTGACCTACCTGACCATCACGGTCGAGAATGCGCGCCTGGTGCGCCACCATGTCACGGGCGGCGAGGGTGCCGACAGTTCGGTCCTCTCGGAGCAGATCGAGTTGAGTTTCCAGAAGATCACGGTCGAATATGTGCCCCAGGTCAAGACCGGCGGTGGACGCGGCACCAATACCTTCGAGACCGTGATCAACGAAAAGAGTTGAGGTGAGCGATTGAACGACAAGCAAGACGCCGAACTGGCCCTGCGCGAAGGTCGCCTCGAGCAGGCGCTGGAATTGCTGCAGCAGCAGGTCCGCTCCAGCCCGTCCGCGCCGGAACTGCGCATCTTCCTGTTCCAGCTGCTGGCCATCATGGGACAGTGGCAGCGCGCCCTTGTCCAGCTCAGGCTGGCGGGTGAGCTGCAGGCCTCGGCGCTGGCCATGGTGCAGCTCTATGCGCCGGCCCTGCAGTGCGAGCAGCTGCGCTCGGAGGTCTTTGCAGGCCGGCGTTCGCCGCTTATCCTCGGCCAGCCCGAGGAATGGCTGGCCTGGCTGGTCGAGTCGTTGCAGGCAGCAGCTCAAGGTCGCATGGCAGACTCGGACCGCTTGCGCGAGCAGGCCTTCGAGGCCGCTCCGGCTTGCGGTGGCAGCGCCAACGGCGTGCCTTTCGGCTGGATTGCCGATGCCGACATGCGTCTTGGGCCGGTCTGCGAGGCCATCATCGAGGGCCGCTACTACTGGCTGCCGTTCCAGCGCCTGAGGCGGATCGTATTCGAGCCGCCGGTCGACCTGCGCGACGCGGTCTGGATGCCGGTGCACTTCGAGTTTGCCAATGGCGGCAGCACCGTCGGGCTGATTCCGACCCGCTATCCCGGCTCCGAGCTGCATGCCGATGGCGCGATCCGCATGGGGCGCCGCACCGAATGGGTCGAGCGCGGCAAGGGCGTCTACCTCGGGCTGGGCCAGCGCGTGCTGGCCACCGACTCAGGCGACCATGCGCTGATGGACCTGAAGGAGATCATTCTCAACTCCGGGGAGGTACGGGCATGAGCGAGATCAGTCGCGTCACGCTGTTCGGCAAGCTCGATCCGCTGGCCTACAAGGCGATCGAGGGGGCGACCGTCTTCTGCAAGCTGCGCGGCAACCCTTATGTCGAGCTGGTGCACTGGCTGCAGCAGATCCTGCTGACGCCGGACTCGGACCTGCACCGCATCGTGCGTCATTTCGAGCTCGATCCGGCCCGGCTCTCCAGCGACATCACCGCCGCGCTCGACAGCCTGCCGCGCGGCGCCAGTTCCATTTCCGACCTGTCCGAGCAGGTCGAGCGCCTGGTCGAGCGCGGCTGGGTCTACGCCTCGCTGATGTTCGGTGCCAGCAGCGTGCGCACCGGCCATCTGGTCGTCGGCGGGCTCAAGTCGCCCATCCTGCGCAGCGCCTTGCTGGGCATCTCGCGCCAGTTGGAGCGCGTGCGTGCCGACACCCTGTCCGAGGAGTTCGACCGCATCCTGGCCGGATCGCCCGAGGAGCTGGCTGGCACTGCCGCCGGCACCGCGGCAGGTGCCCAGCCGGGCGAGGCGAGCGGTGCCATTACGCCGGCCCAGCTCGGCAGGCAGCAGGCACTCGCGCGCTACACCAGCGACCTGACCGAGCTTGCGCGCCAGGGCAAGATGGATCCAGTCGTCGGCCGCGAGGGCGAGATCCGCCAGCTCGTCGACATCCTGATGAGGCGGCGCCAGAACAATCCGATCCTGGTCGGCGAGGCCGGTGTCGGCAAGACCGCGGTGGTCGAGGGCTTTGCCCAGCGCATCGTCAGCGGCGACGTGCCGCCGGCCTTGAAGGAAGTCAGCCTGCGCTCGCTTGACATCGGCCTGCTGCAGGCCGGCGCGAGCATGAAGGGCGAGTTCGAGCAGCGGCTCAGGTCGGTGATAGACGAGGTGCAGGCCAGCCCGCGCCCGATCGTGCTCTTCATCGACGAGACCCATGCGCTGGTCGGCGCCGGCGGGGCAGCAGGGACTGGCGACGCCGCCAACCTGCTCAAGCCCGCGCTGGCGCGTGGCACCTTGCGCACGATCGGCGCGACCACCTTCGCCGAGTACAAGCGCCATATCGAGAAGGACCCGGCGCTGACGCGCCGCTTCCAAAGCATCACGGTCGACGAACCCGACGAGCCGCAGGCACTGCTGATGATGCGCGGCGTGGCCTCGACGATGGAGCGGCACCACAAGGTCCAGATCCTCGACGAGGCGCTCGAAGGGGCAGTCAAGCTCTCGCACCGCTACATTCCGGCACGCCAGCTGCCCGACAAGGCGATCAGCCTGCTCGACACCGCCAGCGCACGGGTGGCAGTCAGCCTGCACGCGACGCCGGCCGAGCTCGAGGATTGCCGCCAGCGCATCGCCGCGCTCGAGACAGAGCTTGGCATCGTGGCGCGCGAACAGGCGATCGCGGTCGATGTCGGAGAGCGCGGCGAGAAGGCACAGGCCGCACTGGCCGTCGAGCGCTCCCGCCTGCAAGGCCTGGAGGCACGCTGGGAACAGGAGCGCGTGCTGGTCGACGAGCTGCTCGAACTGCGCGCGCAACTGACGGCTCCAGAGCCTGCGGCAGACGCGGATCCGGCAGCGCTGCGTGAGCGCCTGAGGGCGGTGCAGGCCGAGCTGGCCGCCTTGCAGGGCGAGCGTGCGCTGATCCTGCCGACAGTCGATTACCAGGCTGTCGCCAGCGTGGTGGCCGACTGGACCGGCATCCCGGTCGGTCGCATGGCCGCCAACGAGATCGGGACCGTCCTGAACCTGCCCAAGCTGCTGGCGCAGCGCGTGATCGGCCAGGACCACGCGATGGAGATGATCGCCAGGCGGATCCAGACCTCGCGCGCCGGCCTCGACAACCCCAACAAGCCGATCGGCGTCTTCATGCTGGCGGGCACCTCGGGCGTGGGCAAGACCGAGACCGCACTGGCGCTGGCCGAAGCCTTGTATGGCGGCGAGCAGAACCTGATCACGATCAACATGAGCGAGTACCAGGAGGCGCACACGGTCTCCACGCTCAAGGGCGCGCCGCCAGGCTATGTCGGTTATGGCGAGGGCGGCGTACTGACCGAAGCCGTGCGCCGCCGGCCCTACAGCGTCGTGCTGCTCGACGAGGTCGAGAAGGCGCACCATGACGTGCACGAGCTTTTCTTCCAGGTCTTCGACAAGGGCTGGATGGAAGACGGCGAGGGTCGTGTCATCAGCTTCAAGAATACCCTGATCCTCTTGACCACCAACGTCGGCACCGAGACCATCGATGCCCTGTGCGCCGATCCCGAGCTGCGCCCCGACCATGAGGGCATGGCCAAGGCCCTGCGGGCTCCGCTGCTCAAGGTCTTTCCGCCCGCCTTGCTGGGTCGGCTGGTCACCATTCCTTACTACCCGCTCTCGGACGAGGTGCTGGGCCTGATCGCCAGGCTGCAGCTGGGCCGCATCAAGAAGCGCGTCGAAGAGCACTACAAGGTGCCCTTCAGCTACAGCGAGGAGGTGGTCAAGCTGATCCTGGCGCGCTGCACAGAAACCGAATCCGGCGGCCGCATGATCGATGCCATCCTCACCAATACCCTGCTGCCCGACGTCTCGATGGCCTTCCTCATCCACCAGCTCGACGGGCATCCGATCGAGCGCGTCGAGGTGGACGTAGCCGACAGCAAGTTCAGCTACCGGTTTTCCGACTGAGGCCGTACTCCGTTCTCCTCAAACAGGAACATTCCATGTCCAAGCAGACCATCCCCAGCGTCGGCGTGATCTATTCCGGTGACTCGAAAGTGAAGGCCGAAGGCAAGACCCTCATCATCACCGCGCACGGCCGCATGACGGGCACCCAGTTCAAGCCGGCCTATGCGACCTCGCTGCAGTTTGCATCGCCGCGCTATGGCGCATTGCTGGCGGCGCTGTCGGACGCCATCTCAGGCAAGGTCACCGCCACCGAAGTGGCCCTGCCGGGCTCATCGACCGAAGACCACGCCATCGCCCATTACGACTGCGACCCACCGCCCAGCAAGATCGTCGAGCTGCTGGAGAAGGCGCCCAGCTTCGATGTGCTGGTGGTCGACAGCAGCATCTCGTCCACCCGGGCCCCGAATGCGCCCAAGCTGTCGGAGGTGATCGCCACGCTCAAGCAGCAGGGCCTGGCCTACCCGGCCATCCTGTGCCTGTTCTGCCGGGTGGTCAAGAAGCTCGACACCGGCGTGGCGCTCAAGTCCTTCGATGTCACCGGCGCCAAGCACCTGACCGCCATGCTCGAAGGCCAGAAGATGAAGGATGCCATCTCGATCGCCCAGGCGCTCAAGGCCGCCGGCAAGGTGAAGCTGTGATGTCTGCGCTGCCCGCCATGATGACCGAGCCGCCAGTCGCCCCGGCGGCTGAGATGACCGTGCGAGAGGCCCTCGCCTATGCCTTGCGCCTGCACCAGCAAGGCAGGCTCGAGGCCGCCGTCACGCTTTACGAGCGCATTCTGGCGGCCGCACCCGGTCACCCTGATGTGCTGCACCTGCAGGGCATGGCCAGCCACCAGATGGGACGCTCCGAGGAGGGTGTCGGTCTGATCGAGCAGGCGATTGCCGTCCAGCCCGGCCATCCAGACTACTTCAGCAACCTGGGCAACATCTGCCTCTCGCTCGGCCGCATCGATGCAGCCCGTGACAGCTATCTGCGGGCCATCGAGCTCGACCCGCGGCGGGCCGACTTCCGCAACAACCTGGGCGTCCTGTATCGGGCCAGCAACGAGCTCGACCAAGCAGAGGCCGAATACCGGCAGGCGATCGAGCTCGATCCTGGCCATTTCCGCGCCTACAACAACCTCGGCATGCTGGCCGCCGCGCGCGGCGATGCCGAACAGGCGGTGCGCCACTACTGCACCTCGATCACGCTGACGCCCGGCCATCCGGAAGGGCACAAATTGCTTGGCCTGGCCTACTATCAGCTAGGCCGACTGGATGAGGCGGCCGCTGTCTTCCGGCACTGGCTCGAGCAGGATCCGGGCAATCCCACCGCCATCCATCATCTCGCGGCCTGCTCCGGCGTGGACATACCCGAGCGCGCGGCAGACGACTACGTCGCCAGCACTTTCGACGGCTTTGCCGCCAGCTTCGAGGAGCAGCTGCAGCACCGGCTCTCCTATCGTGCGCCGCAGCAGGTCGTCGCGGCCTTGCAGCGCTTTCTGCCAGCGCCTGCCAGCCAGCTCGACATCCTGGATCTGGGCTGCGGCACCGGACTGTGCGGGCCGCTGGTCTCGCCCTGGGCCGCCAGCCTGGCCGGGATCGACCTGTCGGTCGGCATGCTGCACAAGGCCGAGGCCAAGGGCTGCTACGACAGCCTGTGGCGGATCGAGCTTGGCGAGTTCCTGCGCAAGCCCGAGCAGGCTGCGGCCTGGGACCTGATCCTGTCGGCCGACACCCTGTGCTACTTTGGCCCGCTCGGGCCGGTGGCCGAGGCGGCCTGCCAGGCTCTCAGGCCTGGCGGACTGTTTGCCTTCAGCGTCGAGGACGCCGGCGACCAGGCGCCAGCGACCGGTCACCGGCTCAATCCCAACGGCCGCTATGCGCATGGAGCCGGCTACCTGCGAGCCTGCCTGGCTGGGGCGGGCTTCGAGCTGCTGGCGCTCGACAGCGTGGTGTTGCGCACCGAGGGCGGCAAGCCGGTTGCCGGCTTCATCGTGGTGGGGCGAAGATGAGTGGGCTGGTCGAGCTCGTCTCGCCGCTGGCGGGCGATCTGCTGTTCTGCCGGCTGGAAGGCGAGGATGGCCTGTCGCTCGGGGCTGAATATCGCCTGCTGGCGCTGTCACGGCGTGGTGACATCGGCGCCGACGAACTGCTGGGCCGGCCAATGTCGGTGCAGCTGAGGGCGCCTTCTGGCAATCGGCGCGAGTTCAATGGCATCGCGGCGGCCTTCGAGCAAGGCGCAAGCCGGGGCCGGCTCTACGAGTACCGCATCATGCTCAGGCCATGGACCTGGCTGCTGACCCGGACCAGCGATTGCCGCATCTTCCAGGACAAGACGACGCGCGACATCATCGCGGAGGTCTTCGCCGACCATGAACTGGCCGACTACCGCTTCGAGCTTGGCGAGGACTGTCCAAGCAGGCCCTATTGCGTCCAGTACCGCGAGAGCGATTTCGACTTCGTCACCCGGCTGATGGAGCAGGACGGCATGCACGGCTACTGGCTGCACCAGTCGGGCCGGCACACGCTCGTGATCGCCGATGGCGGCCATCTGCACGAGTCGGTAGCGGGGGATGGGATGGTGAGCTTCCTGGAGTCCGGGCCGAGCAGCAGCCATCAGCTGGAGGGAATCCGGCGCTGGAGCCGCAGTGCCGAGATCCAGCCCGGGCGCTGCGTGCTGCGCGACTTCGACTTCGAGAAACCCCGCGCCGACCTGCAGGTCAGTGCGGATGCGCTCCGGCCGGCACCCAACTGTCCGCCAGCCGAGCTCGAGCGCTTCGACTTTCCGGGCCGCTATGTGCAGCGCAGCGATGGCGAGCGGCTTGCCAGGGTGCGGGTCGAGTCGCTGCAGCAGCGCCACGAGCATTTCCATGCCGAGGGCAATGCTCCGGGCCTTGCCAGCGGCAGGCGCTTTGCGCTGCAGGACCATCCCCACCAGGACCCCAAGAAGCAGTTTCTGGTCTCGGCGGCCAGCTATTGGGTCGTCGACCAGGCCCAGGAGTCCGGCACGGCAGAAGAGGAGTTCTTCCGTGTCAAGCTGCAGGCGCTGCCCGCCGATCAGCCTTTCACGCCCGAACGCCGCAGCCAGCGGCCATTGATCACCGGGCCGCAGACCGCCATCGTCGTCGGCCGCGCCGGCGAGGAAATCCACACCGACCGCTATGGCCGCATCAAGGTCCAGTTCCACTGGGACCGCTACGGCAACCGGGACGAGAGCAGCTCGTGCTGGATCCGCGTCGCCCAGCCCTGGGCCGGCCAGAACTGGGGCATGATCGCGATCCCCCGCGTCGGCCAGGAGGTGGTGGTCGAGTTTCTCGACGGCGACCCCGACCGCCCGATCGTGACCGGCCGGGTCTACAACGCCGAGCAGCTGCCGCCCTATGCGCTGCCCGAGCACATGACGCGCAGCGGGATCCGCTCCCATTCCTCGCTGCAGGGCGGGGTCGACAACTTCAACGAGATCCGCTTCGAAGACCGCAAGGGCTCGGAGGAACTGCGCATCCATGCCGAGCGCGACCAGACGCTCAACACCGAGCACGACCGGGTCGAATATGTTGGAAACGACAGTCATCTCGGCGTCGGGCACGACCAGTTCGAGACCGTCAAGGGGGAGCGCCACCTCAACGTCATGCAGGATGCCAGCGAGGCCTTTGACGCCGAACTCCACCGAAGCGTGGCCAAGGACAGCATCGAGGTGATAGAAGGCGAGCGCCATCTGGTGGTCAAGCTCGATTCGGTCGAGAGCGTGCAGGGCGAGCAGCACCTCGAAGTCGCAGCGGACCGGCTGATCCGGGTCGAGAAGTCTCAGCTCGCCGAGGTGCTGCAGGACTGGCAGCTCAAGGTCGGATGCAAGTTGGGTGCCGATGCCGATCAGGAAATCCACCTCAAGTCGGGCGTCAAGCTGGTGCTGGAGGCCGGCGTGCAGATCTCGCTGGTCGCCGGCAGCAGCTTCGTCGACATCGGACCCGCTGGGGTGACCATCAGCGGCGCCCTGGTCAAGATCAACAGCGGCGGCAGCGCGGGCAGCGGCTCCGGGGCCAAGTCCCGCAAGCCCAAGCCTGGCAAGCCGGTCAAGAAGCCGAGGGCGGCCAAGCCCCCGCCAGCCTGAAAGGAGTCGTGGAAATGCCGATGCAGGTCTGCCATGGCGCGGTGTTGCGCTGCACGTTCGGGCTGGCGCCTTCCAGCCTGCAGGTACTGCCGCTCAACCGGGTCATGAGCAGCGGTCTTCCCGCCGCCAACATCATGGACCATCTGCCCATGGTCAACATCCTGCCCTTCGGCATGTGCAGCTGTCCGGCCAATCCGGCCGTGATGTCGGCCACGGCAGCCGCCATGGGCGTGCTCACCCCGATGCCCTGTGTTCCCGTTACGGCATCCCCCTGGGTGCCGGGATCGGTCAGCGTGCTGATCAGCAACCAGCCGGCGCTCAACGATACCAGCCAGCTGCTGTGCACCTGGGGCGGCGTCATCGGTGTCGCCTTCGCCGGCCAGGCAACGCACCAGATCCCCTGAGCCGATTGCCGGGCTGTTGTCAGCGCTTTTGCAGTTCCAGCAAGGACCAGCCCATATCCGCTCCGGCCTGCGCAGCGAGCTGGGCCCGCAGCTCATCTGGTCCGCTAGCGGCCAGTGTGACAAAATCGCCGTTGGCCAGCAGCGGGTGTTGCTCGAGCCCGACCGGACTGGCGGCGCAAGCGATCCATTCCGCCTGGCCCGTGAAGTCGGCGTTGATCCTGAACTTGAGCTTGCCCGGCAGCTCGATGCCCTTTGCATCAACCACAGCCGAAGGCCGGAACCGGTTGGGAAAGAAGCGCATCAACTCGCCCTTGGCGTCCTGCATGAAGCAGTAGACCCAGGCTTGCCGGCCGGGCTGCACCTTGATCGAGACGGGCTGGCCCTGTCCGAAGCGGTTGCTGCCCGATGGCGTGCTGATCGCGAGCGCGATCGCCGTGACCGGGGGCGCAAACGAGGGCGTGACCGGCGGGGGGACAGGGCGTTCCAGCGCTGGTGCAGGTTCAGGTGTTGTAGCAGTCGAAGGCACCGGCGCTGGCGCAGCCAGTGGTGCAGATGCGCTCTGAGGCTCTGGACCACTTGAGAACCACCAGGCCGTAGCGGCGGCCAGTGCCAGCAGCAGGCCGCCGAGGCCCGCCAGCATCAGCGGGCGCTTGCTGCCTGGCGCAAGCGGGGCGGCAACTTCTCGCGCCGTGCTGGCTGCAGGCATGACTGCGGTCGCTGCCGGCGTGGCAGCGGTGGGAGGTGAAGGCACGGTCGGCATCGATGGGGCCGCCGTGGCCGGCTCGATGGCTGCGATCGGGACCGAGCTCCAGCCCAGCAGTTCGCGCATCGCGGCCATGGTCTGCGGCCTGTCCTCGCCCCTGACCGAAAGGCAGCGGTCTACGCCGCGCAGGAAACATTCCGAGTAGCGCTCGCCGGCCAGTCGCGCCAGCGGCTCGTAGCTGTCACTCAGCATGCGCCCGACTGCCGGCGGCGGGGTGTGGTTGGTGATCATCCAGTGGATGACGGCAGCAAGCGCATAGACGTCGGTCCAGGCCCCCTGCTTGACGCCAGGCATCTCGGCGTATTGCTCGATCGGTGCATAGCCTGGCTTGAGGATGACGGTGAGCGCCTGTGTCATGTCGCCGATCACCTGGCGCGCGGCACCGAAGTCCAGCAGCACCGGCCGCTCGCCCTCGAGCAGCATGATGTTGTCGGGCGCGACGTCGCGGTGGAAGCAGTTCTCGCTGTGCAGCAATGCCAGTGCGTCCATCACCGGCAGCAGCACCTTGCGCATCCAGGCCTCGTCCGGCGGGCTGGTGCCGGACTCGAACAGCTGCTTGAGCGTGCGACCCTTGTAGTAGGGCATTGCCATGTAGGCCGTGCCATTGGCTTCCCAGAAACGGTAGACCTTGAGCAGTGCCGGGTGGTCGAAGCGCGCCAGCAGCCGGGCCTCGTTGACGAAGCTGCGCAGGCCGACGCCAAAGGTCTCGGCGTCGCGCTCGGACTTCGGCACCACGCTGCTGGCTGTGCCGCGCATGGCCAGCGAGGCCGGCATGTATTCCTTGACCGCCACCCGCCGTTGCAGCGCATGGTCGTCGGCCAGATAGACGATGCCGAAGCCGCCTTGCCCGACCAGGCCCACGATCTCGAATTCTTCTGACAGGCGGGTGCCCGCCGGCAGCGCGACTGCCGGCGACGGGCTGCTGGTCATCGTCGCCGGACTGGCGGCGATGACGCGGGTGGATTCAGGGTCGTTGTCGCTCACTTGGGGCAGTTGGCGTCGAAATCATTTCGCCTCATCTTCGCCAGAAAAGCAGCGCTTGACAAGACAGGGCCTGGACCGATAGTTTGTACAGGATCTGGTCCTGTGGCCGGAATGCTGAATCCAGGCCGGCTTGCGCCTGCTGCATCGGGGTTTGTCTTGCGCATTTCTGTCATCCGCTACCGCGGCGTGCCACCGCCACGGCCGATAGCCTTCGATTTCGATCAGCGCGGTGGCAGCCTGGGGCGCGATGCGGGCAACGAGTTGTCCCTGCCCGATCCCGAGCGCCATGTCTCGCGCGTGCAGGCCAGGATCGATTTCGATGGCCAGGGCTTCGGACTGATCGATCAGGGCACCAATCCGACCCTGGTCGATGGCCAGGCGCTGACCACTGGGGTTCGCGTCCCCTTGGCAGGGGGGGAGACCATCACGATGGGTTCCTACGAGCTGCTGGTCGAGCCGCCTGCATCGGCATCGGCTGGATCGATGCCATTCATGGCGATCGCCCCTGCCGAAGCCGCTAGCGAGGATCCGTTCTCGGTGTTCGCTGCGGCCAAGCCAGTGCCTGAACCCGAGCCTGTGCCACCGCCCGACCCCTTTGCCAGACCTGAACCGGCTCCTGAGCTGGCGGCACGCGATGAGTTGGGCTTGGGTCACGATTCCGGCTCGGCGTCGATCGACGAGTTGTTCGGTTTGCAGGCCGGGCAGGGCGATGCGTTCGCCGGCACCCCGCTCGGCACTGCCGGACCTGCCTCGGCCCAGGAGACCGACCCGCTGGTGCTGTTCGGCGCGACACGAATCCCCGTTGCCAATCAGCAGGCCGAGCCGCAGCGCGACGACGCGCCCCTGCTGCTGCAGCCCTTCAGCGCGCCACCCGTGCTCCATCCGCCCCCCGAGCCCACAGTCGATCTGCAGCCGCCCGCTGCCGTCCAGCCAGAGTCCGAGCCGGTGCAGCAGCCTGGCATGGTGCTGTCCTGGCAGGTTCAGGATCAGGAGCGGCGGCAGGAGTGGGGACAGGAGCAAGATCGGGCCAGCACGAACATTGCTCCGATTGCGCCAGCTGTCGCCCCGGCCCCTGATCTGCAGGCGGCCTTCCTGCGCGGCCTGGGCATTCCTCTCGACTTGCCGCAAGGCCTCACTCCCGAACTGATGGAACAGGTTGGTGCGATGCTGCGCGAGGCCACCCAGGGCACGCTGGACCTGCTCAAGGCGCGTGCCGTCACCAAGCGCGAAGTGCGCGCCGAGGCGACGATGATCGCCAGCCGCGACAACAATCCGCTCAAGTTCTCGCCCGACCTGGCCTTCGCGCTGGGGCAGATGCTGACGGCTCGCAGCAAGGGCTTCATGGGTGCCAGCGACGCGATGCGCGACGCCTACGACGACCTGCGTGCGCATCAGCTCGGCTTGATGGCGGGCATGCGTTCGGCGCTGGCCGGAGTGCTGGCGCGCTTCGAGCCCGGCGGGCTCGAGGCCAGGGTGGCCGCCCACAGCCTGCTCGACCGGCTGCAGCCGTCCGGACGCAAGGCCAGGCTGTGGGACCTGTACGAACAGCATTACGCCGAGCTGGCACGCGAGGCCTCGGACGATTTCAATGCGCTGTTCGGCAAGGCCTTCCTCGATGCCTACGAACGGCAGGTCGGCCAGCTGCAGGCCGGCGACCGCGAGGCGCGGCCAGATCCTGTCGGCGAAACCTGAGAGGGCAGCATGCTTGAGCTCGATACCTGCTACATCTCCGAGACTGGCGGCCGCCAGCGCAACGAGGACGCCTGTGGCTACTGGCAGTCTGCCACCACAGGCTGCTGGGTCCTGTCCGATGGCGCCGGCGGACATGGCAGCGGCGACATTGCCTCCAGACTGGTGGTCAGCACCGTGCTGCAGGCCTTCAGCGAACGGCCCGAGGTCTCGTCCCAGCAGGCGCTGGGCTTGCTCAAGGCGGCCAACGAGGCGGTCATCACCGAGAAGACTTGCGGCGCCACCCGGGATGACATGCACGCGACCGTCACCATCCTGCTGCTCGACCGCGGCCAGCGGAGCGCCGTCCTGGCCCATGTCGGCGACTCGCGCATCTACCATTTCAGGCAGGCCAGAATCCGGTCGATGACCAGGGACCACAGCCTGGTGCAGCAGATGGTCGACGCGGGCTATGGCGGTACCGACCTGCTGCGCACCCACCCCAAGCGCAACCTGCTGACCTCGGCCATCGGCGCTGCCGGAGCCATCGAGATGACCGTCTCGCCCCAGCCCCTGGAAGTCCTGCCCGGAGACTGCTTTCTGCTTTGTTCCGACGGCTGGTGGGAATATCTGGAGGATGCCGAAATGGAACTGGCGCTGGCGCGACAGTCAGCGGGCGCCGATTGGCTCGACGAGATGGCCGCCACCATCCGGAGCCGCGGCAGGGCCGGCCACGACAACTACTCGGCGCTGTGCGTGAGCGCACGGGACGACAGCACGGTGCTGCTGGATTCCGTCCAGGCTCGCACGCTGCCGTTTCAGCCACAGGCATGAGGGATTGGCCAATTTCCATCTCTCTGCTAGCATAAAAAAAACCGGATCTGAGGTGCGTGGGCTTTCCTGGCTCATGCTCGGCAGTTGGGTACAAGCCGTGGCAAGCGGCGTCAAGGGAGTTCAAGATGAGCAGTTACCCCGCAGTCCGCACCATGCGTCGCTGGCCGGTTTGCCTACTGGTAGGTCTGATGCTGGCGGCCTCATCGCAGGCTCAGTCGCCATCCGGCCCTGACCCGCAAGCCCCGACCACCCAGTCCATCATCGATGCGCTCAAGCCCGAGGCGGCCAGCCCTGTGGGCCGTACCCGGGGACTCTCGCTGGAGCTGCCGCAGCAAGCCGGCAGCAAGCCCGCGCGTCGTGCTCCTGCCGTCGAGGCGCGCCACGTCGACCTGCAGATCCAGTTCGACTTTGATTCCGACCAGCTGACGCCAGAGGGACTCGATTTGCTCGCTAAGCTGTCGCAGGCGCTGGCCTCGAGCGAGCTTTCCGGCGTCAGCTCAGTGACGATTGAAGGCCACACCGATGGCGTCGGCAGCGCTGCCTACAACCGCGCGCTTTCGCTGCGCCGCGCCATCACCGTCAGGCAACACCTGCAGTCGGTTGCCGAACTCGGTGGCAAGAAGTTCCGCGTCGTCGGCAAGGGAGCCAGCGAACTGCTCAAGCCGGAAGACCCGGCCGCAGCCATCAACCGGCGCGTCAGGGTGCTGGTCTTCCATGATTCGGAGCCATCCAGGGCCCAGCCGTGATTCTGTGGCGGCTGCCAGCGCTCAAGTGTTGGGCTTGCATGACGTGGCTGACGGCTGCCGTGCTGCAAGCGGTGGCAGCCCCCGATGGCGCGCCGCCAGCGCCCGAGCCTGATGTCGTCCTGCCGGTGCTGTCCTTGCATGAGTGGGTCTCAGGCTCAGAGCGTCCGCGGGCATTCCTGCTGGCCGACCTGCCGCGCGTGCTCGTGCTGGCGCAGCCCGACCTTGGCAGCCAGGGCGAGACCTTCGGTCGTATGGTGGCTTTCCTGGAGAAATCCGGCTTGCCCAGGAACCGGGTGCCGGCACAGTCCGAGTTGAGCCAGTGGCTGCGGCAGACCGGACAAAGAGTCGAGACCTTGACCTACGGCAACAACCTCGAGGCGTCCAGGCTGGCGCGCTTCTACAACCTGGCACGCTGGCAGGGCGAAGCGCTGGCAGCGGCGGAATCGAGTCTGCTGCAGCAGTTGCTGCGCTGGCGGGTACTGTCGCTGACGCCGCTGGGCTATGTGCCGGGCATTGGCGCCAGCATGGTGATCACGTTTCCGCTCGCCTCCGAGCCTGCCGCATGCGTGCCCTGCCGGGTGGACGAGGCGGACAGCCTGGCCGTGCTCGACCACGAGTACCAGCACGCGCGCTATTTCCTCGATCCGGCCTTGCAGCACTACACCGAGTGGTACTGGTTCAACCGGGTTTCCCTGTTGCAGCGCCAGGCCATCCTGCGCCTGCTGGAGCGGCGCGGCTACGACACCACGCAGCAGTCGCTGGTGCTCGACGAGTTCCACGCCTTCCTGGCCCAGGGACGGGGCGTCCTGGCCAGTCCTGGCCAGCAGCCGGGACAGGGCCTTCATGTCTTCGAGCCATTGCGCGAGGATTTCTTCAACGCCATGGCGGTTCTCGAGGCTGGAAAGGGGCCCGCAAGCGAACCGTCGAGCCATCCATCATCCATTCAGGGAGAACGAAAATGAGTGACATCAGGGAAATGAGCTTGGGCTGGGTGCGTGACCTGCCCAGCTTCAAGGACTATCAGGTCGACCAGCCCGAGGTCAAGTCGATGCTGGCCAAGCTCAAGGCGGCAGGCTCGGGCAGCGCACCTCCCACGCTGCCGGGCGCGGTGGACCTGCGCCCCTGGTTCTCTTCGGTCGAGAACCAGGGCTCGCTGGGGTCCTGCACTGCGCATGCCGGCGTCGGCCTGCTCGAGTACTACGAGCGGCGCGCCTACGGCAAGCATGTGGATGCCTCGCGCCTGTTCCTCTACAAGACCACGCGCAACCTGCTCAAGTGGAAGGGCGACACCGGCGCCTACCTGCGCAGCACCATGCAGGCCCTGGTCCTGTTCGGCGTGCCCCCCGAGAGCTACTGGCCTTACGACATCGCCAAGTTCGACGAGGAGCCGACGCCTTTCCTCTATGCCTATGGCAGCAACTACCAGGCGCTCAAATACTACCGGCTCGACCCGCCCGGCACTGCCAAGTCCACCTTGCTGACCCAGATCAAGACCAATCTGGCCGCCGGACTTCCGGCCTTCTTCGGCTTCACGGTCTACAGCTCCTATACCCAGGCCAGTGCGTCCAACCAGGGGGCCATTCCCTTCCCGACCAGCGCCGACCGCGTGGTCGGAGGGCATGCGGTGGTGGTGGCCGGCTACGACGACACCCGGATCATCCGCAACAGCAATCCCGGCTCGACCGCCACGACCGGTGCCCTGCTGATCCGCAACTCCTGGGGCAGCGGCTGGGGGCAGGGCGGCTACGGCTGGCTGCCCTATGAATATGTGCTGCGCGGGCTGGCGGTCGACTGGTGGAGCCTGATCTCGGCCGAGTGGGTCGACAGCGGCCATTTCGGCTGAGGTGGATCCGGAACTGGATTCCGGCGTGCCCGCTAAGGGCGGCCTGAGTTCGGCCGAGGCAAGCGCCAGGCTGGCGGCAGAGGGCCACAACCTGCTGCCAGCCACCAGTCCCAAGTCAGGCTGGGCGATCGCGCTCGAGGTCGTGCGCGAGCCCATGTTCCTGCTGCTGCTGGCAGCGGGCGGGCTCTACCTGGCGCTGGGTGACCAGGGCGAGGCGGCATTCCTGCTTGGCTTCGTGCTGGTCGTCATCGGCATCACGCTGGCGCAGGAGCACCGGACGCAGCGCGCGCTCGAGGCGCTGCGCGAGCTCTCGGCGCCGCGGGCGCTGGTCCTGCGTGATGGCCGCGAAATCCGCATCGCAGGGCGTGATGTGGTGCGCGGCGACTGTCTGATCCTGCACGAGGGCGACCGCATCGCGGCCGATGCCAGGCTGCTCGAGGGCGAGCTCGAGGTCGACGAGTCCCTGCTCAGCGGCGAGACGCTGCCGGTATGCAAGCTGCCAGATCAAATCGAGCAAGCAGGATCCTCCGCCCAGCTCTACGCCAGCACGGTGGTCACGCGCGGTGTCGGCCTCGCCGTGGTCAGCGCTGTCGGTGCCCATACCGCGGTCGGCCGCATCGGCTCCGACCTGGTCGGCATCCAGCAGGCTCGCTCCGGCCTGCAGCAGCGTTCGCGCGCACTGGTGCGGACCCTGGGGCTGATCTCGCTGTGGCTCGCGATGCTGCAGGTGCTGCTGGCCTGGTGGTGGAACGACAGAAGCCTGATCGAGAGCCTGTTGTCGGGGATTGCGCTGGCGATGGCCATCCTGCCCGAGGAAATCCCGGTCATCCTGACCGTGCTGCTGGCGCTGGGGGCCTGGCGCATCGCCCAGCGCCAGGTGCTGACCCGGCGCATCGCCGCGGTCGAGGCGCTGGGCGCCATCACCGTGCTGGCGGTCGACAAGACCGGCACGCTCACGCTCAACCGGATGACGGTGGTCGAGCTTGCCGTCGACGGCCAGTGCTTCCAGCCCGAGGGCGCGCCAGGCCTGCCCGAGGAGTTCCACCGGTTGCTCGAGTTCTGCGTGCTGGCCACGCCTTCCGATCCCTACGATCCGATGGAAAAGGCGATCCAGGCCTTTGGTCGCCACTGGCTGGCAGGGACCGAGCATGTGCATGAAGGTCGTCAGCCCGAGTTCGAGTACCCGCTCTCGCCCGAGATCCTCGCCATGACGCGGGTGTTCTCCACCGTCGACGCCAGCGAGCATCTGCTGGCCACCAAGGGCGCGCCGGAGGCGATCGCCGATCTCTGTCACCTCGGCGAGGACAGGCGCAGCGCCATCCGCGAACAGGTCGGGCAGATGGCGCAATGCGGCTTGCGCGTGCTCGGGGTGGCATGCGGGCGCTGGCGCGATCAGCCCCAGAATGAATCCCGGGTAATCGAATGGCCGCTGTGCCAGCATGACTTCGACTTCGAGTTCCTCGGTCTGGTCGCGCTGGCCGACCCGCCGCGACCCGAGGTGAAGCAGGCCCTCGCCCAATGCCGCCGCGCCGGCGTCAGGGTCATCATGATGACGGGGGACCATCCGGTCACCGCGCAAGCCATCGCGCGCCAGGTCGGCCTGTCGGAGCGGGCCGAGGTGATCAGCGGCGAGGAGATGGATCGGCTTGACGACGCGGCGCTGGCCTTGCGCTTGCAGGAGGTCGACATCTGCGCGCGGCTCAGGCCCGAGCACAAGCTGCGCCTGATCGCCCAGTTGCGCGCTGCCGGCGAGACCGTCGCCATGACGGGCGACGGGGTCAACGATGCTCCGGCGCTCAAGGCGGCCGATGTCGGCATCGCGATGGGCGAGCGTGGCACCGACGTGGCGCGCGAGGCTGCCGCGCTGGTGCTGCTCGATGACAGCTTCGTGCGCATTGTCGAAGCCCTGCGCCAGGGCCGCCGGATCTATGACAACATCGGCAAGGCGACCCGTTTCGTGTTCGCGGTCCATCTGCCGGTGATCGCGCTGACGCTGCTGCCCAGCCTGCTGCACTGGCCGCCCATGCTCTGGCCGCTGCACATCGTGCTGCTCCAGCTGCTGATCGATCCGGCCTGCTCGGTGCTGTTCGAGGCCGAGCCGGAAGCCCCCGACCTGATGGACCGGCCGCCTAGGCTGGCGACCGACTCGCCCTTCGCACTGTCAGGCTTGCTGCCCGCGATGCTGCAGGGTGCCGGCATGGCGGCCTTGCTGCTGGCCTTCCAGGCCTGGACGATCGGGCTGGGGTGGGATGCGCAGCAGTCACGCACCGTCGTTTTCTGTGTTCTGGTCGCTGGCGTCCTGCTGCTGGTGCTGGCCAATCGCAAGGGGCGTGATGGTTTTGGTGGGAGCGTCGGCAGCAACCCCTGGTTGCCACGCATGGTGGCAGCGATCATCCTGCTGCTGCTGGTCGTGCTGGGCTGGCCCTGGCTGCGCGGCATGCTCGGTCTTGCTCTGCCTCAAGCCCGGTCGCTAGCCGCTGCCCTTGCCTTGCTGGCCTGCCTGGCGCTCTGGCTGCTAGCGCTGGCCCGGCTGCGGCGCAATTTTGCCGCCTGATCGCTTCAGCGCTGCCTGGCGGCCGGGGAACTGGGTCGCATCGGTCACAATCGAGCCAGTACCTTGGCTTCATCATGCGTCATTTCATCGCTCCGCTTTCTGCCGGTTTTGTCACCGTGCTGGTCGGCTTCACCAGCTCTGCCGCCATCGTCTTCCAGGCAGCGGCCGCAGCGGGTGCCAGCCAGGCCGAGATCAGCTCCTGGATGTGGTCGCTCGGGATCGCGATGGCAGTGACCTGCATCGGCCTCTCGTTGCGCTACCGAGCGCCGGTCGTCACGGCCTGGTCAACCCCGGGTGCTGCGCTGCTCGTGACCGCGCTTTCGGGCCTGAGCCTGGCGCAGGCGACCGGCGCCTTCATGTTCTGCGCGCTGCTGATACTGATTGCGGGCCTCACGCGTGGTTTCGAGCGGGTGCTGGACCGCATCCCGCCGGGCATTGCGGCCGCGATGCTCGCGGGCGTGCTGGTTCGCTTCGGCATGGAGGTCTTTGTCGCGATGGGCCAGCGCCTGGGCCTGGTCGCCGGCATGTTCCTGGCCTATCTGCTCGCTCGCCGTCTGCTGCCGCGCTATGCCGTCGTCGTCGTGCTGGCCCTGGGCAGCCTGCTGGCAGCCCTGCAGGGGTTGCTCGACTTCGGTTCGCTGCGGCTGGCGCTGGCCCAGCCTGTCTTCACCGCGCCCGAGTTCGACCTGCGCGTGCTGATCGGTGTCGGGCTGCCGCTGTTCGTCGTCACCATGACGTCGCAGAACGTGCCTGGCGTCGCGGTGCTGCGTGCCTCGGGCTATCAGCGGGTCCCGGTCTCGCCGGTGATCGCCTGGACCGGTTTCGTCAACCTGCTGCTGGCCCCGTTCGGCTGCTACGCGATCAACCTGGCAGCGATCACGGCGGCGATCTGCACCGGTCGCGAGGCGCATGAGGATCCGGCTCGGCGCTATTGGGCGAGCGTCTTCGCCGGCGGCTTCTATCTGCTCGTCGGCCTGTTTGGCGCCACCGTCGGCGCCCTGTTCGCGGCCTTTCCACGCGAGCTGGTGCTGGCGATCGCCGGCATGGCGCTGTTTGGCACCATCGGCGGCGGCCTGGCAACCGCGATGAAGGACGAGTCACAGCGCGAGCCGGCGCTCATCACCTTCCTCGTGACGGCGTCGGGGCTGACTCTGTGGGGCATCGGGTCGGCCTTCTGGGGCGTGGTGGCGGGCGCGCTGGCCCTCTTGATCATGCGTCCGGTGCGCCGGACCTGAGGCCTTTTCTGGAACTATTGCAGCAGGGCCTTGGCGGCCTCGATGCGCAAGCCCATTTCCACTTCCCTGTCGTTCATCACCGCCAGCAGGAACTGGCGCGGGTCGGTCCAGCCTGGACCCGCTTCGGTCTTGCTGGCAGCGGTGAGCCGCTGCCCTGGCGTCTCTGGTGATGGCTTCGCGCTTGCGGCTACGGGTTGCAGCTGCGCCAGCGCCTGCTGGAATTCTTCCGGTCCCGTGCTGCCCAGCCTGGCCAGCAAGTCAGCCTGGGCATCGGAGCTGGGCGGCAGGTCCAGCCAGGGTTCATCGGCAAACAGGGCAGCGAGGTCGGGGGCCACGAAGGCTGACCAGCGATCGGTTTCCTCCAGATGGCACGGGATCAGCCTGGCGTGGCATGCAGTTCCGGTGCCGGAATCGTCCGGAGCCGGCAGCAGCCTGACATGCCGCGGCGCGATGGTAGCCAGGAAACGCTGGCGCAGCAGCCCGAGGAAATGATGCGCCAGCTCGATGCTGACAGCCTGTTTCAGCGAGATCCAGAGCTGGTAGCCATCCCGGCCCGATATGGCAATCGCGGGTGCGGGCAGGCCAAGCTCGTCCTGCATGCTCTGCCAGAGCGCTGCGGTCGCATTCCAGCCGGCCGATTGCTGCAGCTCGATCACCAGCGCCCGGACCTGTCCTGTCGGACTGATCAGTGCCGGGGCATTATGATCGGCTGGCAGGTAAAGGCGTGCGTGTTCAGCTTCAAGTCGGTCCATGAATCAGAATCATACGCATGATCTGACGATTGGCGGGCAGCCTCCAGTTCCGTCCTCATTCCCGTTTTGCCATGTCCCGCCCCAGCCAACTCTCCTCCAAATTCCTGCTGCTCGGCCTGTCCTTGCTGTTGCTGGCGCTGCTGTCGATCGGCGTGACCATGTGGATCACGCGCCAGCTCGACGGCGGGGCCGCTGCGGTCAACGAAGCCGGGCGCATCAGAATGCAGGCCTGGCGCCTGGTTGGCGGAGTCCATGGCGGGCGCAGCGAGCAGGAGTTCGCCACCATGGTCGGCCAGATGGACATCAGCCTGGAGCTGCTCAGGCGCGGCGATCCTGCCCGCCCGCTGTTCGTGCCCTGGAACGACGATTCGCGTGCCAGTTTTCTGGCGCTGCGCCAGTCCTGGCTGGATCTGCAGCCTCGCCTGGTCCAGGACCGGCCCGATGACCTGCTGCTGATCACGCCGCTGGTGGACCGCTTCGTGGCCCAGGTCGACGCCCTGGTGTCGGCGATCGAGCAGACCATGACCCGCTTGACCGCCGTGCTCAACCTGTTCCAGTTCGTGATGATGGGGCTGGCGGTCGCGGCCGCCATCTTCACTCTCTATGTCGGCTATCTCTACGTGATCCATCCGCTGCAGCGCCTGCGTGAAGGGCTGCAGCGGGTCGAGCTCGGTGATTTCCAGGCCCGGGTCGACGACCGGGCCAACGATGAATTTGGCGATGTCGCGGCTGGCTTCAACCACATGGCCGGCAAGCTGCAGGCGCTCTACGAAGGGCTGGAGGCCAAGGTCAGGGACAAGACGCGCGACCTCGAGGCCCAGCGAGCCCGTCTCGCGGCGCTCTACGAGGTCAGCAGCTTCCTGACCGAGGCCCATACGCTGGAGGAGCTGGCGCTGGGCTTCGCGCAGAAGATGCGGCGTCTGGCCCGCGCCGACGCGGCTGCGGTGCGCTGGTCGGACGAGGCCAGCCAGCGCTATCTGATGCTGGCGAGCGACTGCCTGCCGCAGGAGCTGGTCGAGGAAGAACGCTGCCTTGTACCAGGCAGCTGCGCCTGCGGTCAGCCCATGGCCAATGCCCGCACCCGGGTCATCCCCATCATCCCCGCCGATGATCAACTGCTGGGCAGTTGCTCCAGGGCGGGCTATACCTCGCTGATCAGCGTGCCGATCCGGCTGCAGCAGCGCGTGCTCGGAGAGGTCGACCTGTTCTATCGTCATCAGGCCTGCCTTTCAGAAGAGGAGCGTGGCCTGTTCGACACCTTGGCCGGCCACTTGGCCAATGCGGTCGAGAACCTGCGCACCGAGGCGCTGGTGCGCGAGGCGGCGGTCAGCGAGGAGCGCATCATGATCGCGCGCGAACTGCATGACTCGATTGCGCAGTCGCTCGCCTTCATGAAGATCCAGCTCAGCCTGCTGCGCTCGGCGGTGCTGCGCTCGGACCAGGATCAGCTGCTCAGGAGCGTCGATGAGCTCGATGCCGGCGTCAAGGAAAGCCTGCAGGACGTGCGCGAGCTGCTGGTGCACTTCCGCACCCGTACCAACAACGACCAGATCGAACATGCGCTGCACGCCACGGTCAAGAAGTTCGAGCACCAGAGCGGCTTGCCGGTTCATCTGCAGATGCGTGGCCATGGCGTTTCCTTGCCGTCGGACGTGCAGCTGCAGGTGCTCCATGTGCTGCAGGAGGCCTTGTCGAATGCGCGCAAGCATGCGCAGGCCAGCCAGGTCTGGCTCGAGGTCGACAAGGGACCGCCCTGGACCTTCTCGGTGCGTGACGATGGCCGCGGTTTCGTGGTCGCGCCGGCAGACGGCGAAGGCACCAGCTTCGGCCTGCAGATCATGCGCGAGCGCGCCGAGCGCATCGGAGCACGCTTGAGCGTGAATTCCGCTCCAGGACAGGGTACCCGGGTTGTCCTGACTCTGGCTCAGTAAAGGAAAATGGAAAAGATGAAACCAATCAGACTGCTGGTCGTCGATGACCACAAGCTGTTCCGCCGCGGCCTGATCTCACTGCTCGGGCTCGATCCACGCTTTTCGATTGTCGGCGAGGCGGGCGATGCCGGCGAGGCCCAGCGCAGTGCAGCTGCCCTGCAGCCCGACGTGATCCTGCTCGACAATCACCTGCCTGGGGTATCGGGCATAGACGCGATTGCCGGCCTCAAGGAGGTGGCAACTGCAGCCCGGGTCGTGATGCTGACCGTCAGCGAGAACGAGGACGACCTGGCGGCCGGGCTGCGTGCCGGCGCCGATGGCTATCTGCTCAAGACCATCGATACCGAGGATCTGGCCGACTCGATTGCCCGCATCTGGGACGGCGACTCGGTGATCAGCCCCCAGATGATGGGCAAGCTGGTCGGTCTCTTGCGGGCGGCACCCGCCCCCGGGCAGGCTGCCGCAGAGGCGCGACCTGCACCGGCCGCGAGCAGCATGGCGATTGCCAGCGACGATCCGATCCACAGCCTGTCGCCGCGCGAGGGCCAGATCCTGCGCCTGATCGCAGGCGGAGCGGCCAACAAGGTGATCGCGCGCGAGCTCGACATCGCCGAGACCACGGTCAAGATCCATGTCCAGCA
>CAZJQH010000011.1:0-24000 GCA_964547895.1 uncultured Chitinophaga sp. | reverse complement strand
AGCGCGCCAGCGCCGAGCTGCGCGCGGCCAACGATCAGCTCAAGAGCCTGGATCGCCTCAAGGACGACTTCATGTCATCGGTCACCCATGAGCTGCGCACGCCGCTGACCTCGATCCGCGCGCTGGCCGAGCTGATGCTCGATGATGCGCTATCGGGCGATGGCATGAGTCCTGAGCAGCGCCAGCATTTTCTCTCGATCATCGTGGCCGAGGCCGAGCGGCTGAGCCGTCTCGTCAACCAGGTGCTCGACATGGCCAAGATCGAATCGGGTCACGCCGACTGGCACAGCAGCGAGCTCGACCTGGCGCAGCTGATCCGCGCCAGCACCGAGACTGTCAGCGAGCTGCTGCGCGAGCGCGGCGCCCGCATCGAGCTCGAGCTGCCGCCGCAGCCGGTGCCGGTACGGGCCGACCCGGACCGCCTGACCCAGGTCATGCTCAACCTGCTGTCGAACGCGGCCAAGTTCGTGCCCGCCGGCCAGGGCCTGATCCAGGTCAAGCTGCAGCAAGTCGGGGCGCGCGCCGAGGTTGAAGTGCAGGACAATGGTCCCGGCGTGCCCGCGGGGCAGCAGGAGCTGGTGTTCGAGAAATTCCGCCAGGGGGGCGACAGCCTGAACCGGCCGCAGGGCACCGGGCTGGGCCTGCCGATCAGCCGCCGCATCGTCGAGCATTTCGGCGGCGCCATGTGGCTGCATTCCGAGCCGGGACAGGGCGCCTGCTTCGGCTTCTGGCTGCCCGCCCTCGACAACAATCAAGACAAGACTGGAGACCGCGCATGAGCGCCACGATTCTGATCGCCGACGACGAGCCCAACATCCTGCTCTCGCTCGAGTTCCTGATGCAGCGCGAAGGCTATCGCGTGCTGGTGGCGCGCGACGGCCAGGAGGCGCTCGACTCCATCCTGCAGCACCGGCCCGACCTGGTGCTGCTCGATGTCATGATGCCCAGGAAGAGCGGCTTCGACGTGCTGCAGGCGATGCGCGAGCGCGAGGATCTGTCTGCGGTGCGCGTGCTGATGCTCTCGGCCAAGGGACGCGAGATCGACACCGCCAAGGGCCTGGCGCTCGGAGCCGATGGCTACATGACCAAGCCCTTCTCGACCCGCGAACTGGTCGACCGGGTGCGTTCCCTGCTGGAGCCGGCGGCATGATTCGGCCCGGGCGCACCGACCGCAGGCTCTGGTTGATGCTGGCGGCGGCTGCCGTCGCCTCGGTGGCCTGGCTGGCGCTGACCTTTGCGCTGGTGGTGCTCACGCTCGAGCCTGGCCAGCGCGACGCTGCCCTGACCCTGGTCGGCCCCAACCTGGCCCTGGTCGGGCTGACCTGGGCCGCCGGCATTGCCGCCATCGCCTATGGCCTCAAGCGCTGGTTCGATGTCTGGGTCACGCCATCGGTGCGGCTGGCCGAGGAGGCACAGATCCTGCTGCGCACCGACGTGGTCAGGCAGCTCGCGCCTGGCGGCAATCCCGAGACCCAGGCGCTTGCTTCCCTGTTCAACCAGCTCGTCGAGCAGCGCGAGAGCCTGCGGCGCGAGATGGACGACAAGGTCCACGCCGCGGCGCGCCGCATCGAGGAGGAGAAGTCGCGCCTGGCCGCGCTGATGTCCGAGCTGACCCAGAGCGTGGTGGTCTGCAATATGGAAGGCCGCATCCTGCTCTACAACCCGCGTGCGCGGGCACAGTTCCGCGAGCTGCTGCGCTCGGGCGAGTGGGCGGCTGAAGCCGGCATGCTGGGTCTGGGACGCTCCATTCATGCCCTGTTCGACCGCAAGCTGGTCGAGCATGCGCTCGAGAACGTGCGCCAGCGCATGCGACGCGGCGCCGTCCATCCGACAGCCCAGTTCGTCACCGTCACGCCAGGAGGCCAGTTGCTGCGCGTGCAGCTGGCGCCGGTCCGGCAGGCCGGCGCTGGCGAGGATGATCCCTCGCAGGAATTCGCCGGCTATCTGCTCATGCTCGACGACGTGATGCCCGACTACCAGCAGGAAGCCGAGCGCGACCGCGCCATGCAGGCGCTCACCGAGGGCAGCCGAGCCTCGCTGGCCAGCATCCAGGCCGCGGTCGAGATGCTGGATTTTCCCGATCTGGAGCCCGCCATGCGCGAGCGATTCCTGCAGGTCGTGCGCGACGAGGCGCTGGCCATGGGCGAGCGTCTCAAGCCGCTCATGACCGATGCCAGCGAGCGCGCCGCCAGCCGCTGGCCGATGGAGGACATGCTGGGTAGCGACTTCATTGCCGCCGCCCAGCGCTGCATCAGCGAGCAGTCCGGCCTGACGGCCAGGGAGGCCGAGGTCGACCAGGGCGCCTGGCTGCGCATCGAGAGCTACAGCCTGCTGCAGTCGCTGGTCTACTTGTCGGCTCGGCTGCACGACGAGTTCGGCGTGCGCTTCGTCCAGTTGCGGCTGCAGCCCGCGCCGCAGCAGGGCGCCAAGGTCCATCTCGACCTGATGTGGACGGGGCAGGCGATCAGCACCGAGACCGTGATGGGCTGGGAGCTCGATCCGGTCCGGATCGGTGCCGAGGCATTTTCCTTCTCGGTGCGCGACGTGGTCGAGCGCCATGGCGGCGCGCTCTGGTTCGAGCGCGAGCGGGTCAGCCACCGATGCTTCTTCCGCTTCCTGCTGCCCGGGGTCGCGCCCAGGCAGGAGACCGAGGCCCCGGCTGCCGGGCTGCCGGGCCGGCCCGAGTTCTACGACTTCGATCTGTTTGGCCACGCGGCGCCGACCAGCGAGCTCGACGACAGGCCGCTGGCCGAGCTGGCCTACACCGTCTTCGATACCGAGACCACCGGGCTGAACCCGACCGGCGGCGACGAGATCATCCAGATCGGCGCGGTCCGCATCGTCAACGGCAAGCTGCTGCGCCAGGAGATCTACGAGCAGCTGGTCGACCCGCAGTTGATGATCCCCGAGGCCGGCATCCCGATCCATGGCATCACGCAGGACATGGTCAAGGGCAAGCCGACCATAGACCAGGTGCTGCCGCTGTTCCACGCCTATGCCCGCGACACGGTGCTGGTCGGCCACAACGCAGCCTTCGACATGCGATTCCTGCAGTTGAAGGAGGCCGGCACCGGCATCGTCTTCGATCAGCCGGTGCTCGACACGCTGCTGCTGTCGGCGCTGCTGCATCCGGGCCAGGCATCGCACCGGATCGAGGCGATCGCCGAGCGCTTCAACATCACCGTGACCGGGCGCCACAACGCGCTGGGCGACGCGATCGTGACCGCCGAGATCTTCCAGCGCCTGATCCCGCTGCTGGCCGAGAAAGGCATCCACACCCTGGGCCAGGCGCGCGCCGCCTCGCAGCAGACCTACTACGCGCGGCTCAAGTACTGAAGGTGGACCGAAACCCTGTTCAGGCTGCCTGCTTGGGTTTAGCATGAGGCCATGCCCAGCCTGTCTCGTGCCATCGGTCGGTGACAGCTGTGGCGTATTGCTGGGGTTCCTATGCGCTACCGTTTCCGGTTTGCTGCCGCCGCACTCGCGGTCTGCACGACTTCGCTCTGCGCCGAAGTCGTCGAGGCGCCGCCATGGTCGGACGAGCCGCCGCAGCTTTCCCGCCTGATCGAGGAGGGCTATGTGGCCGAGCTGGCCCATGCCCCTGTGGTGGCTGCCACCCGCTATTGCGCAGCCGCACGTCACGGCAGCCTGGAGGCGCAGTACCGGCTCGGGCGCCTCTACCTGGGCCGCAGCGACGCTGCCGGCCGCGAGCAGGGCCGCACGGCGCTGGCGCTGGCAGCCCAGCGCGGCCATGAAAAGTCAGCGACCCTGCTGGGCGATCAGCCCCTGCGTTCGGACCAGCTGCCCGAATGCCTGAGCAGCGGCTCGGTCGAGCTTTTTGCCCTGGGTGAAGGCGGCCTGGAAGACCCGGTGCCCGCCTCGGTGGTCGAGCGCTACCTGCTCGGCCTGCCACAGCATAAGCTGCGCTATGCCCGCCTGATCCAGCGGCTGGCGCCTCGCTTCGCGGTCGACTCCCGACTCGCGCTCGCAATCGCCAGGGCCGAATCCGGCTTCGATCCCGCCGCAGTCTCGTCCAGGAACGCCCAGGGCCTGATGCAGCTGATTCCCGACACGGCCGAGCGCTTTGGCGTGCGCGACACCATGGATCCCGAGCAGAACGTGCGCGGCGGCCTGGCCTACCTGCGCTGGCTGCTGCTTCGCTTCGAGGGCAATGTGGCACTGGCCTCGGCGGCCTACAACGCGGGAGAGGGCGCAGTCGAGCGCCATGGCGGCGTGCCGCCCTATGCCGAGACCCAGGCCTACGTCAGGCGCATCCTGAACTTCTACCGCTCGTCCCAGCACGCCTGGCCTGCCGCGGCCAGGTCCGCAGCGCCGCCTCAGTAGTCGAGCCGCTCGGGCTTGACCTCCTGCAGGATGATGGTCGCGATCTCCTCGATCGACTTGCTGGTGGTCGACATCCAGCGCACCCCGGCGCGCCGCATCATCGCCTCGGCCTCGTTGATCTCGTAGCGGCAGTTCATCAGGCTGGCGTAGCGCGAGTCGGGCCGGCGCTCGTTGCGGATCTCGCTCAGGCGCTCGGGGTGGATGGTCAGGCCGAACAGCTTCTTCTTGTAGGGCACCAGCGCCGGCGGCAGCTGGCGGCGCTCGAAGTCCTCGGGAATCAGCGGGTAGTTCGATACCTTGAGGCCGAACTGCATCGCCAGGTAGAGCGAGGTCGGGGTCTTGCCGCTGCGGCTGACCCCGATCAGTATCAGGTCGGAGTTGGCCAGGTCGACATCGGTCTGGCCGTCGTCGTGCTGCAGCGTGAAGTTGATCGCCTCGATCCGGTCGTGGTATTCCTTGCTGCGCGTCACATCCGAGAAGCGGCCGACGCGGTGGTTCGACTTGATGCCGAGCTCGGCCTCGATCGGCGAGATGAAGGTGCCGAACATGTCGATCAGCATGCCCTTGCACTCGGCCTTGAGGACGGCGAGCACGTCCATGTCGACCACGGTGGTGAACACCAGCGGGCGCGCGCCGTCGACCTGGGCCGCGTGGTTGATCTGGCGCACCGCGTTGTGCGCCTTGTCCGCGCTGTCGATGAAGGGCAGCCGGATGCGGTGGGGCTTGATCTCGAACTGGGCCAGGATGGCGTTGGCAAAGGTCTCGGCCGTGATGCCGGTGCCGTCGGAAATGAAGAATGCGGTGCGATGAGGCATCTGGAGTTTTCCTTTTTGGATAAGAAATACCGGCGGCGGCTTGGCAAGATGCTTGCGCCCTCCACTACAATCCGGAGATTATCCAGAATTGCACGGCCCTGCCGCGGCTGGACGCCAGAACCAGAACAACGATCCGTCCGTCACGACAGGCCCCTACCGGTTTTTCAACATCACGGAGCTTTTCATGTCTCAACTGTTCAGTCCTACCGCGCTGGTGGTGCCGTTCGAACAACTCAGGATGTCTGACGTCGAAGCCGTCGGCGGCAAGAACGCCAGCCTCGGCGAGATGATCTCGCAGCTGCCCGAGGGCGTGCGGGTGCCGACCGGCTTTGCCACCACGGCCCACGCCTTCCGCGAGTTCCTGGCCTTCGAGGGCCTGGCCGACAAGATCAGCGCCAAGCTGGCCGCCCTCGACACCGAGGACGTGCGCGAGCTGGCCCGCGTCGGCGCCGAGATCCGCGCCATGGTCGAGGCCCAGCCCTTCCCGGCCGACCTCGAGCAGGCCATCCGCGAGGCCTACGCCAAGCTCAACGGCGACAGCACCACCGCCACCTACGCGGTCCGTTCCTCCGCCACCGCCGAGGACCTGCCCGACGCATCCTTCGCCGGCCAGCAGGAGACCTTCCTGAACGTGCACGGCGTCGAGGAAGTGCTGCACAAGATGAAGGAGGTCTTCGCCAGCCTCTACAACGACCGCGCCATCAGCTACCGCGTTCACAAGGGCTTTGCCCATGACGTGGTCGCGCTGTCGGCTGGCGTGCAGCGCATGGTGCGCTCCGACCTGGGTGCCGCCGGCGTGATGTTCACCATCGACACCGAGAGCGGCTTCGAGGACGTCGTCTTCATCACCTCCAGCTATGGCCTGGGCGAGACCGTGGTGCAGGGCGCCGTCAACCCGGACGAGTTCTACGTCCACAAGCCGATGCTCAAGGCCGGCAAGCAGGCGCTGATCCGCCGCAACCTCGGCTCCAAGCTGATCCAGATGGTGTTTGCCTCGCCCGAGGAAAAGGCCGCGACCGGCAAGCTGGTCAAGACCACCGACGTGCCGGTCGAGCTGCGCAACCGCTACTCGCTGACCGACGCCGACGTGCTCGAGCTGGCACGCTATGCCGTCATCATCGAGCAGCATTACGGCCGCCCGATGGACATCGAGTGGGGCAAGGACGGCAACGACGGCCAGCTCTACATCCTGCAGGCGCGCCCCGAGACCGTCAAGAGCCAGTCCGCCGGCCAGGTCGAGCTGCGCTACAAGCTCAAGGGCAAGGGCAATGTGCTGGCCTCGGGCCGCGCGATCGGCCAGAAGATCGGCACCGGCCCGGTGCGCCTGGTGCACAACATCAGCGAGATGGACAAGGTCCAGCCCGGCGACGTGCTGGTGACCGACATGACCGACCCGAACTGGGAGCCGGTGATGAAGCGCGCCAGCGCCATCGTGACCAACCGCGGCGGCCGTACCTGCCACGCGGCCATCATCGCGCGCGAACTCGGCATTCCGGCCGTGGTTGGCTGCGGCGACGCGACCGAGGTGCTCAAGGACGGCACCCTGGTCACCGTCAGCTGCGCCGAGGGCGACACCGGCAACATCTACGACGGCCTGCTCGAGACTGAAGTCTCCGAAATCAGCCGCGGCGCCATGCCCGAGCTCGACGTCAAGATCATGATGAACGTCGGCAACCCGCAGCTGGCCTTCGACTTCGCCCAGATCCCCAACGGCGGCGTCGGCCTGGCTCGTCTCGAGTTCATCATCAACAACAACATCGGCGTCCACCCCAAGGCGATCCTGGACTATCCGGCCGTCGATGCCGACCTGAAGAAGGCGGTCGAGTCGGTCGCCCGCGGCCACGCCAGCCCGCGTGCCTTCTATGTCGACAAGGTCGCCGAGGGCGTCGCCACCATCGCCGCCGCCTTCTGGCCGCGTCCGGTCATCGTGCGCCTGTCCGACTTCAAGAGCAACGAGTACCGCAAGCTGGTTGGCGGCAGCCGCTACGAGCCCGACGAGGAAAACCCGATGCTGGGCTTCCGCGGCGCGGCCCGCTACATCAGCGAGGACTTCGGCGAAGCCTTCCAGATGGAATGCGAGGCCTTGAAGCGCGTGCGCGAGGACATGGGCCTGACCAACGTGCAGATCATGGTGCCCTTCGTGCGTACCCTGAAGCAGGCCGAGCGCGTGGTCGACCTGCTGGCCAAGTTCGGCCTCAAGCGCGGCGAGAACGAGCTCAAGCTCATCATGATGTGCGAGATCCCGAGCAACGCCATCCTGGTCGAGCAGTACCTGAAGTTCTTCGACGGCTTCTCGATTGGCTCCAACGACCTGACCCAGCTGACCCTGGGCCTGGACCGCGATTCCGGCCTCGAGCTGCTGGCGCAGGACTTCGACGAGCGCGACCCGGCCGTGACCGCGCTGATCTCCAAGGTGATCGAGGTCTGCCGTGCCCAGGGCAAGTATGTCGGCATCTGCGGCCAGGGCCCCAGCGACCATCCCGACTTCGCCGAGTGGCTGCGCGACCAGGGCATCAGCTCGATCTCGCTCAACCCGGACACGGTGGTCGACACCTGGCAGCTGCTGGCACGCTGATGCCGCAACGGGCCTGATCACGGCCCGCCACTGACCGATACAAGGCCGGCTCGCGCATGTCGCGGGCCGGCCTTATTTCTGGGCCTGCTTATAATGCCTGTACGATGGTACGCTGGCTCGCCACGGTCTTTTCCCTGCTGTTCTTCCTCAGTGCAGGCCTTTCTGCGCCTGGCTTGAGCATGGACCCTCGCAGCGCCCAGGCCGGTGATGCCCATCTGATCTTCGATCTCGAGGGCCAGGATCTGGCAGCCGAGCTGGGCCAGGCCGACGCCGACCCCGACTCGCCCCATGACAACCTGCTGGGCGCCGAGTGGTCCGACTGGCCCGACGTCTCGCTCCAGTTGCTGCCGTCCTTTCCTTTCAGCCAGGGGCTGCTGATGCCGAGGTTCTTCCTCGCGACGCCCGCATTGCCCTGGCCCTACCTGGCTGCGCTGCAGCGCCCGCCCAGCTTCCTCGACTGACGACCTGCGCCCGAGCCCTACTGGCTTGCCGCAGTCGCTCGTCACTCCATTCCCGCCTCCAGCCCTTGCGGGCCTGGCTTCACCCTGTTCTTGCGGATCAGTGCTCCTGCCTGGAGCCTCAGCCGAGATCCGCCCCTTTCCGACCATCATCATGAACACTCAGATCGACTCTTATTCCAACCTGGCCCATGGCCAGGCAGGCCTTGGCCTGCAGCAGCGCAACCGCGTGCTGCGCAACACCTACTGGCTGCTGGCGCTCTCGATGGTGCCGACCGTGCTGGGCGCCTGGCTGGGCGTGGCAACCGGCCTTGCCGCGGTGCTGTCGCCCGGCGTGAGCCTGGTGGTGTTCCTGGCCGGGGCCTTCGGCTTCATGTTCGCGATCGAGAAGACCAAGGACTCGGCCGCTGGCGTGCCGATGCTGCTGGCCTTCACCTTCTTCATGGGCCTGATGCTGTCGCGCCTGGTCGGCTCGGTGCTGGGCCTGGCCAATGGCGCCAGCCTGATCATGACGGCCTTTGCCGGAACCGGCGCGATCTTCCTGGGCATGGCGACGCTGTCCTCGGTCATCAAGCGTGATCTGGGCTCGCTGGGCAAGTTCCTGTTCGTCGGCGTCATCATGCTGCTGGTGGCGGGCATTGCCAACTTCTTCATCCAGTCGAGCGCGCTGATGATCACGCTGTCGGTGCTCTCCATCGGCATCTTCTCGGCCTTCATCCTGTACGACCTCAAGCGGGTGCAGGACGGCGAGGAGACCAACTACATCACCGCCACGCTGGGCGTCTACCTGAGCCTGTACAACGTCTTCCAGTCGCTGCTGGCCCTGCTCGGCATCTTCGGCGGTCGCGACGAGTGATACCGACCGATAGCGACTGACACCGTTAGCCGGTGTGGCAGACCCGTCGCTGACGGGTCTTTTTGCCTGATGCCCGCCCGGGCACAGGCGCTGACATGACATCTCAATGGAAATAGCCATACTTTTCGCGCTGATCGTCCTCAATGGCCTGTTCGCCATGTCGGAGATCGCGCTGGTCACCGCGCGCAAGGCGCGGATGCAGAAGCTCATCGACGAAGGCGACCGGGCTGCTGCTGCCGCCGTCAAGCTGGGCGAGGATCCGACCCGCTTCCTGTCCACCATCCAGATCGGCATCACCTCGATCGGCGTGCTCAACGGCATCGTGGGCGAGGCGGCGCTGGCCGCGCCGCTGGCTGCCTGGCTGCAGACCCTGGGCATGCCCGAGTCCGCCAGCCAGATCCTGGCCACCGGCCTGGTGGTGGTGCTGGTGACCTATTTCTCGATCGTCATCGGCGAGCTGGTGCCCAAGCGCATCGGCCAGTCAAATCCGGAGCGGCTGGCCCGCCTGGTGGCGCGCCCGATCGACCTGCTGGCGATCTCGACCAAGCCCTTCGTGCTGCTGCTGTCGGTCTCCACCCGCACCCTGCTCAGGCTGCTGGGTGTCAAGGAGTCGAATGCCAACGCCGTGACCGAGGAGGAGATCCACGCCATGCTGGAGGAGGGCACCAGTGCCGGCGTGATCGAGACCCACGAGCACACCATGGTGCGCAACGTGTTCCGTCTCGATGACCGTCAGATCGCATCCCTGATGGTGCCGCGCAGCGATGTGGTGGTGCTGGACCTGGACCTGCCGTTTGAGCAGAACATGGCCCGGGTCGAGGCATCCGACCATCCGCGCTATCCGGTGGTCAAGGGCGACCTCAATAACGTGGTCGGAGTGGTGCACGCGCGCAAATGGCTGTCGCAGGCGCTCAAGGGGGAGCAGCGCGAGCTGCAGCAGCAGCCGCTGCAGGCACCGCTCTACGTTCCCGAGACCATCACCGGCATGGAGCTGCTCGACAACTTCCGATCCTCCGACGAGCACATGGCCTTCGTGATCGACGAGTACGGGGAGATCCAGGGCATCGTGACCCTGCACGACCTGATCGAGGCCATCACCGGCGAGTTCCGCCCGCGCGACCCGCAGACTTCCTGGGCGGTGCAGCGCGAGGATGGCAGCTGGCTGCTCGATGGCCTGATCCCGGTGCCGGAGCTCAAGGACCGGCTCGAGCTGTCGACCGTGCCCGACGAGGAGCGCGGCCGCTACCACACGCTCAGCGGCATGATGATGCTGCTGACCGGTCGGCTGCCCAAGGTCGCCGACGCGGTCCAGTGGGAGGGCTGGCAGCTCGAGATCGTGGACATGGACGGCCGCACCATCGACAAGGTGCTGGCCAGTCGCCTGCCGCCTGGAGAAGCGATGCTCGACGAGCCGCAGGCGCAATGATCCCGGGCAGGCCTTATAGTCAAGGGTTTCCTGTTTTCCCCGAGAGAGTCACAAGATGAGCGAGTCCATCCGCCTCACCCAGTACAGCCACGGCGCCGGTTGCGGCTGCAAGATTTCGCCCCAGGTGCTCGACGTCATCCTGGCCGGCAGCGGCGCGCAGAACCTCGACCCGAAACTGTGGGTCGGCAATGCCTCGAAGGACGACGCGGCGGTCTACGCGATCGACGAGGAGCGCGGCGTGGTCTCGACCACCGACTTCTTCATGCCGATCGTCGATGATCCGTATGACTTCGGCCGCATCGCCGCGACCAACGCGATCAGCGACATCTACGCCATGGGCGGCGACCCGCTGATGGCGATCGCGATCCTGGGCTGGCCGGTCAATGTGCTGCCGCCCGAGGTGGCGCGCGAGGTGGTGCGCGGCGGCCGTGCGGTCTGCGACGAGGCCGGCATTCCGCTCGCCGGCGGCCACTCGATCGACGCGCCCGAGCCGATCTTCGGCCTGGCCGTGACCGGCATGGTCGAGAAGCGCCACATGAAGCGCAACGACACCGCAACCGCGGGCTGCAGGCTTTTCCTGAGCAAGCCGCTGGGCATCGGCATCCTGACCACCGCCGAGAAGAAGTCCAAATTGCGCCCCGAGGACGTGGGACTGGCACGCGACTGGATGTGCACGCTCAACAAGCCGGGTGCGCGCTTCGGCAAGCTCGCCGGCGTCAAGGCCATGACCGATGTGACCGGCTTCGGCCTGCTGGGCCACCTGGTCGAGATGGCCGATGGCGCCGGGCTGACCGCGCGCATCGACTACGCGGCAGTCCCGCGCCTGCCCGGCGTCGAGCATTACCTGGCCGAGGGTTGCGTGCCGGGCGGCACGCTGCGCAACTTCGACAGCTACGGCGCCAAGATCGCGCCGATCAGCGAGCAGCAGAAGCAGCTGCTTTGCGACCCGCAGACCAGCGGCGGCCTGCTGGTGGCGGTCGCGCCCGAGGGCGAGGCCGAGTTCCTGGCCGTGGCGGCCGAGCAGGGGCTGCAGCTGGCGCCGATCGGCGAGATGGTCGCGCGCGGCAGCCACGCGGTCGAGGTGATCTGATGACCGAGAACGTCACCGACTACCGCACACTGTTCCTGCGCGATGTGCCGATGATGGACATGCGCGCGCCGGTCGAGTTCGCGCAGGGCGCCTTCCCCGGCGCGGTCAACCTGCCGCTGATGAGCAACGAGGAGCGCGCCAAGGTCGGGACCTGCTACAAGCAGAAGGGCCAGGAGGCCGCGATCAAGCTGGGCCATCAGCTGGTCTCGGGCAGGATCAAGGCCGAGCGCCTGGCGGCCTGGGCCGATTTCGCGCGGACTCATCCCGACGGCGTGCTGTACTGCTTCCGCGGCGGGCTGCGCTCGCAGACGGTGCAGCGCTGGCTGCGCGAGGAGGCCGGCATCGACTATCCGCTGGTGGTGGGCGGCTACAAGGCGATGCGGACCTTCCTGATCGAGACCATCGAGCAGGCGGCTTCAGAATGCGGGCTGATGGTGGTCGGCGGCATGACCGGCACCGGCAAGACCGATGTCATCCTGCAGCTGCCCCATTCGATCGACCTCGAGGGACACGCGAATCACCGCGGTTCGGCCTTCGGCAAGCGCAGCACGCCGCAGCCGACCAATATCGAGTTCGAGAACCGGGTCGCGATCGACATCCTCAGGAAGCGCGCGGCCGGCATGAGCCAGTTCGTGGTCGAGGACGAGAGCCGCTGCATCGGCAGCTGCTCGCTGCCGCTGCCGCTGCATGGCGCGATGCAGCAAGCGCCGCTGGTCTGGCTCGAGGACAGCTTCGACAACCGGGTCGAGCGCATCCTGCGCGACTATGTGGTGAGCCAGCTTGGCGACCATGTCGCGCTGCACGGGGAGGAGGCCGGCTTCGAGCGCTACGCCGAGCAGCTGCTGAAAAGCCTGGCCGGCATCGTCAAGCGCCTGGGCGGCGAACGCTACCAGCGGCTCGATGCGATCATGCGCGAAGCGCTGGCGCAGCAGCAGAGCAGCGGCGCAGTGGAGTTGCACCGTGACTGGATCGCGGCCCTGCTGACGGAGTACTACGACCCGATGTATGCCTTCCAGCGCCAGAGCAAGGCCGACCGTGTCGTGTTCGCGGGCGAGCAGGCCGCGGTGGTCGATTTCCTGCGCGAATGCTCGCGTAGCGCGGCCTGAGACTCCTTTTTGTAGGCCAAGCTCAAGACTGCTTGCGCCTGCAGCCCGACTGGCTTGCGCTGGCGCATCACAGCCGCTCGGGGCTGCCGTGCTTGTCCGCCCAGTCGCTCAAGGGCGGCAGGTCCTCGCCGGCCATGCGCGCGCGCAGCCAGGGCAGGCCCAGATCGAGGTTGACGCGCTGTCCCTGCTGCTGCGCGGCGGGCCAGCGCTCGGTGGCCTGCTGCAGCGCCGGGCCTAGATTGAAGTCGAACACGTAGAACGGTTCCTGGCCCATGCGCAGGTCGGTCAGCCTCAATTCGCCGTCCTGCTCCCGCAGGCGGTAGAAGCCGTCGCTGAAGCGTGCGATGCGCTGCACCTGCGGATGGTCGCCGTAAGCCTGCAGCACGCCGGTGCCGCGATCATGGCTGCGAAAATCGATCGGACGTCCTTGGTCGAGCAGCGCGTAATAGCCCTCGTGGTAACGCTCGCCATCGATAGCCACCACGCGCCACAGCACGGTGCTGAAAGGCGATGGCGTGACCAGCAGCCGCTCATGACCCAGGCCGGCTCGCGCCAGCGATTCGCGGGCGTGATCACTGACCCAGGCCTGGGCCAGCACGCTCCAGCCCAGGTAGACCGTGCTGAGCGCCAGTCCCAGGTTGTTGGCGCGCGCTCCGCCACTGGGCCGAAGCAGCGCCAGCATCAGGCCTGCCAGCAGCGGCAGGGTGTAGGCCGGGTCGATGATGAAGATGCTGCCCACCCCGTAGGGCCGGTCGGTGAAGGGCAGCAGCAGCTGGGTGCCGTAAACCGTCATCGCATCGAGCAGGGGGTGGGTCAGCAGCACCAGCGTCATGGTCCACCACCAGCGCCGCCACAGCGGCATTTCGCCGTGGATGCGGGCGATCAGCCAGCCCAGCGGTCCGGCCGCCAGCAGCAGGTAGAGCAGCGCATGGCTCTCGGCACGGTGCCGCACCATGTTGAGTACCGCGTCGCCGTGATCGATCAGGGCGTCCAGGTCCGGCAGGGTGCCGGCCACGCCGCCCCAGAGCGCGGCTTTCCAGGCAGCGGTGCGCCGGCCCATCGCGGCCACGGCGACCGACGCGCCGAGCACGACCTGAGTCAGGGAGTCCATGGTTCAGTCGGGGCAGTGCAAGACATGGCCTGATGGTACGCGCGGCTTCAAGCCCACGCTGGGCGTGGGTGGACAGAAGATGGCGGCTCTGCTGGCTTCAGCGCGTGAGCGCCCGCCGGGCCAGCAGGCTGGCGGCATCCACCAGCAGCACCAGCGCCAGCATGGCCAGCAGGATGGTGGCTGTCTTGGGCATGTGGAACAGCCCGAGATGGAAGGACAGCAGCTGGCCCAGGCCGCCGGCGCCGACCACGCCCAGCACGGTGGCGGCTCGGATATTGTTCTCCCAGCGATAGAGCGTGTAGCTCAGCAGCTGCGGCAGCAGCTGGGGCAGGGTGGCCCAGAGCAGGATGCGGCCTTCGCCCACGCCCTGCATTCGCAAGGCGGCGGCCGGTCCGGGTGGGGCGTTTTCCAGCGCCTCGGCAAACAGGCGGCCCAGCACGCCGCTGGTGTGCAGGGCGAGCGCCAGCGTGCCGGCGAACGGCCCCAGCCCGGCCGATATCAGCAGCAAGGTCGCCCAGACCAGCTCGGGGATCGAGCGCAGCGCATTGAGCAGCAGGCGTGCGATGGCGCGGGTGCGGGCGCTGTCGTCCTGGTGCAGGCGGGCCGCCGGCAGCGCCAGTGCCAGGCCCGCGAGCGCTGCCAGCAAGGTGCCGAGCGCCGACATCGCGAGCGTCTCCCAGGCGCCGAGCGCGAGCTTGCGCAGGAAGTTCGGCCCCAGATCAGGCGGATAGAACTCGGCAGCGAAGCGGCCCATGCGCTGCATGGCGTCCTGTGACAGGAACTGCGCCCATTGCAGGTCCAGCGAAGCAAAGCTGGCGCCAACCAGCATCAGCAGCATGGCCGTGAAGGCCCAGCCGCGCAGCCGCGAATCGCGCTGCAGCGGTGGCAAGCGGTAGGGCGGATTGGCAGCCTGTGGTTTGCTGATGGCCTTCATCCGAGCTCCTTCCTGAGCCAGGCGCTGACGCGGTCGGCCAGCGCGACCAGCGCGATGAAGACCAGCAGCATGGTGGCGACCTCGCCGCCGGCAAACATCTTCATCGAGTTGTCGAGCTGCTGTCCGAGTCCGCCGGCGCCGACCAGCCCAAGCACGACCGAGCTGCGGATCGCGCATTCCCAGCGGTAGACGGTGTAGGAGCTCAGCTCGGCGGCGCAGCTGGGCAGCAGTCCGTAGCAGAAGGCCTGGATGCGGCCGCAGCCGTTGCGCAGCAGGGTGGTTGCGGCATGGGCCTCGCCGCTTTCCAGGATCTCGGCGTAGACCTTGCCGAGCATGCCGGCATAGGTCAGCGCGATGGCGAACACGCCCGCCGTCGGGCCCAGGCCCACCACGCGCACGAACACCAGCGCCCAGACCAGCTCGGGCACGCTGCGCAGCACGGCCAGCAACAGGCGCACGGCTTGGCGCAGCCAGAACGGCAGCCTGGCCATGCGGCCGCCCAGGGCCGAGATCGACAGCGCCGAGGTCGCGAGCAAGGCCAGCGGGGCCGCCAGCAGCCAGCCCAGCGCGACGCCTGCGGTCGCCATTGCCACCGTGCGCCAGGTCTCCTGCGCGACCAGCAGCAGGAAGGCCGGTTCATGCGCCAGCGGCCAGAAGCTGGCCAGGAAAGCCGAGCTCGCGCGCAGGCTGTCGGCCTCGAGCAGCAGCCAGGGCTTGAATTCGGTGGCCTCGAGCAATGGCCAGAGCAGCATCAAGGCAGCAGCGCTCCACAGCAGCCGCCCGCGCAAGGCCGGATCATGCCGGCTGACCGGCAGGCCTGGTGGATCTTGCCGCTGCGGGGTGTTCATGCTGGCCATGGCTTCAGCGGCATTGCATCACGACCGGCTGCGGCGCTGCCGGCGTTTCCGGAACGGGCGTCGAGTCAGCGCGCAGCTCATCCTCGTGCGCCTCGTAGAGCTCGGCCAGTCGCCCTGGCGTGACCTGGTCCGACGACAGGTCGAACAGGATCCTGCCCTCGCGCAGGCCGATCACGCGCGGGAAGGACTGCAGCGCCACATCGACCTGGTGCAGGCTGGCGAGCAGCGTGACGCCGCGCGCTGCGGCCTGCGCGCGCATCACCGCGACGGCCTGCTGGGCGCGCACCGGATCCAGCGCTGCCAGCGGCTCGTCGAGCAGCCAGAGCCTGGCCGGCGACAGCAGGGCGCGCGCGAGCCCGACTCGTTGCCGCTCCCCGCCCGAGAGCCGATCGACGCGCTGGAACAGCTTGTCGCCGAGGTCGAGCTGCTCCAGCGCCTCGAAGGCGGCCGGGATGTCGCGCGGGTAGAACAGCGACAGCAGGCTCTCGCCCAGGCCCATCGCGGGCAACCGTCCGGCCAGCACGGCTGTCACGACACGCTGGCGTGGCGGCAGCGGAGGCTGCTGAGGTGCCAGGAACAGCTCGCCACGCAGACGGCGCAGCTCGCTCGCGCGCAAGGACCAGGGATCGCGACCGTCGATCAGCAGCTGGCCCTTCGCTGGCCGCAGCGCGCAGCCCAGCAGCTGCAGCAGCGTGGTCTTGCCGGCGCCGGATGGTCCGATGATGGCCAACTGCTCGCCTGCTGCAATGTGAAGCTCAAGCGCCTTGAGTGCCGGCACCGATCCGGCGCGCGCCTGCGGATGGCGGGCACTGACCTTGGCGAGCGAGAGTTCCAGGCCCCTGCCTGGCCGGATCACAGCAGCTCGGCGCTGCGCGCGGCAGCCTCGATACCCTTGTAGTTGTCGGCCTTGGTCGGCACGAAGCGGCTGGCGCGCTGCAGCTCGAGGATTTCCTTGCCCTCGGGCGTGGACTTGCTCAGGTCCAGGAAGGCCTTGGCGATCTTGTCGCGCAGGGCGGCCGGCATGTCGGCATGCACGGTCCAGTTGTAGTCGTAGTAGGTGGGCGTGGTGTAGAAGGCGCGCACCTTGCTGGTGTCGACCTTCTTGTCGGCGACGAACTTGTCCCAGACCGAGATGTTGAGCGCGCCGGCATGCACCTTGCCCGAGGCCACGGCGGCGATGGTGGCGTCATGCGCGCCGCTGAAGGCGACGCGGCGGAAGTCCTTCTCGGGGTTGAGGCCGGCCTGCAGCAGGAAGCTGCGCGGCATCAGGTGGCCCGAGGTACTGCTCTGCGAGCCGAAGCTGACATCCTTGCCCTTGAGGTCAGCCAGCTGCTTGATCGACGGATCGGCGCTGATGAACACCGACTTGAACTTCTCGTCCTCCTCGCGCTGCACCAGCGGGATCACCTTGCCGCCGGAACGCACATTGGCCTGCACGAAGGTGAAGCCGCCGAACCAGGCCAGGTCGACCTTGCGGTTGACCAGGGTCTCGACCGCCGCGGCGTAGTCGCTCACCGGGGTGAACTCGACCTTCATGCCGAGCCGGCTCTCGAGGTACTTGACCAGCGGCGCGGCCTTGCGGGCCAGCTCGGTCGGGGATTCGTCGGGAATCGCGGTCACGCGCAGCGTGGCCGGAGTGGCCTGTGCCTGGGACAGGGTGGGCAGGCCGGCGAGGGCGATCAGCGCAGCGCCAAGCAGCGCGCGGCGCGCATTCGAGTGCAGTTTAGTCATGATGGTTCAGCTGTTCAATAGAGCCAAAGCCCGCGAGCATACCAAAAACCGATCCGGTGCCAGACGGGATCGGGACGGATTTTTGACCCTGGCGGGCGGGATAATCCTGGCTTTGCCGGCGCACTGCGCCTGGCGTCCCCACAAGCTTTCAGTCTCTATACCGAATGGACTCGTCATCCCTGGCCCAGCAGCAACGCCTGCGGGAGCTGCGCGAGCTGCTGCACCACCACGCCCACCGCTACTACACGCTCGATGCGCCCGAGATACCGGATGCCGAGTACGACCGCCTGTTCCGCGAGCTGCAGGCGATCGAGGCCGAGCACCCGGACTGGGTTACGCCCGATTCGCCCACCCAGCGCGTCGGCGGCAAGGTGCTTGATGGCTTTGCCAGCGTGCGGCATCGCGTGGCTATGCTCAGCATCCGCACCGAGACCGACACCGAGGCCAGCGGTGCCGAGAAGTTCGAACAGCAGCTGCGCTCTTACCTTTCGACCGAGCAGCGCCGGGTCGATCGGGGCGAACGGGAGCCTCTGCGGCCCGAGTCGCAGGCCATCCTGCAGGGCGGTGTCGTCGTCTATGTCGCCGAGCCCAAATTCGATGGCCTGGCGATCAGCCTTCGCTATGTGGACGGCGTGCTGGTGCAGGCTGCCACCCGTGGCGACGGCGAGCAGGGCGAGGACGTGACGCAGAACATCCGCACCATCGGCCAGATCCCGCTGCGCCTCGATGCCGGCGCTGACGGCGCGCACCCGGTGCCGAGCCTGCTCGAAGTGCGCGGCGAGGTCTACATGCGGCGCGACGACTTCGAGGCGCTCAACGAGCGCCAGCGCGCGCGCATCGCCGCCGGCATCAAGGGCGAGAAGACTTTCGTCAATCCGCGTAATGCGGCCGCTGGCGCCGTGCGTCAATTGGATCCTGCGATCGCCGCCGAGCGCCCCTTGAGCTTCTTCGCCTACGGCCTGGGCGATGTCACGCCGGCTGACCAGGGTGGCCCTGACTTCGCCAGTCACCACGACCTGCTGCAGGCGCTCAAAAGCTGGGGCCTGCCGGTCTCGGACCTGGTGCAACGCTGCGAAGGTGCGGTCGAGCTTGTGGCCTACCACCAGCGTGTCGGCGCGCTGCGCGACAGCCTGCCGTTCGACATCGACGGGGTGGTCTACAAGGTCGATTCGCTGGCGCTGCAGCGCGAGTTCGGCTTCGTCACCAGAGAGCCGCGCTGGGCGGTGGCGCACAAGTATCCGGCGCAGGAGCAGATCACCGAGGTGCTGGCGATCGAGGTCCAGGTCGGTCGCACCGGCAAGTTGACTCCGGTGGCCAAGCTCGCACCGGTCTTCGTCGGCGGCGTGACCGTCTCCAATGCCACCCTGCACAACGAAGACGAGGTGCGGCGCAAGGACGTGCGCGTGGGCGACCGCGTGATCGTGCGTCGAGCCGGCGACGTGATTCCCGAGGTGGTCGCCGTCGTGCCGGCTGGCGCTGATGCCGGCGCCCTGCCGGCAGTGCTCGACGCTGCCGACAGCAATGCCGTCACCATCCCGGTACCCGACGGCCCCTCCCAGCAGCCCGACCTGTTTGCCGCTGCCGCGCGCGGCCCGGTGTTCTCCATGCCGACCTCCTGCCCGGTCTGCGGCAGCGCGGTCGAGCGCGAGGAGGGCGAGGCCAATCACCGCTGCACGGGTGGGCTGTACTGCCCCGCGCAGCGCAAGCAGGCCTTGCTGCACTACGCCCAGCGCCGCGCGCTCGACATCGAGGGCCTGGGCGACCGATTGGTCGAGCAGATGGTCGATGCCGGTCTGATCCAGACCCTGCCCGACCTCTACCGTCTTGGCGTCGAGCAGCTCGCCGGGCTCGATCGCATGGCGGAGAAGTCCGCGCTCAACCTGGTCGAGGCGCTGGCCGCATCGCGCAACACCACGCTGCCGCGCTTCCTGTTCGGCCTGGGCATCCGCCACGTCGGCGAGGCCACCGCCAAGGAGCTGGCGCGCCACTTCGGCAACCTGGATGCCATCATGGACGCCCGCGAGGAACAGCTGCTGCAGGTGGCCGACGTCGGCCCGATCGTCGCGCACAGCATCCGGACCTTCTTCGAGCAGCCGCACAACCGCGAGGTGGTGCAGCAGCTGCGTGCCGCTGGTCTGCAGTGGCCCGAAGGCGAGCCTTCCGCCGCCGCCCAGCTGCCGCTGGCGGGCCAGACCTATGTGCTGACCGGCACCCTGCCAACCTTGAGTCGCGACCAGGCCAAGGCCATGCTCGAGGCCGCCGGCGCCAAGGTCGCGGGCTCGGTCAGCAAGAAGACGCATTGCGTCGTCGCCGGCGCTGACGCCGGCAGCAAGCTCGACAAGGCCCGCGAGCTCGGCGTGCGCGTGATCGACGAGGCCGCCCTGCTGCAACTGCTGGCGCAGCCGCCAGCGCAGGCGTAAACTGCCAGCCAGGCCGCGGCCAACAGGCGGCCGGCAGGAGGAGACCGAGATGGCTGTTCGCGAAATTCTCAGGATGGGCGACCCCAGGCTGCTGCGTCAGGCCTTGCCGGTGACGCGCTTCGACACGCCCGAGCTGCACCAGCTGCTACAGGACATGCAGGACACGATGGCGGCGGCCAATGGCGCCGGCCTGGCCGCGCCGCAGATCGGCGAGAACCTGCGCATCGTGATCTTCGGCAGCGGCCAGCACAACCCGCGCTACCCTAGGCAGCCGCCGGTGCCGCGCACCGTGCTGATCAATCCCGAGATCATCCCGCTTGGGAATGCCGAGGAGAGCGACTGGGAAGGCTGCTTGTCGGTGCCGGGCCTGCGCGGCCAGGTGCCGCGTTTCCTGCGGGTGCGCTATCGCGGCTTCGATGCCTGGGGCGAGACTATCGAGCGCGAGGTCGAGGGCTTCCACGCCCGGGTCGTGCAGCACGAGTGCGACCATCTCGATGGCCGGCTCTATCCGACCCGCATGCGCGACCTGACCCAGTTCGGCTATACCGACGTGCTGTTCCCGGCGCTGGACACGCTGCCGGACGACTGAGCGCGCTTCAGTCCTGCAGCGCCTCGAGCAGCTCGGTCTCGATCGCGATCTGGGCCCGGTTGTGCTGCAGCGCCGGGCCGCTGATCAGGAAGGTGTCCTCGACCCGCTCGCCCAGCGTGGTGACCTTGGCCAGCTGCAGGTGGATCTCGTGCCGGGCCAGCACGCGCGCGATGCAGTAGAGCAGGCCGACGCGGTCGCTGGCCGATATCGTCAGCACCCAGTGCTGGCCCTTGTCGTCGGGGTGCAGCGTGACCCGCGGCACCACCGGAAAGCTCCTGACGCGGCGCGACTGGCGGCCACGGCTGGGCGCCGGCAGCGGACCCTGTGACTCGACAGTGCGCGCCAGTTCAGCCTCGACCATCGCGATCAGCTCGCGGTAATGCTCGGACAGGTCGGGCGAGACCAGCTGGAAGGTATCGAGCGCGTGACCGTCGCGCGTGGTGTGGATCTTGGCGTCGAGGATGCTGAATCCGGCACCATCGAAATAGCCGCAGATGCGCGCGAACAGGTCGGGCTGGTCCGCAGTGTAGACCAGCACCTGCAGGCCTTCGCCCTCGGGCGAGAGCCGCGCTCGCACGATGGTCGGGTGTCGCGCGTCAGCTGCCAGCTGCGACAAGGGCCGCGACAGCATGCGCGTATGCCAGGCGATCTCGTCGCCGCGGTGGCGCATGAAGTAGCTGACGTCGAGCTGCTCCCACAGCCGCTTGTGCGCCATGTAGGGCAGCGCCTGCAGGGCCAGCAGCGTCAGCGCCTCGCGCTTGCGCGCCTCGACCACGGCACCCTGGTCGGGTGCCCGGCCACCCAAGGCGCGCAGCGTGGCGCGATAGAGGTCTTCCAGCAGCCGGCCCTTCCAGGCGTTCCAGACCTTGGGACTGGTGCCGCGGATGTCGGCCACGGTCAGCAGGTAGAGCGCGGTCAGCCGCCGCTCGTTGCCGACGCGCCTGGCGAAGGCATCGATCACGTCCGGGTCGCTGAGGTCCTGCTTCTGTGCCACATTGCTCATCGTCAGATGCTCGGCGACCAGGAACTCGATCAGCGCGGCGTCATCGCCCCCGATGCCATGGGCACGGCAGAAGCGCCTCGCCTCGACCGCGCCGAGCTGCGAATGGTCGCCGCCACGTCCCTTGGCGATGTCGTGGAACAGCGCTGCCGTGTACAGCAGCCAGGGCTTGTCCCAGCCGGCGGCCAGCTGCGAGCAGAACGGGTATTCGTGCGAATGCTCGGGGATGAAGAAGCGGCGCATGTTGCGCAGCACCATCAGGATATGCTGGTCCACCGTGTAGACGTGGAACAGGTCGTGCTGCATCTGGCCGACGATGGCGCGGAACACCCACAGATAGCGTCCGAGCACCGAGGTCTGGTTCATCAGCCGCAGCGCGTGCATCACGCCCTCGGGCTGCTGCAGGATCTGCAGGAAGGTGGCCTGGTTGCGCGGGTCGCGCCGGAATGCGGCGTTCATCACCGGGCGTGCGTTGTAGAGCGCGCGCAGCGTGCGCGCCGACAGGCCCTGGATGCCGGGCTCCTGCTGGAACAGCAGGAAGGTCTCGAGGATGGCCTCGGGCTGCTCGCGGTAGAGCTCGTCGTGCAAGACTTCGAGCATGCCGTCACGCTCGAGGAAGCGCTCGTTGAGGCGGCGCCCCACCGGAGCCGGCGTGCCGCGATGCTGCTGGATGCGTTCCTGGATGTTGAGCAGCAGGATCTGGTTGAGCTGGCTGACCGCCTTGGCGGCCCAGTAATAGCGCCGCATCAGCTGTTCGCTGGCCCGGCGCGCGCCCTTGCTGCCGGCCCCATGGCTGCTGTCGGGCAGCTTGGCGCGGTACCCGAAGGATTCGGCCAGCGCCGCCTGCAGGTCGAACACCAGCCGGTCCTCGCGCCGGCGCGCCAGCAGGTGCAGCCTGGCCCGGATCAGGCTCAGCAGCGACTCGTTGGCCTTGATCTGGCGCACCTCGAGCGCGGTGGCCAGGCCGTTGCGGCCGAGCTCGTCCCAGCTGCGGCCAAGTCCGGCCGCCTTGCTGGTCCAGAGCAGCACCTGCAGGTCACGCAGTCCGCCAGGGGATTCCTTGCAGTTGGGCTCGAGCGCATAGGGCGTGTCCTCGTATTTCTGGTGGCGCTGCTGCAGTTCCAGCAGCTTGGCGGTGTAGAAGGCTGCCGGATCGATCGCCTGCATCAGCTCGGTCGCGAGCTGTCGCCAGGCGCTGCGCTTGCCCGCCACCAGGCGGTTTTCCAGCAGGGAGGTCTGGATCGTGATGTCCTGGGCCGCCTCGGCCAGGCATTCCGGCCGGTTCCGCACGCTCGAGCCGATCTCCAGCCCGACGTCCCAGCAGGCTCCGATGAAGCCTTCGATCCGGTCGCGCAGGCCCGGGTCCGACTCCAGGGTGGCCTCCTCGTGCAGCAGCACCAGCACGTCGACGTCGGAATAGGGAAACAGCTCGCCGCGGCCATAGCCGCCGACGGCGACCAGGGCCATGGCGGGCGGAAAGTCGGCCGCCTGCCAGAGCTGACGCAGCAGCTCGTCGGTGCAACGGCCCAGGCGCCGCAGCAGGCCGTGGATGGCGCGCGAATGGGGCCCGAGCGCCGCGATCTCGGCCAGCACGGCATCCTTGCCCTGCCGGTATTGCTGTTTCAGGGCTGGCAGGTCGATGCGCTCGGCGAGCATGTTGTGGCGGCTGGTCAGGGTTCAGGCGCCGATGCCGTTCTTGACGAAGGCTGGCACCGGCGGCATGCCGCTTGATACGGTCAGCACCTCGTAGCCGGTCTCGGTCACCACGATGGTGTGCTCCCACTGGGCCGACAAAGAGCGGTCCTTGGTCACGATGGTCCAGCCGTCGTTCATTTCCTTGAGCTCGCGCCGGCCCTGGTTGATCATCGGCTCGATGGTGAAGATCATGCCGGCCTTGAGCTCGAGTCCAGTGCCTGGCTTGCCATAGTGCAGTACCTGCGGGTCCTCGTGGAACTTCTCGCCGATGCCGTGGCCGCAGAACTCGCGCACCACCGAATAGCCAGCGGCCTCGGCAAAGCTCTGGATCGCGTGGCCGATGTCGCCCAGGCGCGCGCCCGGACGCACCATCTCGATGCCCTTCCACATGGCGTCGTAGGTGACCTGGCAAAGGCGCCTGGCGGCGGTCGAGGCGTCGCCGACGATGAACATGCGGCTGGTGTCGCCATGCCAGCCGTTCTTGATCGTCGTGATGTCGACGTTGACGATGTCGCCCTTCTTGAGCGGCTTGTCGTTCGGTATGCCATGGCAGATCACATGGTTGACCGAGGTGCAGATGCTCTTGGGGTAGGGCGTGCCGCCATGCGGCGCGTAGTTCAGCGGCGCGGGGATGCAGCCCTGCACGTCGACCATGTAGTCGTGCGCGAGCTTGTCGATCTCGTTGGTGGTGATGCCGGGCTTGATGAAGGGTTCGAGGTAGTCTAGTACCTCGGCCGCGAGGCGGCAGGCCAGGCGCATGGCCTCGATGCCGGCGGCGTCCTTGATGGTGATGGTCATGGGGCCATCCTTGCCGTAGTTCTGGCCTGCCTGGAGAGACTCGAACTCCCGACCTGCTGCTTAGAAGGCAGCTGCTCTATCCAGTTGAGCTACAGGCAGTGCGGTTGAAGGAAGAAAGGCCCAACGAGTGGGCCTTCTTGAAGGGGTGGTCGGAGCGGCGGGATTCGAACTCGCGACCCTCTGCTCCCAAAGCAG
>CAZJQH010000010.1:0-24006 GCA_964547895.1 uncultured Chitinophaga sp. | reverse complement strand
AGAACAGCAGCACCTGCAGGATCTCGCCCTTGGCGAAGGCGTCGACCACCGAGCTCGGGATCACGTGCAGCAGGAAGTCGACCGTGCCCTGCATCTTGCCGGGCGCGGTGTAGGCCGCGATGCCCTTGGTGTCGAGCGAGGCCGGGTCGACATGCATGCCGGCACCGGGCTGCAGCAGGTTGACCACCACCAGGCCGATGACCAGCGCCACGGTCGAGACGATCTCGAAGTAGAGCAGCGCCAGGCCGCCGGTCTTGCCGACGCGCTTCATGTCCTCCATGCCGGCGATGCCGACCACGACGGTGCAGAAGATGATCGGCGCGATGATCATCTTGATGAGCTTGATGAAGCCGTCGCCCAAGGGCTTCATCTGGGCGCCGAGCTCGGGCTGGAAATGACCCAGCAGCACGCCGATGATGACGGCGGCCAGGACCTGGATGTAGAGGGACTTGTAAAGGGGCTTGCGCGCAGTTGTCGTGGACATGGCAACGGCCTCGGTTAAGGGGTTGAGGAAAGGCGCAACGATACGCAGCCCACCCTCGGGCGCCAACTGTGGCGTTCAACAGTCGGGTTTACCCTAATTCACCCCTGCGATCGCGCGCCTGACCTCGGCCAGCAGGTCCGCGCCGACGCGCTGCTCGAAGCTGCGATAGACCGGCTGCGCGGCCTGCTTGAGCGCGGCGCGCTCGACTGGCCTGAGCTCGTGCAGGCGCAGCCGGGGCAGTCGGCGCAGGCGCTCGAGCGCGGCGTGGTCCAGCTCGGCCGAGACGCGGTTGCCGAACGCGACCGCCTCGGCCAGCGCCTGGCTCAGCAGCTCGCGGTCGGCGGCGGCGAGGCTGTCCCAGAAGCGCGGGTGGCTCACGACCGCATAGCCGAGGTAGCCATGCCGGGTCAGCGTGAGGTCGGTCTGCAGCTGGTGCAGGCCCTGGGTCATGAAGTTGGAAAGCGGATTCTCGGCGCCGTCGACCACGCCGCTCTGGAGCGCGCGGCGCGTCTCGCCAAACGGCAGCACCACCGCTTCGGCGCCGAGCGCGCGCATCTGCGCGACCAGCACGCGCGAGGCCTGCACCCGCAGCCGCAGGCCGCGGAAGTCGGCCGGAGAGCGCAGCGCACGGTCGGCGCTCATATGCTTGAAGCCGTTGTCCATGAAGCCCAGGCCGAGCATCTGCTGGCGCGACAGACGCTGCAACAGGCGCTGCCCGACCTCGCCCTGGGTGACACGGTGCACCTGGGCCAGGTCGTCGAACAGGAAAGGCAGGTCGAAGACCTCGAACTCGGGCAGGCCGGCCTGGCCGAACTTGGACAGCGAGGGCGCGATCAGCTCGACCGCGCCCAGCCTGAGCGCCTCGAGCTCGTCCTCGTCGCCGTAGAGCTGCGAGTCGGGATAGACCTCGACCCGGATCCGGCCCGCGCTGCGCTGCGCGACCAGGCGCTGGAACTGCAGCGCCATCTGGCCCTTGGGCGTGTCGGGCGCGACCACATGCGAGAAGCGCAGCAGCAGCTGCGGCCTGGCCGCGCGCGCCGTACCGCCCGGGGGCAGCGCCGCCAGGCCGGCGGCGATTGCGCCCAGCAGGGGCCGCCGACGCATGGGCAGGTCGGCAAGGGGACGGACAGGCTGCGGCATGTCCGCTATGCTACGCGCAGATCATGAAGCTGGAGACCGCCGCCGCCGACCGCGCAATCGCCGAACCGGACGTCCGCCAGGGTTCGGCGGCCAGGCTGCGCGCCCTGCTCTGGCTGACTGGTCTGCTGGCCTTGCTGGCGGCATCGGCCGTGCTGCTGGCGCTGTTCCTGCGCGAGGTCGAGGCCCAGCAGGACGAGCGCCAGCGCGCGGCCGACGCGCAATGGCTGGAACAGACGCTGCGCTTCCATTTCGCCCGGCTCGAGCGCGACCTCGGCCAGCTGCCGGCTGGGCCGGCGCCCGCCGCTGGCGAGCCCGCGCAGCTGGAGCGCGCCGGCCTGCTATGGCGCGGCGAAGGCGTGATCGCCTGGCAGGGCTGGCTGGACGCTGCCAGGCTCAGCCGTCCGGCCAGCTGGCCGGACACGATGGCCGCAGCCGAGCGGCAGGCGGACGGAGCTGGCGCGCTGGCCATCATGCTCGACACCGGACGCGGCCTGCAGCGCGCCGCCTACGCCGGCCCCTTGCGCGTTGGCCCGGATGACACGATGCTCTGGCTCGCCCTGCCACGCTTCGAGCGCGGTCGCTACCTGGGCAGCCAGGTCGCGGCGATCCGGCTCGAACGCGCGCTCGAGCAGATCGTGCCGGCCTGGTTCCTGGCCGACCATGCGCTGCACACGGTGGACCAGGACGACCAGGGACAAGACAAGGCCTACCATGACAGGCTGTTTCCGGTCGCGCTGCAGCTGCCTGGCGCGCAGTGGAAGTTGGCGGTCGAGCTGCTGCAGCCGCAGGCCGCGCTGGCGCCCCGGATCTTCCTGGGCATCGCGCTGGCCTGCCTCGGTGCGCTGCTGGTGGCACTGCAACTGCTCTGGCGCGGCTCGCAACGGCGCCGCCAGGCCGAGCGGCTGGCGACGCAGCGCCAGCAGCAGCTCGAGGCCTCGGCCCGGCTGGTCGCGGTCGGCGAGGTGGCCTCGACGCTTGCCCACGAGCTCAACCAGCCGCTTGGGGCACTCAGCAGCTTTGCCAGCGGCCTGCTCAACCGGGTGCGCCAGGGCAGCATCACGCTGACCGAGCTGGTCCCGGTGCTTGAACGCATCGAGCGCATGGCCGAGAAGGCCGGCCGCGTGATCCAGCGCGTCAACGCCTTCGCGCGCCGCCAGGAGATGAGCCGCCAGCCACTGGATCTGCCGCCCTTCGTGCAGCGGGTGGCCCGGCAGCTGCCGCTGCCCGAGGCAGTCGAGCTGCAACTCGACCTCTCTGATGTCAGCCTGCTGGTGTCGGCCGATGCGCTGCTGCTCGAGCACGCGCTGCGCAACCTGATCCTGAACGCAGCCGAATGGGCCTTGCTCGGAATGCGCCGCCCGGCCCAGGTCCGCGTCAGCCTGCAAGTCGCAGAGGGGATGGCTGGCCTCCGCGTCGAGGACAACGGCCCCGGCATCCCGCCCGAGCAGCGCAGCGGCATCTTCGAGGCCTTCGCCAGCCGCAAGCCAGGCGGCATGGGGATGGGCCTGGCGATCTGCCGCTCGATCGTCGAGGCGCATCATGGGCGTATCGAGGTCGGCGACAGCGCGGTTCTGGGCGGTGCACAATTCACGCTGTGGCTGCCCCTGACGACCTGAACCCCACCGTCTACATCGTCGACGACGACGAGGACTTCCGCGATGGCCTGGCCTGGTTGCTGGACTCGCGCGGCTTGCCCGTGCGCTGCTGGAGCAGCGGCGACAGCTTCGTGCAGGCGCTGCGCACCGAGGGGGCGCCCTGGGGTTGCTGCGTCGTGCTGCTCGACATCCGGATGGAGCCGATCTCGGGGCTGGCAACCTTCGAGCAGCTCCGGGCGATGGGCTGGCCCTGGCCGGTGCTGTTCCTGACCGGACACGGCGACGTCGCGATGGCGGTCGCCGCGGTCAAGCAAGGCGCCTGGGACTTCCTCGAGAAGCCGTTCCAGAACAACCAGCTGGTGGACCGAGTCGAGGCGGCCCGGCGCGCCGCCGTGGAGCTGGAGAGCGAGCAGCGCGAACGGCTCGATTTCCAGCAGGCGCTCGCGAGCCTGAGCCAGCGCGAACGCGAGGTGCTGGCCGAGCTGCTGGCGGGCCACTACAACAAGAACATCGCCGATCACCTCGGCATCACGCAGCGCACGGTCGAGTTCCACCGCGCCAACATCTTCGAGAAGCTGCGCGCGCAGTCGGCGGTGGAGCTGGCGCACCGCATGGGCAAGTACGGCGGCTGAGCCGGCCGGCATTGCACCACAGCAGAGCGGCGGTCATTGCGGCTTGCACCATAGTCTGGCTCGCGCGGCTGGCCCTGGGCCCGGGCCGCACCGGAACTGCGGGCACAATCGGCTCTCAAGTCCTGTTTTGCCCATGCCTGCCGACATCGCACCGTCCCGATCGACCTCACGCCCGCCGCTCACCCCCTGGGTGGTGTTGTCGCTGGCACTGCTTGCGCTGGGCAGCCTGATCGCCTATGACCTGCAGCGCGAGCATGCGGCGCTGGACCAGCAGGAAAGCCGCCGGCTGGCGCATCAGGCCGAGATCATCGAGGTCAACCTGGCGCGCCAGCTGCAACTGACCGTCAACGCGCTCGATGGCTTGCGGGCACAGCTCAATGGCAGGCCGCTACAGAACGCCTTGCAGCGCCAGGCCGAGCTCAACCGCCAGCTACAGGCCACCATCAGCGGCATGACCGGGGTCGATTCGCTGAACCTGATCGATCGGGACGGGATGATACTGGCGAGCAGCCGTGCCGAGTTGCTGCGCTCCCGCCTGGCCGACCCCGAGCTGCTGCGCACCCTCAATGCCAGCCAGGACCCTGACCTGCTGCACATCGGTGCGCCGGTTGGCGCCGAGCCGCAACAGTACAAGATCGGGCTAGCCAGGCTCGTGCTCGATGCGCGCGGCCGGCCGGTCGGCGCCCTGGTCGCCAGGGTAGAGCAGGAATATTTCAGCATCCTGCTGCGGTCGGCGCTCTACGCGCCGGACATGCGTGCCGGCCTGGTCCATGGCGACGGCCCGCTGTTCCTGCGCATTCCGGACATCGAGGGCGTGACCGGGATGAATCTGGTCAGCCGGCCTTCTTTCACCGCCCGCCACCTGGCCAGCGGCCGCAAGGCCAGCCTGGATCGCGGCCGCATGGCCACCACCGGCGAGTACCGCATGCTGGCGGTGCGCACCATCGTGCCGGAGTCCAGTCGATCCGACAAGCCGCTGGCGATCTGGCTGAGCCGGGAGTTCTCGGCCGTCTATGCCGTCTGGGACAAGGACCTGGTGGTGCGCCTGACCCTGTTCGGCGCGATCACGCTGGTCTCGGGCTTGAGCCTGCTGCTGCTGCAACGACGCCAGCTGGCCCACCAGCGCCTGCTGGCCGAGCAGCAGGCCGCGCGCGAGCAGGCCGAGCAGCGCGTGCTCGAGCAGCAGGCCGGCCTGAGCCAGGTCGAGGAGCGGCTGCGCGACAGCCAGGCTCGCTTCTCGCGCCTGCTCGAGGACATGCGCCAGGCCGTGATGCTGTTCGAGGACGGGCATTGCATCGCGGCCAACCGGGCCGCGCTGGCGATGCTCAGACTCGAGCGAGTGGAACAGCTGCTCGGACGCATGAGCGCCGACTTCTCCCCACCGCGCCAGCCGGACGGACGCGATTCGACAGAAAAAGCCGCCGAGATGGCCTGGGTCGCGCAAGAGCTGGGCTCCAACGTGTTCGAATGGGAGCTGCTGCGCGCCAACGGCGAACTGTTCATGGTCCGAGTGCTGCTGTCCTCGGTCGAGCAGGGCGACAAGCGCCTGATCCATGCCGTGCTGCACGAGACCAGCGAGCAGAACATGGCGCGCCAGGAAGTCGAGTTCCTGGCCTTCCATGACGGGCTGACCGGTCTGCCCAACCGCGTGCTCGGCCGCGAGCAGCTGCAGCGCGCGATCGAATCGGCTGGCCACAGCAAGAGCGGACTGGCCGTGCTGCAGATCGGAATGCACCGGCTCAGCGCCATCAACGAAGCCTATGGCCAGTCGGTCGGCGACCAGCTGCTGCTGAGCATGGCCAACCGGCTGGGCCAGGTGCTCAGGCCGCAGGACCTGATCAGCCGACGCGCCGGCGATGGCTTCATGGCGGTGCTGCCGGATGCGGACTCCTACGGCAACGTCGCCAGGCTGTGTGACGAGCTGCTGGCTCGCTGCAGCCGGCCGTTCGGCATCGAAGGCATGCAGGTCGCCTGCGCGGTCTCGCTCGGGGCAGCCTTCTACCCGCGCGACGGCGAAGATGCCGACTCCCTGATCCAGCATGCCGACACCGCATTGCGCCAGGCCCGCAAGGCCGGGCCGGAGAGCTGCTATTTCTTCGAGCCGCAGATGAACGCTGCCTCCGCGCGTCATGCCCAGCTGCGCGAGCAACTGCGCCAGGCGCTGGAGGACCAGGCCTTCGAGCTCGACTACCAGCCCAGGGTGGATCTGGCCAGCGGTGAGCCGAGCGGCTGCGAAGCCCGGGTGCTCTGGCGCCATGAAGGCAAGGCCCAGGCCCTGAACGAGGAAGAGCTCCAGGCGGCGCTGGACAGCGGGCTGATCCTGCCGCTGGGCCGCTGGACGCTGCAGCAGGCCTGTCTGCAGGCCAGCCGCTGGCAAGCCGAGGGAATCGACCCGCGCTATGTGTCGGTCTCACTGTCGGTACTGCACTGCCATGGCGGCCAGGCCGAGCGCGACGTGCAGACTGCCCTGCGTGAGAGCGGGCTGGCGCCCGACCAGCTCGAATTGCTGCTGCCACCCGTGCTGCTGCGGCGACACGACGAGGCTTGCGCCGCGATGCTGGCACGTCTGGCTGGACAAGGGATCAGGCTGTGCCTGGATGGGTATGGGGACGGCTACCTCAACCTGGCCTATCTGAGGCAGCTCAAGATCGGCAAGCTCAGGCTGGACATGCGCTGCTCCCAAGGCGCGGCCCGACTTGATCCGGCCCAGCTGCGGACCCTGGTGCGCGGCGCGCAGGAACTCGAACTGGAGACATCGGCCAGCGGGGTGGACCGGCAGGAGACGCTGGAGCTGCTGCGCGAGCTCGGCTGCGACGAGGCGCAGGGCGCAGTGCTGACAGGAAAATGGTGCGCGGAGCCGGACTCGAACCGGCACGGTGTTGCCACCGTCAGGACCTAAACCTGGTGCGTCTACCAATTTCGCCACCCGCGCGGTCCATGCACTGCGGGCCCAGGTCAAGCCCGGTCAGTGCAAGACAGGATTGTAAGGCCAGATCGGGCCGCTTTCCCGCGCCAGGCTGTGGCACGATCGCGCCATGCAAGGCGTAGACCATTACGAAAACTTCCCCGTCGCTTCCTGGCTGTGCCCGCCGCGGCTGCGCGCGCCGATCGCGGCGCTCTACCACTATGCCCGCCAGGCCGACGACATCGCCGACGAAGGGGGTGCTGGCGCGGCGCAACGCCTGGCCGACCTGGCCGCCTACCGCGCCGAGCTCGAGCGGCTGTATGCCGGCCAGACCCCGGCGGATGCGCGCTGGGCCGGCATCTTCGGCGCGCTGGCGCGGGCAGTCCGGGCGCACCGCTTGCCGAAGGAGCCGCTGCACGCACTGCTCGACGCCTTCGAGCAGGATGTACGCTACACGGCTGAAGGCAGGCGCTACCCCGACCAGGCCAGCCTGCTCGACTACTGCCGCCGCTCGGCCGACCCGGTCGGGCGCCTGCTGCTGCACCTGTACGGCGTCCAGGATGAAGCCTCGCTGCGCCAGAGCGACGCCATCTGCAGCGCGCTGCAGCTGATCAACTTCTGGCAGGACCTGGGGCAGGACCTGCGGCGCGGCCGCCACTATCTGCCGCTTGATGCGCTGACTCGCCACGGCGTCGACGAGGCCGGGCTGCTCGCAAGCGAGCTCAGCCCGCAGCAGGACGCGGCCTCGCGCGCCCTGCTGCAGCAGCTCTGTGCCGAGGCGCGCGCGCTGATGCTGGCCGGCGCCCCGCTGGCACTGCGCCTGCCCGGGCGCATCGGCTGGGAGCTCCGGCTGGTGGTCCAGGGCGGCCTGCTGATCCTGGACCGGATCGCGCAGCTGCAGCACCGGAGCTGGCGCGAGCGCCCCAGGCTGGGCGCCGCCGACCTGCCGCGGCTGCTCTGGCGCGCCGCTCGCATGCGGGCCTGAAACCTGCCTGAACCCGGCCTGGACACGCCGTTGCCGCCACCCGCTTACACTCGGGTCCCCACCTGACGCCATGAAACCGTGACGCCGCAAGAGTACGCCCAGCAAAAAGCCGCCGCATCGGGCAGCAGCTTCTACTACGCCTTCCTGTTCCTGCCGCCCGAGCGACGCGCAGCCATCACCGCCTTCTACGCCTTCTGCCGCGAGATCGACGACGTGGTCGACGAGGTCTCCGACCCCGGCGTCGCCCAGTCCAAGCTCGACTGGTGGCGCGGCGAGGTGCGCAATGCCTTCAATGGCCAGGCCAGCCACCCGGCGCTGCAGGCGCTGCTGCCGCATGCGCCGACCTTTGGCATCGAGGCGCGCCAGCTGCTGCAGGTGATCGAGGGCTGCGAGATGGACCTGACCCAGACCCGCTACCTCGACTTCGCCAACCTGCAGCGCTACTGCCACCTGGTCGCCGGCGTGGTCGGCGAGGTGGCGGCGGGCATCTTCGGCCAGAGCGACCCGCGCACCACCGACTACGCCCACCAGCTCGGGCTGGCGCTGCAGCTGACCAACATCATCCGCGACGTCGGCGAGGACGCGGTGCGCGGCCGGGTCTACCTGCCGATCGAGGATCTGCAGCGCTTCGACGTCAAGGCGCACGAGCTGATCAAGCGCGGCACCACCTCGGACGCCAGCTTCCCGCAGCGCTTCGAGGCGCTGATGAAGTTCCAGATCGCGCGCGCGCAGGCCACCTACGACGCGGCGCTCGCGCTGCTGCCCGCGGCCGATCGCCAGGCGCAGAAGCCCGGCCTGATGATGGCCAGCATCTACCGCACCCTGCTGCAGGAGATCGCGCGCGAGCCGCAGCTGGTGCTGACCCGGCGCGTCAGCCTGACCCCGCTGCGCAAGCTCTGGCTGGCCTGGAAGGTGCAGGCGCTCGGCCGGCTGTGAGCCAAGCTGCGTCGACCCTGGCCGCAGGGGACTCCGCACGCCGGCTCGCGGTGATCGGTGGCGGCTGGGCTGGACTGGCCGCCGCCGTGCGCGCGACCGAGCTCGGCTGGCGGGTCGAGGTATTCGAGGCTGGGCGCCATTGGGGCGGGCGCGCCCGTGCGCTGGCCGCCCAGACGCAGCACGGACCCGGACTAGACAACGGCCAGCACATCCTGATAGGTGCCTACAGCGAGACGCTGGCGCTGATGCGCCAGCTCGGCGTCGACCTCGATGCCGCGCTGCTGACGGTGCCGCTGGACCTGCGTCATGCCGATGGCGGCGGCCTGTCCGTGCCCCCCTGGGCGGCGCGCTGGCCGCAACCGCTGGCGCTGCTGGCCGCCATGCTGGGCGCGCGCGGCTGGAGCTGGCAGGAACGGTTCGCGCTGCTGCGGCGCAGCCTGCAATGGCGCGCGAACGGCTTTGCCTGCCCGGCCGACTGGAGCGTGGCCCGGCTCTGCGCCAGCCTGCCGCCTCGTGTAGTCGCCGAGCTGATCGAGCCGCTCTGCCTGTCGGCGCTCAACACCCCGATCCAGCAGGCCAGCGCCGCCGTGCTGCTGCGCGTGCTGCGCGATGCCTTGTTCGGCGCCGGCCATGGCCACTGGCGCGGCGCCGACCTGCTGCTGCCGCGCACCGACCTCGGCGCGCTGCTGCCCGAGCCGGCGCTGCGCTGGCTGGAACAGCGCGGCGCAGGGCTGCACGCGGGCCAGCGCATCGGCGCACTGGAGCGGCTGGGACCGGGCTGGCGCGTTGCAGGTCAGGAGTTCGATGCCGTGCTGCTGGCCTGCCCGCCGCGCGAGGCGGCGCGCCTGGTTCGCACTGCCTTCGGCCCGGACCAGGCGCCAGCTGACCTGGCCGACCAGGCCCGGACAAAAGCGATGGAATGGGCCGCCAGCGCCGACGCCTTGCAATACGAGGCGATCGCGACCGTCTACGCCCGGGCATCGATCGCGCCAGGCCAATCGTCCATGCTGCCCGGCGCAGCCGCCATGGTCGCGCTGCGCAGCGGCCCGCAAGCGCCGGCACAGTTCGCCTTCGACCGCGGCCAGCTCGGCGGGCCCGCAGGCCTGCTCGCCTTCGTCGTCAGCGCCTGCCATGGCGACCGTGCGGAGATCGAACAGCAGGTGCTGCAGCAGGCACGTGCGCAGCTTGGACTACAGCAGCTGCAAGCGACCCGGACCGTGGTCGAGAAGCGCGCCACCTTCGCCTGCACGCCGGAGCTGCAAAGACCGACGGCGGCGATTGCACCAGGGCTGTGGGCGGCCGGCGACTACATCGAGGGCCCCTACCCCGCCACGCTCGAGGGCGCGGTGCACAGCGGCCTGCAGGCCGCGGCGGGGCTGCAGGCGCCAGGCTTTAGCTAGCGTCCGGATCGCCGGCGGTCTTGCGGGCGCGGCGCGGACGCGCGGTCTTGCGGGCTGGCGCGGCCTCGCCATTGCCAGGCTCTGCTGCCGGCGCTGCCGGAGTGGCTGTCTCAGCCTCAGCCTGGGCCGGTTTGGCCGCTGACTTGCGCGCGGCCCGCTTGCGCGGCGCGGCTTTTGCCGCCGGCTCAGCCGAGGTGGCCGCTTCGGCGATCACCTCGCCCTGACCATCGGGGGTGGACGGCTCGACCGGGGATGCCTGGTCCGGTTCGGACGCCGGCGTAGGCACGGCAGCAGCCACCTGCACGGGCCGGCTGAAGTAGCTCGGCCGCTCCGGCTCGAATTCGGCCTCGAGTTCTGGCGGGCTGGCCGGCAATACCGCGGCAGCAAGCGGTCCTGATTTGCGCTGGGCCTGGCGCGCATCGGCGGGCCAAGTCGCTTCGTCCTGCGCCGACGCGGCCTCTGCCTCGGCTGCCAGCGCAGCCGGCTTGCGCCCGCCTCGTCCACGCCGGCGTGGGGCAGCGCCCTCAGCCGCATTTGCCACTTCGGCCCTGTCCTCGGGCTGCGCTCCGACCAGGCCGACGACAGGCCGCTCGCTGGCGGTCTCCAGGCTGGCCGCCACGGCGCTGCTGCGGAAGACATAGGCGCCCGACTTATCGTCGCGACCGAACTCGAGCAGGCCGCGCGCCTGCGCCTCCTCGAGCAGGTTGCCGAAGGTCTTGAAGCCGTAGTAGCTCTCGCTGAAGTCAGGCTTGCGGCGCTTGATCGCCTCCTTCAGCACCGAGGCCCAGATCTTGCCGCTGTCGCCGCGCTCGGCCATCAGGGCCTCGAAGGTCTCGGCCGCGATCTCGATCGCCTGGGTGCGGCGCTGCTCGAGCTTCTCGCGCCGCTGGACCTCCTCCTCGGGCGAGCGGCGTGGTGCGGCGGGCGCTTCGGAACCCTGGCGGCGGGCACGCTGGCTCTCGCGCACCAGGTCGTCATAGAAGATGAACTCGTCGCAGTTGGCGATCAGCAGGTCCGAGGTCGACTGCTTGACGCCGACGCCGATCACCTTCTTGGCGTTCTCGCGCAGCTTGGATACCAGGGGAGAGAAGTCCGAGTCGCCGCTGATGATGACGAAGGTGTTGACATGCGACTTGGTGTAGCAGAGGTCGAGCGCATCAACCACGAGCCGGATGTCGGCCGAGTTCTTGCCCGACTGGCGCACATGCGGGATCTCGATCAGCTCGAAGTTGGCCTCGTGCATGGTGGCCTTGAAGCCCTTGTAGCGCTCCCAGTCGCAATAGGCCTTCTTGACCACGATGCTGCCCTTGAGCAGCAGCCGCTCGAGGATCTTCTTGATGTCGAACTTCTCGTAGTTGGCGTCGCGCACGCCGAGCGCGACGTTCTCGAAGTCGCAGAACAGCGCCATGCTGACCTGGTCGGGGGAATTGGCCATGAATGCTCCAGGGGAACTTGATGATGAATCATCGCCGCAAACGCGCGCCGGATGAAGCCGAGCGCCAGGCGGCGAGGAATTATTTCGCTGCCGGACCGCGATAGCGCTGCGCCAGCACCGATCCCCACAGCAGCTGCAGCTGATGGTAGACGATCATCGGCAGCACGATCACGCCCAGGCCAGGATGGCTGGCCAGCATCACGTTAGCCATCGGCATGCCGTTGGCCAGGCTCTTCTGGCCGCCGCAGAAGACCGCGACGATCTCGTCGGACAGCGGCAGGCCGCGCCAGCGCGAGGCCAGCCGGATCGCCCAGACCGACAGCGCCAGCAGCGCCGCCACCAGCGCGAACAGCAGCGCCATGCTGAGCGGCGGATAGCTGGCCCAGGCGCCCGACTGGCTCGAGTCGCAGAACGAGGAGTAGACGATCAACACGATCACGCTGCGGTCGAGCAGGCTGACGCGCTTCTTGTGGCGCCTGATGAAGGGCTCGAGCCAGCGATGCAGCGCCTGGCCCAGCAACAGCGGCAGCAGCAGCGTAGCGCAGACCTTGAGGATCGCGTCGAGCAGCGGCATCTGCTGGCCCGACAGGCCGACCACCAGGCTCATCAGCGCAGGCGTGAACAGCATCGCGAGCAGACCCGACAGAGTGGCGTTGAACACCGCCGCGGCCAGGTTGCCGCCGGCCATGGCGGTCAGCGCGACCGAGGAGGTCATGGTCGAGGGCAGCGCGCAGAGGTAGAAGAAGCCCAGCCTCAGGTCCAGCGGCAGCCAGGGCGCGCTGAGCCAGAACACCAGGCCGCCGACCAGCGGAAAGGCCAGGAAGGTCGTGCCCTGCACGAACAGGTGGAGCCGCCACTGCAGCGCGCCGCGGCGCAGCGCCTCGGGCGACATGCCCGCCCCATGCAGGAAGAACACCAGCATCACGCCCAGCAGCGTGACCTCGCGCAGATGCAGGAAGCCGTCCCTCGAACCAGGGCCGGGCAGCAGGATGCCGAGCAAGGCGGCACCGAGCAAGGACAGCATGTAGCCGTGACGTTGTGCGAAATCGAGGAGATTCTTCATCGGAAAAGCGTATGCTTGTGAACGAGAGGAAAAGCGCCAGCAAGGAATTCAACCAGCAGAAATTGCAGATTGGTAGTAGAATATCAAGCTCGCTGTGATTTGCTCACCTTTGCAGCGATTATTGCCTGACATGGTGCGCGGCCCAGCTGGTTCCGCCACCCCTGCTCCCAAGCCGACGCTACCGGTTCATCGGGCTGTCACATATATACCCTGCGGCGAGCCCAACTGCTGACCCTTCTCTCACGGGGGCAGCCCTGTTTCCGAACCCTTTTGTCGGCCGGCCCCTATGCCATTGGCGCTTGTCAAATCCAGGCCTTGCAGCCAACAGTCGGCACATTGCTACGTTTTTATGACCACCACACTAGAAAAAACAATTCCGGTGGGCAAGTTTCTTGTCTCTCCTCTCGCGCGCTTCACCGAGGCTGGCGACTACATCGCCTCGCTCTCGATCCGCAGCGGCCGCGGCACCGGCACGCTGGACCGCGTCTTCCGCTTCCTGCCCCGCTTTGCCTGCCGCCAGGACGCGCTGCAATACGCCCTGACCCAATCCACCGGCCTGCTGCCCGCGCAGCCGGCCTGATCCCGCTTTCACCATCCAACCATCCCCTCTCAAGGAGCCAGATATGTCCAAGGAAGACCTGATCGAAATGCAAGGCAAGGTAGACGAAGTGCTGCCCGACTCCCGCTTCCGCGTGACCCTGGACAATGGTCACACCCTGATCGCCTACTCGGGCGGCAAGATGCGCAAGAACCACATCCGCATCCTGGCCGGCGACCGCGTGACGCTGGAACTCTCGCCCTACGACCTCAACAAGGGCCGCATCACCTTCCGTCACCTCGAGCAGCGCTCGGGCGGCGCTCCGGCTCCGCGCCGTCATTACCGCTGAACCGCTGCGGGCTGGCCAGCCCGATCCGGCTGCGGAATGACCACTATAATCGTAAGGATATGAAGATGAGGCGCAGTCCTGCCCTCCATGACAGTATCGGTACGCTTTGTCAGACTTCCGCAGCCCCAGCCTCCTGGTCGTCGATGACGACCCCCTGACCTGCTCCAGGATCAAGGCCTATTTCGAGCAGGAAGGCTATGCCGTGTTCGTGGCCAGCAATGGCGACGAGATGTGGGACTGCCTGCGCCAGCAGCAGATCGATGTCGTGCTGCTCGACATCGGCCTGCCAGGCCGTGACGGGCTTGAGCTCGCGCGCGAGCTGCGGGCCCAGAATTCCCGCATCGGCCTGATCCTGGTCACCGGACGCCAGGACGAGATCGACAAGATCGTCGGGCTCGAGTCAGGTGCCGACGACTATGTCACCAAGCCCTTCAACGCACGCGAGCTGCTGGCCAGGGTCAAGATCGTGCTGCGCCGGCTGCGCGACCTGCAGGCCAGCTCACAGTCCAGCAACCAGATCCGGATCGGCTGCTGGACGCTGGACCTGGGCCACCGGCGCCTGACCGCCGTCGACGGCCGGCGCGAGAACCTCACGCGCGGCGAATTCGACCTGCTGGCGACGCTGGCGCGCCAGCCCGGCGTGGCCGTCGGGCGCGAGCGCCTGATGCAGGTGGTGTTCCACCGTTCCTGGGACCCGAGCGACCGCACCATCGACGTGCTGGTCTCGCGCCTGCGCGAGAAGCTCGAGACCGACCCCCGCCACCCCGAGCTGATCGTGACCATCCGCGGCGAAGGCTATCTGCTGTCGGGCGACGTCGGGCCGGCCTGAGCCGACTGCGTCAGCCATTGCTCCAGGGCGTTGGCAGCCTGGCTGCATTGCCCTGCCAGCTGGGCGACCAGCGGCGCCAGGCTGGCAACAGGCTGGTCCGCCGCCTTCACCGCCTGCTCGATCCGGCGGCAGTCGTCCATCACGCGCAGCAGGCCGAGATTGCCCGCCGCGCTGCGCAGCTTGTGTGCCATCTTGCCCAGCGGCTCCAGTTCTCCCTGGCCAAGGGCCTGCTGCAGGCCGGCAATCGCCAGCTCGGCCTGCTGGCGGAACATCGCGAGCAGCTGCAGCAGCATCGGGCGCCCCAGGCCGTCGAGCTCCTCGGCCAGGTAGTCCAGATCGAGCTGCTGCTGCGCTGGATCGGCAGCCTGGTCGGCTGCAGGTGCCGGCGGCTCCGTAGCAACGGGGGCCGAGGCAATGACCACACTGGCGAGTGCGCGCGCCAGCTCGGCGCGCTGGAAAGGCTTGCCCAGGAAGCCCTGCATGCCGGCCTCGGCCTGGCGTTCGAAGGTCTCGGCGCTGACATGGGCCGACATCCCGATGATGGGCAGCTGGCGCCAGCGCCCGCCGTCGAGCTCATGGATGGCCTGCGCGACCTCGAAGCCCGAGAGGCCCGGCAGGCTGACGTCCATCAGCACGCAGTCGATCCGCAGCGGTCGCGCCAGCAGCTCGAGCGCCGCCTGCCCGTCCGGAGCGAGCGTTACCCGGTGTCCGAGCGACTCCAGGTAACGCTGGCAGACGATGCGGTTGATCTCGTCGTCCTCGACCACCAGCACCTCGAGCGCGGGCAGCGGTGCCTGCGCCAGCCGCTCCGGCGTGGTGCGCTGGACCGACGCCGGCTGGGTCTCGCCGCTGGCAGGCGCGGGATCGAAGGGCAGCTCGAAGCTCACCGTCGTGCCCTCGCCCAGCGTGCTCTGCAGCTGCATGCTGCCGCCCATCAGCTCCACCAGCCGCTGGCAGATCGTCAGCCCCAGGCCGGTGCCTCCATGGCGACGCCGCGCCGTGTCCTCGACCTGGACGAAGGGCATGAAGACCGCCTGCTGCTGCGACGCCGGAATGCCGATGCCGGTGTCGCTGACGGCAAAGCGCAGGCGAAGGCGGCCTGTCTCGGGCTCAAGGACCTGGCTCAACGACACCATCACCTCGCCCTCGTCGGTGAACTTGATCGCGTTGCCGATGGTATTGAGCAGGATCTGGTTGAGCTTGCGGCGGTCGCCAACGACACGGTCGGGGACATCCTGGGCGATGTCGCGCACCAGCGCCAGCCCCTTGGCCTGCGCCGAGACCGACTGCAGCGCCAGCATGTCGTCGATCACCTCGGACAGCGAGAACGGCTCGGGCTGGACGCTGAGCTTGCCGGCCTCGAGTCGCGAGAAGCCGAGCATGTCCTCCAGTGTCTCGAGCAGCGTGGTGTTGGCATAGGCGATCATGTCGACATACTCGCGCTGGCGCGCATCGAGCCCGGTATCGCGCAGCAGCTGGACGCTGCCGCTGACCCCGCTGAGCGGCGTGCGCAGCTCGTGGCTCAGGCTGCCGAGGAACTCGTTCTTGGCCCGGTGAGCCTCCTCGGCCTCGCGCCTGGCGGCAGCGTGCTGTTCGACCTCGCGCTCGAGCAGTTCCTTGCTGCGGCTGAGCTCGGCGGTGCGCGTCGCCACCTGCTGCTCGAGCTGCTGCTGGTGCTGCAGCAGGGTCTGCTCCAGCCGCTGACGCTCGATCGCGTGCTCGCGGAACTGCTCGAGCGCCTGCAGCAGCGGCGCCAGCGGATCGTGCTGAGAGCGGACCTGGCCGACCGTGACGTCATGGCGGCCCGCCATCAGGGCCCGGACCGCGGCCTCGATGCCCTTGAGGCGGTCGAGCAGGCCGTGGCGCAGGATCAGCCACAAGGTGGCCAGCAGCGCCAGCAGCAGCAAGGCGCCCACCGCCAGGAAGCCGATGGCGCCACGCGCGATCGCCTCGCGCGAGCCCTGGCCGACCTGCTCGAGGGCCTGCTGGCTGGCCTGCAGCAGCTGGCGGCCCTGCTCGTTGAGGCGGGTGGCCAGCTCGGTACCCTCGCTGCGCTGCAAGTCGAGCTCCCGCTCCAGGGCCAGCCTGGCCGAGCGCAGCGCCAGCAAGCCATCGGGCTGCAGGCAGGCGGCGAGCACGGCATGCAGCCTGGCCGCCAGCGCCTTGCGGCTGGGGTCGCGGAAATCCTGCAGGCGCCGCGCCAGCACGGCCAGGTCAACCGAGAACTCCCGCGCCAGGGCGGCCAGTGCCTGCTCGTCCTGCAAGTCCTCGATGCGCTCGAGCCGGGTCTTGATCCGGAAGTAGGTGAACTGCAGTTCGGAAATCCGCTCCATGCGGTCGATGTCGACCTCGATCAGCCGGTCCAGCGCAACCATGATGTCCCGCTTGTCGGCCCCATGCTCCAGCATGGGGTAGAGGCTGGAGACCGTCGCGTTGGTGTAGACCGAGGTGTTGGCCGCCAGCACTTCGGCCAGCAGCATCAGTTCGCCCACCGCCTGCTCCTGGCGGGACAGCTCGGCGTCGATGCTGGCCTGCAGCCGCAAGGCCTGGCGGGTCTGCTCGGCCTGCCGCTCCAGCGTGGCCCCGATCGCTTCCACGGTCGCGATCACCGTGCGGGTGAGCTGGGGTTCGAACTGCTGGTGCTCCAGCCGGTCGAGCCACTCATGCGCCTGCGCCAGCTGCTCGCCGGCATTGCGCCGCAGGCGATCGACCTCGTCGACATCCTGTGCCCGCCCAAGCTGCTCGACCATCGCCAGCGCGCTGGAGTTGAGCTGCGTCATCACCTGCACCGCCTCCATCGCGGGCACGGTATCCTCGATGATGCGGCGCTGCAGGCCGACCACCTGGCTGAAGCTCAGCCAGGCCGTAGCGGCAACCACGGTCGTCAGCAGGGCCATGGTCGCCAGCGCGAGCGAAATCTTGCCGATGAGGCCCAGTCGCAGCTCCAGGCGACTGATCCAGGGAAGCATCATTTACCATCCAGTTGCCGGTTTCCGGCCTTTGTCTTGCGTCATCCTATCCTGATCCGGCAGCCCGCTGTCTTGCCCCATGGTGATGAAAAGCCCCCTGCGTCCCTGCCGGCCCTCGCGCCGCGCCGCCGCCACTGCGCTGGCACTGGCCATGCTGGCCCCGCTCGCGCCCGCCAGCGCCCAGACCCTGATGAGCTGGGAACCCCCCTTCACGGCCGCTTCGCCCAGGCAGGTCGAGCATGTCCCGGCCCGGGTCGCCAGCAAGCCCTGGGTGCTGTGCGTCGTGGTGCCGCACATCAAGGACGCCTACTGGCTGGGTGTCAACCACGGCATGGTCGAGGAGGCCAGGCGGCTGCGGGTCGAGCTGCGCTTCTTCGAGGCGGGCGGCTACTCCCAGCTCGAGGTCCAGCGCACCCAGATCCGGGACTGCGCCGTGAATCCCAGGATCGACGCCTTGATCGTCGGCGCGGTCGCGCGCTCGGTCATGACGCCCGGGCTGCGCCAACTCAGCGCCCGCATGCCGGTGATCGGCACCATCAACGCGATCGATGGCCCGGGCATCTCGGCCAAGGTCGGGGTCGACTGGGACGATATGGGGCGCGCCGCCGGCGCCTTCCTGGCGGCCAGGGCGCAGGGCGACGGACCGCCAGTCCCGATCGCCTGGTTCCCGGGCCCGCGCAGTGTCAGCGAAGGCGTGGACCGGGCTTTCCGCCAGGCCATCGCGGGCAGCCGGATCGTGATCCGCAGCACTGCCTGGGGCGATACCGGCAAGGCGGTCCAGCGCAACCTGCTGCAGCAGGTGCTCGACGATCACCCGGAGCTGCGCTATGTGGCGGGCAACGCGCTGATGGCCGAGGCCGCCATCAGCGTGCTGCGCGAGCGCGGCCTGCAGGAGAGGGTTGGCGTGGTCTCGACCTATTTCACGCCGGCGGTGCAGCGCGGCATCCTGCGCGGACGCATCCTGGCCGCGCCCACCGACGCGCCCGTGCTGCAGGGCCGGCTCTCGGTCGGGCTGGCGGTCGACCTGCTGGAGCAGCGGCCGACCCGGCGCCATATCGGGCCGGTGATCCGCATCGTGGAGCAGGACAAGCTGGAGCAGACCGACCTGAGCGACTCGCTGCCGCCCCCGATGCTGGTGCCGCAGTTCCACTACCGCCCCGGGCAGGACTGAGCCCCCGGGCCAGCAGAAAAAAACCGGCCTTGCGGCCGGTTCTTCAGCTTGCGCCTGCCGTGGTTCAGGGCAGGATGGCGTCCTTGGCGTTCTTCTCAAGGAAGTCGAGCACCAGCTTGCGCTGACTGTCGTCGAGACCTGCACGCGGGAACATGCTCTGGGTGATGCCGTGCCACTGGCTCTTGGTGAAGTCACCCGGCTCGCGCGGCACGTGGCACAGGGTGCAGCGCTCATAGAACAGCTTCTCGCCCGGCAGCATGTTGCCCGTGGTCGCGCCCTTGATCGCAGCGGCACGCTCGACCAGCTTGAGCGCGGCGACATCGAGCTTGCGCTGCGGCACCCTCACCACTTGCGGCGGCTCGTAGGCACGGTTCTCGGACTCGGCGTCGTCGCAGCGCTTGAGGTTGGCGATGCAGGTATTGGCGCTGGTCGCCTGGCTCAGACCGCTCGACGCCACGCTGGTGGTGATCATGTTGATCGCGCCGCTGTTGCAGCGGCCCTTGGAGTCGAGCTGGATCCAGTTGCCCTCTTCCAGGCTGACCACGCCCTTCATGATCTTGTCGGTCACGACCGCGCCTGCGATCAGCGCGCCCCGATCGTTGTACAGCTCGACCAGGTCACCGCTCTTGATGCCCTTGTCGGCGGCATCCTCGACGCTGATGAAGACATGCTGGCGGCCCTTGACGTTCTGCTCGAAGCGCACGTCGGCCTGCGCCATCTGCGAGTGGACCCGGTTGTAGGGGTGCGGGCTGACGACATGGACCTGGCCCGGCCTGGCGTTGCCGAGGAACTCGGACGGCTCCAGGTACTTCGGTACCGGCGGGCAGTCCGGAACGTTGAAGCGCGCGATCTCGGAGCAGTAGAGCTCGATCTTGCCCGACTTGGTGTGCAGCGGATGCTTGACCGGATCGGTGTAGAAGTCACCGTGGCGCACCCACTTGTTCATCTTCTCGGGGATGTCGATGCGCACCACACCCTCTTTCCAGAACTGCTCGAACGGCACCTTCTGGCCGGTCTTGTCGTAGGACTCCTTGAGGATCTGCATCACCGACTTGCCTTCGGTGAAGCCGTACTCGACGCCCATCAGCGCGGCCAGGCGGCGGAAGATCTCGAAGTCGTCCAGGCTCTCGCCGTAGGGCTTGATGACCTGGCGCATCGCGTAGATCTTGTCGTTGCTGTAGGTGCCGCCGGTGCTCATGTCGTCACGCTCGAGCGCCGAGGTGGCCGGCAGCACGATGTCGGCGAAGCGCGACGAAGCACACCACCACGGGTCCTGGCAGATCACGGTGTCGACCTGCTGGTTCATGGCGCGCAGCAGCTCGTTGGTGTTCTGCTGGTGCGACATGAAGTTGTTGCCGGCGTTGTAGATCAGCTTGACCAAGGGATACTTGTGCGTCGCGCCGTCGCGGGTGTATTCCTTGCCGGGGTTCATCAGCATCTCGCTGATGCGCGAGGCCGGGCAGCGCGCCTTGACCGGGTTGCGCCCCTGCGCGATGCCGACCGGCATGACGGCGTTGGACTGCGGCATGCCGCCACCGCCGTAGTGCCAGCTGAAGCCCACGCCCTGGCCCGGCTTGCCGATCTTGCCCAGCATGGCGGCGAAGTTGATGATGGCCCAGTGCGTCATCTCACCGTGGTGGGCACGCTGCAGCGACCAGGCACCGGCGAACTGGGTACGCTTGGAGGCGAACAGATCGGCCAGCTCGACGATCCTGGCGGCCGGGATGCCGGTGATCTTGGCGGCCCACTCGGGGGTCTTGGGCGGCGTGCCGTCACCGTCCTTGCCCAGCAGATAGGCCAGGTACTTGTCGAAGCCGACGGTGTACTTCTCCAGATAGGCCTTGTCATGCTTGCCGCTGGTATAGACATGGTAGGCCATGGCCGAGAACAGCGCCACGTCGGTGTTCGGGACGATCTTGACCCAGTCGGAACCCAGCGCGTCGTCGGTCGGGGTGTACTGCGGGTTGATCGAGACGAACTTGACGCCGCGCTCCTTGATCTTCTTCCAGCGCGGGTACATCTGGTGGTCGGCCACCGTGTACTCGATCCGGTTGTTCTTGAACGGATCGCAGCCGACCCAGACCATCACCTCGGTATGCTCGGCGATCACTTCCCAGGAAGTCTGGGGCGAATAGACCTCCATGTCGCCGATGATGTGCGGCAGGCTGACCTGGGAGGCACCGCCCGAATAGTCGCCGGTGGTGACCGAATGGCCGCCGATCAGGCCGAACAGGCGGCCCTGCAGCACCTGCGGGCGCAGCAGGCCGGCATGCGACCAGCCACCGTAGGAGCTGCTGAACAGCGCCTCGTTGCCATGCTTCTCGGCGGTGCGCAGGATGGCGTCTGCCGTCAGCGCCAGCGCCTGCTCCCAGCTCACGCGCACGAAGGGCTCCTTGCCGCGCAGGTGCGGCTTGGTGTCGCCGGTCGGGTTGGCGAGGTAGGACTTGCGCACCATCGGGTACTTGACGCGGGTCTTGTGATAGACACGGCTGAGCAGGCCCTGGGTCAGCATGGTGGTGGGCATCGCGTCGATGTCCTTGAGCGGCTGCACGCCGACCAGCACGCCGTTCTTGACCACGGCCTTGAACGGGCCCCAGTGGCTGGCGCTCGGAATCAGCTGGGTATCGGCAGCGAACACCTCATTGGGCTTGAACAGGGCCAGGCCGCTGGTTGCTACGGCAGAAGCCACGGAGGCCTTGAGCAGGCCACGACGGGTCATCGACATGATGAATCTCCTTACAAGAAATCGGACTTTTCAAGTATTACTTGCTTGATGTCTCAATACTAGGGAGAAGAAATAAACGATACGTCATGATTTGTTGTGCGGCGCCTGAGATTTGTTATCCAGCGTTAACAGAAGCCATAAATCACGAGTATTTCCAGTCAATCCGGATTCGCAATGCACGACTGGTCAATCGGAGGGCATGAATGAATATGGCCCGCAGGCACTGAGAGCACCTGCGAGCCATTCATTTGCGGTCAGCGACCGCTCGGACCGTAGCCGACTTACCTGAGGTAGTTTTCCGCCACGGCTACCCAGTAGGCCGCGCCCACCGGCAGGTTGCTCGGGTCGAAGCGGTACATCGGGTGGTGCACCATCGGCGTGTTGCCGTTGCCGATGAAGCAGTAGACGGCCGGCACCTTCTGCGCGTAGAAGGCGAAGTCCTCGCTGCCCATGAAGGTCGGGCCTGGCGTGACCACCTGCTCGTCACCAAAGCGCTGGCGCGCGATCTCGATGCAGGTCTGGGTATGGGCGTCGTCGTTGATCAGGATCGCGCCGGGCTGGCCTTCCTTGATCTCGTAGCTGACGTTGTAGGCCTCGGCGGTGGCCTTGGTGATGGACTTGATCTTGGCCAGCACCATCTCGCGCGTCTCGGGCTTGCGGGTGCGGGTGCTCAGGCGCAGCGTGGCGCTTTGCGGAATCACGTTGCCGGCATCGCCAGCCAGGAAGGCACCGACGCTGACCACGGCGGCGTCCATCGGCGCGACGTTGCGCGAGACGATGGTCTGCAGCGACATCACCAGGGCGGCACCGGCCACCAGCGGGTCGATGCTCTTTTCCGGCATCGAGCCATGGCTGCCGACGCCGGTCAGCACGATCTCCCAGTTGTCGACGGCGGCCATGATCGGACCGCCGGTGAAGTGCAGCTTGCCTGCCGGCAGGCCGGGCATGTTGTGCATGCCGAACATCACGTCCATCGGAAAGCGCTCGAACAGGCCGTCGGCGATCATCGCGGGCGCGCCGGCCATGATCTCCTCGGCGGGCTGGAACACCAGGTTGAGCGTACCGTTGAAGTTGCGCGTGCGGGCCAGGTATTCCGCTGCGCCCAGCAGCATCGCGGTGTGGGCGTCGTGGCCGCAGGTGTGCGACTTGCCCTCGACCTGGCTCTTGTACGGCAGGTCGACGGCCTCGGGCACCGGCAGCGCGTCGGTGTCGGCGCGCAGGCCGATACTGGCCTGGCCATCGCCGACCTTGAGCTTGGCGACCACGCCGGTCTTGCCGATGCCTTCGCTGACCTCGTAGCCCCACTCGCGCAGCAAGCCTGCGACATAGCTGGCGGCCAGGGTCTCCTCGAAGGCGACGGCGGGGTTCTGGTGCAGGTAGTGGAAATGGCGCTCGATGCTGGCCTGTTCCAGGGCCTTGTCTGCTGCAGTCATGGGATCTGCTCCTTGGGGGGGTGAAGGAAGAATGGCGCGGCGGGATGCGCCCTGGCCTGGAGCCTTGGGCACGCAGCCCGCCTGTGGAATGGCCTGGATCAGGCCTTCTTGCCCTTGGGCACGGTCAGCATGATCGACAGGATCGCGACCACGACCATCAGCACGTTGAAGCCCAGCGCGACGATGGCGGCCTCACGCACGGCCAGGTTGTCCTGACGGCCAGCGAAGGTGATCACGCCCTCGAGCCAGGTGATGCTCTCGTTGTTGGCACGCAGCGCGGTGAAGATGGCAGCCGAGATCGCCACGCCGAAGGCAGCGCCGAGCGAGGAAGCCATCTTGTAGATGCCGGCACCGGCACCAGCCTGGGCGGCGGGCAGGTTGGACAGGGCAGCGTCGGTCGACGGGGTGGCGTAGAAGGCCAGGCCGACACCGAACAGGGTGTAGCCGATGATCGCGAGGATCTTGTAGTCCGCCAGCAGCATGTTGGCCGGCGACAGCAGCACGATCGACAGGCCCACGATCAGGCAGCCCCAGATCATCGGCTTGCGGGCACCGAAGGCACGCAGCAGCTTCTCGCCGACACGGATGAAGGCGATGATGGCGATCGCGTAACCGAGGGTCAGGCCACCGGCTTCCTGGGCGGTCATGTTGCCGCCGAGCTGCACCAGCTGCAGCGAGACCAGCAGCGTGCCGGCCACGCCGTTGAGCAGGAAGTTGGAGATCGTCGCACCGGTGTAGGTGGAGTTGCGGAACAGCTTGAAGTCGAAGAAAGCGTTGTCCGACTTGGACTCGATCTTCATGAACAGGGTGCCGAAGACCAGCGCCACGGCGCTCAGGCTCAGCATCAGCGGGCTGGTCCAGCCCAGCTTGTTGCCCTGGGTCACGACCACCTGCAGCGCCACCATGGTGACCATGAAGGTCAGCACGCCAGGCAGGTCGAACTTGTAGCTGCCAGTGGTTTCAGCCTTGCTCTCGGGCGTGCCACGGATCATGAACAGGCCCAGCACGCAGACCGCGATCGAGACGAAGAAGATCGAGCGCCAGCCGAAGTGCTCCATCATCATGCCGCCGAAGATCGAGCACAGGCCCGAGCCGCCCCAGGAGCCGATCGACCACATGCTGACCGCACGCTGGCGATCTGCGCCGTCCCAGTAGGTCTTCACGACCGCCAGGCTGGCCGGCATGATGCAGGCCGCCGACAGGCCCTGCAGCGCACGACCGATCAGCAGCACCGGCGTCGCCAGGTCACCGGTGGGCGTCAGGCCCACCAGCAGCGAGCCGATGATGTTGAGGTAGAAGCCGATGCGCACCACCTTCATGCGGCCGACGCGGTCGGCCAGGCCGCCCACGACGATGATGAAGATGCCCGAGAACAGCGCGGTGATGGCCACCGCGATGTTCATCGTGTTAGCTGATA
>CAZJQH010000009.1:20997-24980 GCA_964547895.1 uncultured Chitinophaga sp. | reverse complement strand
ACTTGCTGCGCTTGTCGAAGAAGGCGGTGTCGTACTCGTCGGCCTCGATCACGAAAGCCTGGCCTTGACCCAGCCGCGCCGAGACGCCGAAGTTCAGTGGCACGCCGCCGACCAGGAAGCCGGGTTGCAGGCCGGCATGTTCCAGGATCCAGGCCAGCATCGAGGTCGTGGTGGTCTTGCCGTGCGTGCCGGCCACCGCCAGCACATGGCGCCCGTGCAGGATCTGCTCGGCCAGCCACTGCGGGCCGCTGGTGTATCGGGCGCCGGCGTCGAGTATCGCTTCCATCAGCGGGAACTTCGGACTACCGTCGGGCAGCCGTGCGCGCGAGACCACGTTGCCGACCACGAAGACATCGGGCTGCAGCGCCATCTGCTCGGCGCCGAAGCCCTCGATCAGCTCGATGCCGAGCGCGCGCAGCTGGTCGCTCATCGGCGGATAGACGCCGGCGTCGCAGCCGGTGACCTTGTGGCCCGCCTCGCGCGCCAGCGCGGCCAGTCCCCCCATGAAGGTGCCGCAGATTCCCAAAATATGTATGTGCATCCAGCAATTATCGGGTGCTGGGAGCGGGGCGTGTCCGGCGACCGATTTGCCGGCCGCGTAGCGGACGGATGAGGGAGACGGGTACGCCCCGCTCCCAGCATCCGTACCCCACAATCAGGCGTGCGCTGCCTCGGGCGTGGTGTCCGGCCCGCTGCCGGCCCAGCGGTCCAGCGCCAGGTAGATCACCGGCGTGATGTAGAGCGTCACCGCCTGCGAGAACACCAGGCCGCCGACCACGGCCAGGCCCAGCGGCTGGCGCAGCTCGGCGCCGGCGCCCAAGCCCAGCGCGATCGGCAGCGCGCCCATCAGCGCGGCCAGCGTCGTCATCATGATCGGGCGGAAGCGCAGCACGCAGGCCTCGCGGATGGCCTGCGCCGGGCTCATGCCCTGGTGGCGCTGCGCGTCGAGCGCGAAGTCGATCATCATGATCGCGTTCTTCTTGACGATGCCGATCAGCAGCAGGATGCCGATGGTCGCGATCAGCGTCAGGTCCTGCTTGAACAGCATCAGCGTCGCGAGTGCGCCGACCGCCGCCGACGGCAGGCCGGCCAGGATGGTGATCGGGTGGATGTAGCTCTCGTAGAGCACGCCGAGCAGCACGTAGATCACCAGCAGCGCCGCCGCGATCAGCACCGCCTGGCTGGCCTGCGAGCTCTGGAACACTGCCGCGTCGCCGCCGTAGCGCGTGATGATCGAGGCCGGCATGCCGATCTCGGCGCGCAGCGCGTCGATCCGGGCCGTCGCGTCGCCCAGCGCCGCGCCCGGCGCCAGGTTGAACGAGAGCGTGATCGCCTGCAGCTGGCCGACATGGTTGATCGCGGTCGGCCCGACCGCGCGCGAGACGGTCGTGAACGCCGACAGCGGTACCAGCGCGCCGCCCGAGGCGCGCACGTAGAGGCCGGACAGCGCCGATTCGTCCTGCCGGGCTTCGGGTGCGACCTCCATGATGACCTCGTAGCTGTCGACCGCGGTGTAGATGGTCGAGACCTGGCGCTCGCCGAAGGCGTTGTAGAGCGCGGCGCGCGCGGCCTCCATCGACACGCCCAGCGTGGCAGCGCGCTCGCGGTCGATGTCGAGCCGCGCCTGCAGGCCGCGCAGCTGCGAGTCGCTGGTGACGTCGCGCAGCAGCGGCTCGTCGCGCAGGCGGCGCTGCAGCTTCTGCGCCCAGTCGTCCAGGCCCTCGGCCTGCACGCTCTGCAGGATGTACTGGTACTGCGCCTTGCTGGAGCGCCCGCCGAGTTGCAGGTTCTGCACCGGCCGCATGAAGACGCGCAGCCCTGGCACCGCGCGCAGTTCCTTGCGCAGGCCCTCGATCACCTGCTTGGCCGGCACGCGCTCGGCGCGCGGCTTGAGTGTCACGAACATGCGGCCGCTGTTCTGCGTGCCGCTGCCGCCGTTGAACGAGCTCACCCGCAGCACATTGGGGTCGGCGCGCACGATGGCCGCAGCCTGTTCCTGCAGCCGCAGCATCTCGGCGAAGGAAACATCCTCGGCTGCCTCGGTGCTGACGGTGAGCTGGCCAATGTCCTCCTCCGGGAAGAAGCCCTTGGGAATGATGACGAACAGCCAGGCGGTGGCCGCAAAGGTGGCGAGCGCCAGCAGCAGCACCGACTTGCGCCAGCGCAGCGCCGCGTCCAGGCTGCGCGCGTAGGCGTTCAGCAGCGCGTCGAAGCCGCGCTCGAAGGCCTGCAGCATGGCGCCCGGCTGGTGATCGGCGCTTTCGTGCCGGATCAGCCGGCTCGCCAGCATCGGCACCAGCGTGAGCGAGGCAAAGGCCGACACCAGGATCGAGAGTCCGACCACCACCGCGAACTCGTGGAACAGCAGGCCGATCACGCCCGGCATGAAGAAGATCGGGATGAACACCGCGACCAGCGAGACCGAGATCGAGATGATGGTGAAGCCGACCTCGCGCGAGCCGCGCAGCGCGGCGTGGAAGGGGCTCTCGCCGGCCTCGATGTGGCGCATGATGTTCTCGAGCATCACGATCGCGTCGTCGACCACCAGGCCGACCGCCAACGTCAGGCCGAGCAGCGAGATGTTGTCCAGGCTGTAGCTCAGGCCCCAGAGCAGGGCGACCGCGCCCATCAGCGAGACCGGCAGCGACAGCGCCGGGATCAGCGTCGCGACCGCCTTGCGCAGGAACAGGAACATCACCAGCACCACCAGCGCGATGGTGCCGGCCAGCGTCAGCGTGACGTCGTGCAGCGCCTCGCGCACCGACAGGCTGCGGTCGTTGACCGGCGTCATCTCGACCGAGTCCGGCAGCTGCGGCTTGATGCGCGCGAGCTCGGCCTTGACCAGGTCGACCACCTTGACCGTGTTGGCGCCGGGCTGGCGCTGGATCGCGAGCGTGATCGAGGGCTCGCCCTGCAGCGTCGCGAAGCTGCGCACGGTCTCGAGGCTGTCCTCGACCGAGGCGATGTCACGCAGCCGCACCGGATTGCCGCCGCGCTGCGCGATGATCAGCCCGGCGAAGTCGGCCGCGTTGCGCAGCTGCTGGCTGACCTGCAGCGTCAGCAGCTGGCGCTGGCCCTCGAGCGTGCCGACCGGGGTGTTGACGTTGGCCGCGCGCAGGGCAGCAGCGACCTCGTCGAGGCCGATGTTGCGCGCCGCCAGCGCGTCGGGCCGCACCCGCACCCGCACCGCGTAGCGCTTGGAACCATAGATGTTGACCTGGGCCACGCCCTCGACGGTGGACAGAGTGGGCGAGATCAGGTGCTCGGCATAGCCCTGCAGCTCGGTCGGCGCCAGCGACGGCGAGGTCAGCGCGACCAGCAGCACTGGCGCGTCGGCTGGGTTGACCTTGCGGTAGGACGGCGGACTCGTCATGTCCTGCGGCAGCGAGCGCTGCGCGCGCAGCAGCGCGGCCTGCACGTCGAGCGCGGCGCCGTCGAGGTCGCGGCCCTCGGCGAATTCCAGCGTCAGCGAGGTGCTGCCCAGCGTGCTGGTCGAGCTGATCTGCGCCAGCCCGGGTATGGTCTGGAACTGCTTTTCCAGCGGCAGCGCGACCGAGGTCGCCATCGTCTCGGGGTTGGCGCCCGGCAGCGAGGCCGAGACGCTGATCACCGGTGTGTCGTAGCTCGGCAGCGCCGCGACCGGGATGAAGCGGTAGCCCAGTACGCCGGCCATCAGCACGGCCAGATTCAGCAGCACCGTCATGACCGGACGGCGGATGAACAGTTCGGACAGGTTCATGGCGCGGCCTTCGCGGGCTGTTCGCCCTTGGCGCTCTTGCCCCCCTTGCCGCCCTTGGCCTGCTCGGGCTGGCGCTCGGTGATTGGTGCATCGGGCCGCAGGTTCTGGCGGCCGTCGACGATGACCTTGTCGCCAGGCTCGACCCCGCTGACGGCGGCCTGGTCGTCCTGGCTCGCCAGCACCTTGACCGGACGCTGCACCGCCTTGCCGTCCTGCGCGACATAGACCACCGGGCCGCGCGCGG
>CAZJQH010000009.1:0-20897 GCA_964547895.1 uncultured Chitinophaga sp. | reverse complement strand
GGACGCTGCACCGCCTTGCCGTCCTGCGCGACATAGACCACCGGGCCGCGCGCGGCCTGGATCACGGCTGGCAGCGGGATGACGACGGCGTTGTCCAGCTTCTGCAGCGGCAGCCTGACGCGCACGAAGCTGCCAGGCCAGAGCTTGAGCTCGCGGTTGTCGAAGCGCGCCTTGGCCTTGACGGTGCCGGTGGCGGCGTCGATCGCGCTGTCGACGAAATGCAGTCTGCCTGTCAGCGGCTTGCTGCTGCCCGGTAGTTGTGCCTCGACCTTCGCCTGGCCGGACTCGAGCAGCGCCAGCAGCTCGGGCAGCAGCGATTGCGGCAGGCTGAAGGCCACATCGACCGGGTCCATCTGCGTGAGCGTCGTCAGCGTCGTCACGTTGGCCTGCACCGCGCTGCCCGCGAACACCGGGATCGCGCCGACGCGGCCGGCGCCGGGCGCGCGCACCTGGCCATGAGCCAGCGTCACCTGCGCGGCGGCCAGGCTGGCCCGGTCGGCCTGCAGGCCTGCGTTCTGGGCGTCGACCGCGGCCTGGGCCGTGTCGACCGCGCCCTGCGAGACGAAGCCCTGCGCCAGCAGTTCGCGCGCGCGCGCCAGCTGGCGCCCGGCATCGGCCAGCTGCGCCTCGGTCCGGGCGACCTGGGCCCGCAGCCGGGCTGCCTCGGCCTGTTGGCTGCGCGTGTCGAGCGTGAACAGCAGCTCGCCTTGGCGCACCTGCTGGCCTTCCTGCACATGGACTTGCGCGACCAGGCCAGCCAGCTGCGGCCTGAGCTCGACCGCCGACAGCGGCGCGACGGTGCCGCTGGCGTCGAGCGAGCGTTCCAGGTCGCGCCGTGCGGCTTCAACGGTGGCAACCGGCACTGGCGGTCGCGCAGTGGCCGCTTTGTCGGCCTGGCCGGCTTCGGGCTTGTCGCCACCACAGGCGGCGAGCATCAGGGCGCTGGCAGCGGCGAGCGCCACCGTCGCGAGGAGTTTTGAAGGCTTGTTCATCTGGGGGCTTTCCGGCCGGTCCGCCTGCTGCCGGCTGGCCAGCGCGCCTGTTCCGGGTGTTGTCGGTCTCCGGATTATCGAGCGTGCGGCCTTGCACTGCCCGATCGAGGAAATCCGCGCCATACCGGCCGGTAGCGCTGCCGGCAGGAGGCGGCTTGGCTGCTGGACCCAGGCCCGTCGCCGGTTAAGATGAGGCCGAGCGGGAGCACCCATGACGGCAAACTCGAGCATAGAGCCCAGACGTCCTTCGATCAGCCTGAGCCAGTGGGCCACCGGCCTGCTGCTGCTGATGCTGCTGGTCTATGCGCTGGCGCGCAGCTGGGAGCAGGCCCATCCCGCGCTCGGTTTCGTGCGCGCCTTTGCCGAGGCCGCGGTGGTCGGCGCCCTGGCCGACTGGTTCGCCGTCACCGCCCTGTTCCGCCGCCCGCTCGGCCTGCCGCTGCGCCATACCGCCATCATCCCGCGCAACAAGGACCGCATCGGCGCCGCGCTGGGCCGCTTCGTCGAGCAGAACTTCCTGGCCCCCGAGCTGGTCGCAGCCAGGCTGGCGCAGCACCAGCTCGCCGGTCCGCTGGCGCACTGGCTGGCTCGGACTGAGAATGCCGAGCGAGTCGTCGACCATCTCGTCAACGCGCTGCCGCCGCTGCTGCGCGCGCTCGACAACGAGACGCTGCGCCATTTCGTGCGCGATGCCATCGTGGCCCGGCTGCGCCGCTTCGAGGCCGCGCCGCTGGCTGGCCAGGCGCTCGAGCTGCTGGTCGCCGAAGGACGGCACCGGCCGCTGGTCGATGCCGTGCTGCACGGCGCGGTCGAACTGCTGCGCGAGCATGAGACCGAGATCCGCGAGCGCGTGCGCGCCAACACCGCCTGGATCTGGCAGAAGCTCTCGATGGACGAAAGGATTGCCGACCGCATCATCGCGGCGGCCGAGGAGATGCTGCTCGAGGTCAGCGCCGATCCCGAACATCCCTGGCGCCAGCGCCTCGATCGTGGCGTGGCCGACTTCGCGCTCGCGCTGCGCGAGTCGGAGCAGTACCGGGCCCAGGGCGAGGCGATCAAGCAGCAGCTGTTGCAGCATCCAGTGCTGCTGGACTACCTGGCCGGGGTCTGGTCCGGCATCAGCCGGCTGCTGCAGGACGACCTGGCTCGGCAGGATTCGGCGCTGCGCGCCCGCCTGCTGGAACTCTGCCGCCTGACCGCCGAGGGCCTGGAGCGCGACGACGCGCTGCGCGCCCAGCTCGACGACTGGCTGCGCGCAGCCATCGTCTCCACCGTCAGCGCCCAGCGGCACCAGGTCGCCGGCCTGATCGAGCACACCGTGCAGCAGTGGGACGGCCAGACCATGGCCGACCGGATCGAGGGCCAGGTCGGAGCCGACCTGCAGTTCATCCGCATCAACGGCACCCTGATCGGCGGGCTGGTGGGGCTGGCGCTGCATACCGTCACGGTACTGGTTTTTGCCTGAATCCCGCTCAAAAAAGGCGCCGGGCAGAGCTGCCAGGCGCCTGTCGTGGCTCAGCTGGACTGCCGGCCAGCCTAGTCGTCGTCCCCGTCGGGGATCACCACGTCCGCCACCGCCCCGACCGTCTTGGCCGTGATCTTGACGCCGGTGGCCACCACCGTGACCGCCGCATCGGCCACCGCCACGGCGGCGCAGCCTGACAGGCTGGCGGCCAGCAGGACGGTGGACAGCCAGCACAAGGGGATCAGCTTGGAATGATTCATGGGCAGGATTATTCCACCGTCACCGACTTGGCCAGGTTGCGCGGCTTGTCCACGTCGGTGCCGCGCGCACAGGCGGTGTGGTAGGACAGCAGCTGCAGCGGCACCACGTGCAGGATCGGGCTGAGCGCGCCGTAATGCTCGGGCATTCGGATCACGTGCACGCCTTCGCTGCTCTCGATGCGGGTGTCGCCGTCGGCCAGCACGTAGAGCACGCCGCCGCGCGCGCGCACCTCCTGCATATTGCTCTTGAGCTTTTCCAGCAGCGCGTCGTTGGGCGCCACCGTCACCACCGGCATCGCGCTGGTGACCAGCGCCAGCGGGCCGTGCTTGAGCTCGCCGGCGGCGTAGGCCTCGGCATGGATGTAGGTGATCTCCTTGAGCTTCAAGGCGCCTTCCTGCGCCACCGGATAGTGCAGGCCACGGCCCAGGAAGAGGGCGTTCTCCTTGCTCGCGAAGTCCTGCGCCCAGCTGATCAGCTGCGGCTCCAGGGCGAGGACCGCCTGCAGCGCGACCGGCAGATGGCGCAGCGCCTTCAGGTAGGCAGCTTCCTGCTCCTCGCTCAGGCGGTCCTTGACCTGGGCCAGCGCCAGCGTCAGCAGGAACAGGCCGGCGAGCTGGGTGGTGAAGGCCTTGGTCGAGGCCACGCCGATCTCGACGCCGGCGCGCGTGACATAGGCCAGCTCGCACTCGCGCACCATCGCGCTGGTGCTCACGTTGCAGATGGTCAGCGTGTGCGTCATGCCGAGAGACTGCGCATGGCGCAGCGCGGCCAGCGTGTCGGCGGTCTCGCCCGACTGGCTGATCGTCACCACCAGCGTCCTCGGATCCGGCACCGAATCACGGTAGCGGTATTCGCTGGCGATCTCGACCTGGGTCGGTACCTTGGCAATGGATTCGAGCCAGTACTTGGCGGTGCAGCCGCTGTAGTAGCTGGTGCCGCAGGCCAGGATCAGGATCTTGTCGATCTCCTTGAACACGCGGTAGGCGCCGTCGCCGAACAGCTCGGGCACGATGGCCTCGACACCTTCCAGCGTGTCGGCCAGCGCGCGCGGCTGCTCGAAGATCTCCTTCTGCATGTAGTGGCGGTAGGGGCCGAGTTCGACCGCGCCGCTGTGCGCCTGCACTGTCTTGACCGGGCGCTGCTCGGGGCCGAGCGCCTGGCCGGCGGCGTCGCAGATCCAGTAGCGGCCCAGCTGCAGGTCGACCAGGTCGCCTTCGGCCAGGTAGCAGATCTGGTCGGTCACGCCGGCCAGGGCCATCGCGTCGCTGGCCAGGAAGTACTCGCCGTCGCCCACGCCCAGCACCAGCGGCGAGCCGGCGCGCGCGCCAACCACGCGGTTCGGCTCGTCCTTGTGGAACACCGCGATCGCGTAGGCACCGTGCAGGCGGGCCGTGGCGGCGCGTACCGCCTGGAACAGGTCGCCGTCGTAGAGCGAGTCGACCAGGTGCGCGATCACCTCGGTGTCGGTCTGGCTCTCGAACACATAGCCGCGGCCCTGCAGTTCGGCGCGCAGTTCGTCATGGTTCTCGATGATGCCGTTGTGCACCAGCGCGACGCGGGCCGGGCGCGCCTGGGCCTGTTCGCCCGGGCCGTGGCTGAAGTGCGGGTGGGCGTTGTGCACTGCCGGCGCGCCGTGGGTGGCCCAGCGCGTGTGCGCGATCCCGGTGCCCGATGCCAGCCCGTCCTGGTCGACCTGCTGCTGCAGCTCTGCCACCCTAGCGGTGCTGCGCGCGCGCTGTAGGCCGGCCTGTGCCGGTGCGCCATCGACCGCCGCACCGCGATGCACCGCGACGCCGCAGGAGTCATAGCCCCGGTATTCCAGCCGCTGCAGGCCCTGCACCAGCACCGGCACGATGTTGCGCCGCGAGACGGCACCGACGATTCCGCACATATTCACTCCTGATTTTGAATAGTAGTCATGCTAGCTTGTCTGAGCGAAAAATAGCTTTCTTGTAAATGAATTATTTGAAATATTCTTTCATATCGATATGATGATGGAATATTGTTTTATTATTAAATCAATGATGAAAGATTGTTTCCTTGACGAGCTTGACTTGCGGCTACTGGCCGAGCTGCAGCGCGATGCCTCGCGTTCCAACCAGGCGCTGGCCGACTGCCTGGGCGTGGCGCCGGCCACCACGCTGCGGCGGGTGCGGCGGCTGGTCGAGCTCGGGGTGATCGAGCGCCAGCTGGCCCTGCTCAATCCCGACCGCCTGGCGCAGGCGATCGGCCACGGCCTCAATGCCCTGGTCGAAGTCAGCCTGGACCGCCAGGGCGCCGAGCATCTGGACGCCTTCGAGGCCAGAGCCGTGGCTGACCCGGCGGTGCAGCAATGCTGGCGCGTCAGCCCCGGGCCGGACTTCGTGCTGGTGGTTGCGGTGCGCGACATGCCGGGCTATCAGGCGCTGGCACAGCGGCTGTTCACCCAGGACGCCAATGTCCGCAATGTGCGCTCCTTCTTCAGCCTCAAGCGTGCCAAGTTCGCGCCGGCCTTGCCCCTGCCGGAGCCTGCGCAGGATTGACCGTTTCCCCGTTGGCGCGCTCTGCCGCAGCGGCTATAGTGAAGCAAACCGTTTTGGGAGGAATCCATGCCGACTTCGCGCAGCATCCTCGGGCGCTGGGCCTTCTGTCTGGTGACCTGTTTTGCCTCGCTGGCCGCTGGCGCCCAGCAATTGGTCAGCATCAAGGCCGATGCCGCCAACCTGCGCGCCGCGCCCGGCAAGACCGGCGAGGTGCTCTGGCAGCTCGATCGTGGCTATCCGCTCGAGGTGCTCGAGCGCCAGGGCCGCTGGCTCAAGGTGAGGGACTTCGAGGGCGATCAGGGCTGGGTCGCGGCCTCGACCACGGGTACCCGTCCCCACCATGTGGTGCGGGCGCGATCGGCCCGGCTGCGCGCCGGCCCCGGCGATCAGCACCCGGCCGTCGGCTATGCGGTCTACGGCCAGGTGCTGCCGACCGAGTTTCGCGGTGCCGACTGGGTGCGGGTGCGGATGGAAACGGGCCGCACGGCCTGGGTCGCGCGCGACCTGCTCTGGGGCTGGTGAGGCCCCAGGGCTTTCAGCCCTTCTGCTTGCTCGGGCGCTTCCAGTCGGCGATGCTGAGTTGCTTGCCGCGCGCCACCGTCAGCGCGCCAGCCGGCGTGCTCTTGGTCACCGTCGAGCCGCCGCCGACCGTGCCGCCGGCGCCGATCGTCACTGGCGCGACCAGCACGCAGTTGCTGCCGATGTGGACATCGGCCTCGATCACGGTGCGGTGCTTGTTGGCGCCGTCGTAGTTGGCCGTGATGCTGCCGGCGCCGTAGTTGACGCGCTCGCCGACGTCCGCGTCGCCCAGGTAGGCGAGGTGGTTGGCCTTGGCGCCATCGGCCAGGGTCGAGTTCTTGACCTCGACGAAGTTGCCGATGTGCACCTCGCGGCCCAGCTGCGCGCCCGGGCGCAGCCGCGCGAACGGTCCGATCAAGGCACCCGCGCCAATGCTGGCACCCAGCTTCTCGCCGTCGATATGGGTGAAGGGGTGGATCACCGCGCCGTCGCCGATCTTCGCGTTGGCGATCACGCAGTTCGCGCCGATGCGCACGTCGTTGCCGAGCTCGACCCGGCCCTCGAAGACACAGTTGACGTCGATCTCGACGTCCTGGCCGCAGGCCAGCTCGCCGCGCAGGTCGAAGCGGGCCGGGTCGGCCAGCCGCACGCCTGCGGTCATCAGCTCCTCGGCCTGGCGGCGCTGCAGGGCGCGCTCGAGCTCGGCCAGCTGGGCCGGGCTGTTGACGCCCGCGACCTGCACTGCGTCGCTGATGCGGTGCGCCAGCACGCGCGCGCCGTCGGCGACCGCGAACTTCACGATGTCGGTCAGGTAGTACTCATTCTGCGCGTTGCGGTTGTCGAGCCGCGCCAGCCAGCCGCGCAGCAGCCGGGTCGGCAGCGCCATGATGCCGCTGTAGATCTCGGTGATGCGGTGCTGTTCGTCGGTCGCGTCCTTGTGTTCGACGATCGCCTGCACGTCGCCGATCGCGTCGCGCACGATGCGGCCGTAGCCGGTCGGGTCGGGCATCTCGAGTGTCAGCAGCGCCAGGTGCTCGCCGCCGCAGACTTGCAGCAACGCCGCCAGCGTCTCGGGCCGGGTCAGCGGCACGTCGCCCGACAGCACCAGTGTGACGCCGTCATCCGCCAGCACCGGCAGCGCCTGCTGCACCGCATGGCCGGTGCCGAGCTGAGGCTCCTGACGCACGAAATCCAGCGCGAGCTGCTCGCTGGCCAGCGGAGCGAGGGCGGCCTCGACCTGGTCGGCGCCGTGGCCGGTGATCACCACCGCCTGGCGCGCGCCCAGGCTCGCGGCACAGGCTATCACGTGCGCCGACAAGGCGCGTCCGCCCAGGCGCTGCAGCACCTTGGGGGTCTTGCTCTTCATGCGCGTGCCCTTGCCGGCCGCCATGATCACCACATCCACGGGAAAGCTCATGAAAACTCCAGAACCGCGCCTCCCAGGCGCCATTCCAGGATTATCGGCTGGCTTTTCTCCTACTTCTCAGGTTTAGTGGGGTTCCTGCCACTTGATGCCCGGGCCGGTCGCGCCGTCGAAGCCGAGTCGGCCCAGCAGGGGCAGGTCATCCGCCTGCTCGACGCCGACCGCGATGACCTGGATGCCCAAGGCATGCGCCATCTTGCACAGACGGCTGAGGAATTCCTGGTTGCCGGTGTTGCCGGCAATGCCGCGCACATAGCCGGGATCGACCTTGATGTAGTCCAGTCCCAGGCTGGTCAGCTTGTCGCTTTCCAGGAACTTCTGGCCGAAGAACTCGATGCCGACGCGGCAGCCCAGGGACTTGAGCTGGTGCGAGAGGTTCTGGAACGCGGCAAACTGGCGCGCGACCCCGTACTCCGGCACCTCGAACAGCAACCTGCCGCAGAGCGCCGGATAGGCCCGCAGCAGCTCGGTCAGCTGGTTGATGAAGCCAAAGTCGCCAATCGTCTCTGGCGACAGGTTGATCGCCATGTCGCCGGTCTTCTCGCGCAGGGCGTTGAGGGCCAGCTTGACCACGCCCAGGTCGATCGGCGCCGTCAGGTTGAGCTTGGCCGCCATTGGCATGAAGTCGCCAGCGGTGAGCAGTTTGCCGGCCAGGTCGGTCTGGAGCCTCAGCACGCCTTCGCGGTGCAGCAGCCTGCCGCCGCTGTCCTTGATCACGGGGAAGAACGACAGGCTCAGGCGGCCAGCCTTGACGGCATCCTGCAGCAACTCGCGCCATTGCGCAGCCGGGATCGAGATCTGGCTGCCGCCCTGGTCGCTGGCGTAGCAGCTGTTGGGGCCCTTGGTCTGGGACTGGGCCAGCGCCTGGTCCGCGCGGGTGAGCAGGTCGCCCATGCCCTGGTCGTGCTGGTAGTGCACCGCGGCCAGGTGATACAAGTCCGGCAGCTCGGCTTTCCATTGTGGCAGCCAGTCTTGCAGCAGGCGGTCCTGCAGCTGCTGCACTGCGGTGCTCGAATCCAGTCCCGGACAGATCAGGGCAAACTCCCCACCCTTGAGTCGGCCGGCATGCTCGCCTTCATCCTGCCTGGCATGCAGCACCTCGCCCAGGGACTTGAGCAGCTTGTCGGCGCGCAGGTGGCCGAGCGTGTCGTTGATCTTCTGCAGATCCATCAGCCGCAGCATGACCAGGCTGCCGCTGGAACCCTGCTGCGCGTCCGTCAGCACTTCGCGCAGCCGCGACAGGAAATGGTCGCGGTTCGACAGGCCGGTGACAGGGTCATGGTTGACCTTGTCGCGCAGGGCCTCGATGCGTTCGGCTTCCTCGGCGAACATCAGCTTGATGCGGCCCACCATGTCGTTCATGGCGTGGGTGACTGCCTTCAGTTCGGGGGTGCGCGGCACGTTCACGGTCTGGAAGCGGCGCTCGGCCAGGGCCCTGGCCTGGGCCACTACGTCCAGCAGGGGCTGGGTGATGAAGCGCAACATCAAGCTGCCGAACAGCCCGGTGGCCAGGCTGCCCAGCACGAACCAGCGCAGCAGGTCCAGCGTGCCGTCCCACAGGCTCTTGTAGGCATACTGGGTGTGGCTGGCCAGCGACAGGGTGCCGTACTGCTTCCAGCCGTCCTGGATCTGGGCCTGGCCAGCTTCCACCTCGATCGGGATCAGGTCGGCGAACCATTGGGGCGCGCCTTCGAGCACGCCGCCGTAAGTCCTTTCGATCATGACCTGGCCGGTCGGCGATGTGATGCGGATGAAGCGGTAGTGGCCCAGGTCGAACTGGGACGACACCATCAGCTCTATGGTGGGAAGGTCCTTCTCGATCTGGGTCAGGGACAGTGCCAGCGAAGTCGCGTTGTCGATGTTCTTGACCTGCAGCTGCTGCTGGAGGTAGTTGCGCGCGGAATAGATGTTGACGACCAGGCTGATGCCGAAGGCCGCTGCCATGACCAGGGAAATGGCTAGCCACAGTTGCTTGATTAAGGACATGCGGGCTCCTGTTTCTTTCCTGGGTTCATATCGTGATGCCTTCAGAACGGATGCGTTCCAGCACATCGCGCCAGCGAGACAGTCGGGTGGTGGGGTCCGAAGAGGCCGGCCGCTGGGCTCCCGGCACCCAGACGCCCTGGGTGTTGAAGCTGAACACCGGCGACAGGTCGGTGCGCGTGGCCGCCGGCCTGATGGTCGCCACCAGGTTGTCCAGGATCAGCGGCTCGCCGGTCGGATCCGCGTAGTAGCCCATCACCATGTGGGCCTCGCTGTTCGTGCTGCTGGCTCCGCCGAAGCGTGCCCTGACATAGATCAGGCGCAGCTTTTCAGACGGCACGCCCAGGATCAGCAGGGAGATGTACTTGGCGATGGCGAAATCCTCGCAATCGCCTTCGGCGCGCCCCATGAACTCGAGCGGCGTGGCCCAGTACTCGAGTACGCCCCAGGTGGCCTGGTCGCTGGTGTAGCGCAGCTTGCGATTGAAGAAGGTGTTGACGGCCTTGAGCTTGCCGTCGTCGGGCAGGTTGCGCGCCTCTTCTAGCATCTGGCGCCAGCTGCTGACGGTGGCGGCGCCGGATGAGCCATAGCGTTGCAGCGCGAGCGCCTGGGTCCGGTCGAGACCGGACTGGGCAAGCGACCAGCCCAGCAGGGTCGCCAGCAGCAGGCCGGTCAGCCAGGCCGACAGGCCGCGCGGCAAGCTGCGCAGCCTGGTCAGGGCGAAAAGCTGGGTGGATCGCATGGCGAGCCTATGGTAGCCGCCTTTGCGAAATATGGCATCTGGATTTTGGGAGTCCCAAGCCCGCTAGTCCTGCTCGGACAGCAGCAGCAGCGCCTCGTCGCGCCAGTAGGCCATGGCCGAGAAGTAGCCCTCCCAGACGCAGCCGTTGCAGCCACGGCCGCAGCAGGTGGTCGGGGCGGGCGGTGGTTCCTGCAGGCGCAGGCCGGCTCGCTGCGCGAGGCTGTTGGCCATGGTGATGGCGGCCTGCGCGCAGGCCAGGTCCTCGATCGGCAGCGCGCCGAGGTGGGCGGTCGTGTAGTGGCTCATGCGGGCCGGACTCAGTAGTGGGGCGGCAGTTCGTCGCGCAGGCTGCGGAATACGGGCGTGGCGTTGTCGCTCAGCTGGCCGCGCAGCGCGGCGAGCTCGCGCTGCAGCAGCTCGATCAGCTGCTGCTGGCGCCAGACCTGCTGGTTGAGCTGGTCGAGCAGGTCGTCGGCGAAGCTGGCCTTGATCTCGAGCTCGGCCAGCCGGTGCTCGATCCGGGTCTCGCTCATCAGTAGCTGTAGACGCCGCGGCCGGTCTTGCGTCCGAGGCGGCCGGCGTAGACCAGTTCCTTCAGCAGCGGGGCGGCGCGGAACTTGCTGTCCTGGTACTCGTTGAAGTAGAAGGTGGTGATCGCCAGGCAGGTGTCGAGTCCGATCATGTCGGCCAGCGCCAGCGGACCGATCGGGTGGTTGCAGCCCAGCTTCATGCCGGCATCGATGTCCTCGGCCGACGCCACGCCATCGGCCAGCACGAAGAAGGCTTCGTTGATCATCGGCATCAGGATGCGGTTGACGACGAAGCCCGGCGCGTTCTTCACGCTGATCGGGGTCTTGCCCAGGTGCAGCGCGAGCTCGCGCACCGCGTCATGGGTGTCGTCGCTGGTCTGCAGGCCGCGCACCACCTCGATCAGCGACATCATCGGCACCGGATTGAAGAAATGCATGCCGATGAAGCGATCGGGGCGCGAGGTCACGGCGCCCAGCTGGGTGATGCTGATCGCGCTGGTATTGCTCGCGATCAGGGTCTCGGCCGGCAGCAGGCCGTCGAGCTGGCGCAGGATGCGCAGCTTGAGCTCGAGGTTCTCGGTCGCGGCCTCGATCACCAGGTCGGCACCCTTGAGGTCGTCGTAGTTCGTCGAGCCCTGCAGCAGCGCCAGCGCCGCATCACGGTCGACGACGCTGATCTTGTCCTTCTTGAGCAGGCGGTCCAGGCTGCCCGAGATGGTCGCCAGGCCTTTCGCGACCGCGGCTTCGTTGATGTCGACCATGATGGCGCGAATGCCGCTGACCGCGCAGGCCTGCGCAATGCCGTTGCCCATGGTGCCGGCGCCCACGATGCCGACAGTCTTGATGCTGCTCATGAAAAATCCTGCAAGAAGGTTGACTGGATGCCCGACATTATGCTGTCAGGCTGGCGGAGGCCTTACTGGGCCTGGCTGGCCGGGCGGCTGACCGCCTTCCAGTTGGCGTCAGTCACTTCGGCCAGCTGCATGGCGGCCTTCTGCGCCGACTCCAGGCTGGCGCTGGCGGTCGCGATCCACTGCCTGACCAGGTTCACGCCCATGTCCGGGGCCTGCGGCATGTTCTGGCCGGCGCTGGCCAGCAGGGCGCCGAACAGTTGCTGGGCTTCGGCTGCATGTGCCCCGCTGAACTGGCTCCAGCCCGCGCTGGCGCTGGCCATGATCTCTTGCAGTCGGCGTCCGTAGCCATCGGCCTTCTCGAGCGCGGGCCCGCTGGCGATGCTGCAGACAGACCACAGCTGTTCCGGGGAGCGTACGACCATCAGCTCGTGGGTGAGGGCCGCGCAGTCCTTCAGGGCGGCCTTGCCGGCCTCAAGTTGGAGCGCAGCCAGCTGTTCGCCGCAGTCGAGCCATTGCTGGCCGAGCTTGGTGAGGGCCGCGAATTGAGTCTTGGCAAAGGCCAGGGTCTGGTCTGGATTCAGCATGAAGGCGCTCCTTGCTTGGTTGGCAGTGATCAGGCCTTGCCAGCAGGCATGGCCGATCGGCGTGCTGCATTGCAGCATCAGTCCAGTATGGGAGCGCTGCAGGGTTTTGTCAATTCATGCTGCAATGCCGCAAGCTGGTTTGCGCCTCAGTCCGGATTCCCTGCGGGCTCCAGCTCAAGCTCCGCCCAGCGCAGGTCGGGGTCCTCGGGGTGGAGCGAGATCTTGAAGCCCAGCGAGCGCGCCAGGTCCAGCATGCCGCGGTTCTCCTTCAGGATGGTGCCCACCACGCGCCGGGTGCCGTTGGCGCGCAGGTAGCGGATCAGCTTGTCCATCAGGATCCAGCCCAGCCGCTTGCCCTTCATGTCCGAGCGCACGATGACGGCGAACTCGGCTTCCTCGTTGTTGGGGTCGCTGATGCCGCGCACCGAGCCTATGGTCTCCTCGACGCCGTCGGCATTGCGGATGGTCGCGATGAAGGCCATCTCGCGCTCGTAGTCGATCTGGGTCAGGCGGGCCAGCTCGCTGTGCTCCAGGCTGCGGCGGGCGCTGAACATGCGCATGCGCACGTCCTCCGGGTCGAGCCGGTGGAAGAAGTCGAGATGGCGGCCTTCGTCCTCGGGCCGGATCGGTCGCAGCGTCAGCGTCTGGCCGTTTTCCCATGGCAGGGTTTCGCTCAGCTGGCCTGGATAGGCGCGGATCGCGAAATGCTCGGCGCCGGCCGGCCTGGCGCGGCTCAGCCGCACGCGGGCATCGAGCACCAGTGCCCCCTCGTGGTTGACGATCAGCGGGTTGATGTCGAGCTCGGCGATCTCGGGCAGCTCGGCCAGCAGCTGCGAGATCGCCAGCAGCACATGGACGATGGCGTCGTGGTCGGCCGCCGGCACGTCGCGGTAGCCCTGCAGCAGGCGGGCGATGCGGGTGCGTCCGATCAGCGAGCGCGCCAGCGCGGTGTTCAGCGGCGGCAGCGCGACCGCATGGTCGGCCACCACCTCGACCGAGACGCCGCCGGCGCCGAACAGGATCACCGGTCCGAACATCGGATCGATGCTGGCGCCGACGATCAGTTCATGCGCATGCGCGCGCTTGATCATGGGCTGCACGGTATAGCCTTCGATGCGGGCATCGGGCTGGCGCTCGGCCACCCGCTGCAGCATCGCCTGGGCAGCAGCGCGCACCTCGGTCGCGTTGTGCAGGTTCAGGCGCACGCCGCCGACGTCGGACTTGTGCACGATGTCGGGCGACAGGATCTTGAGCACGACCGGATAGCCCACCGTCTCGGCCGCGTAGACGGTCGCCTCGGGGTCGGGCGGGACCACCCGGGTCGGCGTGACCGGGATCCCCGCCAGCCGCAGCAGTTCCTTGGCCTCGGGTTCGCTCAGGATCTCGCGTCCATCGGCCAGCACGAAGTCGACCAGCTCGCGCATGCGCACCAGATCCGGCTTGCCGCCGAGCGGATCGGCCGTCGGGGTCTCCATCAGCTCGGCCTGGTGCCGGTGATAGGTGCGCAGGAAGGAGAAGGCCACCACCGCCTGCTCGGGCGTGTCGTAGTCGGGCACGCCGGCCTGGCGGAACAGCTGGCGCGCCTCGGCCACATTGCCCTGTCCGAGCCAGCAGCCCAGCAATCGCGGCGGGCGCTGCCTGGCCAGCGGCAACAGGGCCTGCGCCACTTCCAGGCTGGGCACGATCGCGGTCGGGGCATGCACGAACAGCACCGCGCTGCCATGGTCCTGCAGCAGCGCCTGCAGCGTGGCGACATAGCGTTCTGCCGGCGCATCGCCGATGATGTCGACCGGGTTGCCGTGCGACCAGTTCGGCGGCAGCACCTCGTCTAGCCTGCCCAGCATGGCGTCGTCCAGCGCGCTGAGCTCGACCTTGGCATAGCCAGCGGCGTCGGCTGCCATCACGCCGGCGCCGCCGCCATTGGTCATCACGATCAGCCGCTCGCTGCGGTTGTCCCGGAAGCGCGCCAGCAGCTCGGCCGCCGTGAAGAGCTGGAACAGCGTGTGCACCCGCAGCATGCCGGCGCGCGAGATCGCCGCGTCGAACACGTCGTCGGCGCCGGCCAGCGCGCCGGTGTGCGAGGCCGCTGCCTTCTGCCCCTGGCTCGAGCGGCCTGCCTTGACCACGATCACCGGCTTGTTGCGGGCGGCTGCGCGCGCGGCCGACATGAACTTGCGCGGCGACTCGATCGACTCGATGTAGAGCAGGATCGCGCGCGTGCGCGCATCGCTGCCGAGGTAGTCGAGCATGTCGCCGAAGTCGACGTCGGCATGCTCGCCCAGCGAGACGAAATTCGAGAAGCCGATGCCGCGCGAATTGGCCCAGTCCAGCATCGCCGTCACCAGCGCGCCCGACTGCGAGACAAAGGCGATCTGTCCGGCAGCGGCATTGGCGGGCGCGAAGCTGGCGTTCAGCCCCAGGTGCGGCACCAGCAGGCCGATGCAGTTGGGGCCGAGGATGCGCAGCGTATGGCGCCGGGCCGCCTCGAGCATGGCCTGCTTCTGATCCTGCGACATGCCGGCGGTGATCACGATCGCGGCGCGCGTGCCGATGGCGCCGAGCTCGGCCACCAGGCCGGCGACGCTGTCGGGTGGGGTGCAGATCACGGCCAGGTCGGGGCCCTTGCCATGCTGTGCCGCCAGCGCCTGCAGGTCGGCAAACACCGGCTGGCCGGCCAGTTCCGCCAGATGGGGGTTGACGGCCAGCAGCTGGCCCTTGAAGGAGCCGGACAGATTGTTCCAGACCGTTCCGCCCACGCTGTGCTGACGGTCGGATGCGCCGATGACGGCAATGCTGCGCGGGGCGAGCAGGAAGTCGAGGTTGCGGGTGCTCATGCTGGGCTGCCTTGATGGATGTCACTCACTGCTTTTGTTGCAGTGCGTCAATGAATTCATCATGCCCGATCTGCCTGTGCAGTTACTGACAGAAATCAAACTTCCTGAGTTCCGCATCCGCCTGTCTGGCTGCGCCTTGGGCTGCCGCCCTGGCACTGCGGCAGCCCGCTTCAGTCGGCGGCGGGCTTGAGCGCGAGTCCCGCCTGGTAGAGCGCGTTCTTCGGCGTGCCGGTAATCTCGGCGGCGAGCCGGGCGGCGGTCTTGAGTGGCAATTCGGCCAGCAGCAGCCCGAGCACGCGCAGCGCCTCGGCGTCCGGGCCGGTCTCGTTCCTGGCGACGGCGGGCAGTGGGTGCAGCGCCAGCGCGAACTCGCCCTTGGCATGCGCGGGGTCGGCGGCCAGCCAGCTGGCCAGCTCGTCGCAGCGCAGCGTGACGATCTGTTCGAACTGCTTGGTCAGCTCGCGCCCGAGCGTGATGCGACGCGCGCCCAGCGCCGCGAGGTCGCGCGCCAGCGCCTGGATCCGGTGCGGTGCCTCCAGCAGAACGCAGGCCTGCGGCTGCTGTGCCAGCCGTCGCAGCGCCTGCGCGCGCGCCGAACCCCTGGATGGCAGGAAGCCGGTGAACTCGAATGCCGCATCTGTGTCGGCAGCCTCAAGGCCGGCTATGCTCAGCAGCGTTGTCACGCTGCTGGCGCCCGGCAGCGGCACGCTGCGCAGGCCGGCCGCCTGCACGGCCGCGCACAGCCGCGCGCCGGGATCGCTGATGCCTGGGGTGCCGGCATCGCTGACATAGGCGATGCGTTCGCCGCGCTGCAGCCTGGCGATCACGCCGAGCGCCGCTTCCGCTTCGTTGTGCTGGTGCAGTGCCAGCAGCGGCTTGTGCAATCCATAGGCTTGCAGCAGACTGGCGGTGTGGCGGGTGTCCTCGCAGGCGATGGCATCGACCAGGCCGAGCAGGTGCAGTGCCCGCAGCGTGATGTCGGCCAGGTTGCCGATCGGGGTGGCGACCACATAGAGCGCGCCAACTGGGTAATGCTGTGCACCGGCGGCCGCCTGGGCGGCGCCCAGCACCGGCTGGAAGGATGGGTTCAAGATGACGATCCAGATTCAGGGAGCGGCCGGCACCAGCAAGGCCAGGGGCGACAGGGCCGAACAGCTGGCGCTCGACCATCTGCAGCGCCAGGGCCTGCGCCTGGTGTGCCGCAATTTCAGGACGCCGGGCCGAGGCGGCGGCGAGATCGACCTGATTATGCGCGAGCGCGACGGCACGCTGGTCTTCGTCGAAGTCAGGCAGCGGCGCTCGCTGGCCCAGGGTGGTGCGGCGGCCAGCATCGTGCCATCCAAGCAGCGCCGCATCATCTTTGCCGCGCGCCACTTCCTGGCCCGGCTCGACCGGACGCCGCCCTGCCGCTTCGATGCCGTGCTGCTGCAGGGCAGCCTGGACGGCCCGCAGCAGCCTGCGATCGAGTGGCTGCAGGGCGCCTTCGACGCCGGCTAGCCGCACGATCGGGTCCGTCGGGGTTTATCATCCGCGCCATGCTCTTGCAACGCATCCAACAGCAATTCATCGACAGCGCCGACCTCCAGTACCAGTGTGCCCAGAGCCTGGCGCCGGCGGTCGAGTCCGCGCTCGGCGCCATCCTGGCCTCGGTCACCGGCGGCGGCAAGGTGCTGGCCTGCGGCAACGGCGCCTCGGTCGGACTGGTGCAGGCCTTCGCCAGCGCCTTCGTCGGCCGCTTCGAGCGCGATCGTCCCGAGCTCGCCGCGCTGGCGCTGGGCAGCAATGCCGCCGTCTTCACCGGGCTCTACAACGCCTTCGACGCCCGTTCGGTCTACGCCCGCCAGGTGCGCGCGCTCGGCCAGCCCGGCGACACGCTGCTGGTCGTCACCAGCCTGTCGCAGGCGCCCGAGATACTGGGCGCGGTCGAGGCCGCGCATGAGCGCGAGATGACCGTGGTCGCGCTCTGCGGCGCACGCCCCGGCGCGCTGGGACAGCTGCTCAAGGACACCGACGTGCTGGTCTGCGCGCCGAGCGAACGCGCCCCGCGCATCCACGAGGCGCATCAGGTGGTGCTGCACTGCATCTGCGACGGCGTGGACGTCCAGTTGCTCGGCGATGACGAAACAGAGGAGTTTCCAGAATGAACAAACTGACGCAATCCCTGCAGCGTGGCACCGCCGCGCTGCTGCTGACGGCCACCCTCGGCGGACTGGTGTCGGGCTGCGCTCCGCTCATGGTCGGCGCCGCGGTCGGCACCGGCATGGTCTCGGCCGACCGGCGCAGCTCGGGGGCCCAGCTCGAGGACGAGGCGATCGAGCTCAAGGCTGCCAACCGCATCCGCGATGCAGTCGGCACCCGGGTGCGCGTCAATGTCACCAGCTACAACCGCCTGGTGCTGCTCAGCGGCGAGGTCCCCAGCGAGGCCGACCGCCAGCGCGTGCAGCAGATCGTCGCCGGCGTCGAGAACGTGCGTTCGGTCGTCAACGAGCTGGCGGTGCTGGACAGTCCGACGCTGACCCAGCGCACCTCCGATGTCGTGCTCACCGGCAGGGTCAAGGCTGGCTTCATCGACCATGACCAGCTTTCGGCGCTGGCGATCAAGGTCGTCACCGAGCGCGGTACCGTCTACCTGATGGGGCGCGTGACCCGGCGCGAGGCCGACCTGGCGACCGAGGTGGCGCGTCGCACCAGCGGCGCCAAGGCGGTGGTGCGGGTGTTCGAGTACATCAGCGAGGAAGAACTCAGGCAGCTGCAGCCCGCCCCGGCTGCGGCCAAGCCCTGAGGGTTGTCGGCAGCGCCCAGCCTGGCGGGCCAGGCCTGGCGGTCAGAGAATGCTCAGGTGCTCGGTGCCGGCCGACAGGTCGGTGCTGCGCGCGCGCTGGCTGTTGAGCTTGATGTTGAGCTTGAGGTCGTTCTGTGAATCCGCGTTGCGGATCGCCTCCTCGTAGGAGATGATGTTGGCCTCGAAGGCCTCGAACAGCGCCTGGTCGAAGGTCTGCATGCCGACCTCGCGGCTCTTCCGCATCGTTTCCTTGAGCTCGTTGATCTCGCCCTTCTGGATCTGGTCGGCCACCAGGCCGCTGTGCAGCAGCACCTCGACCACCGCGTAGCGTCCCTTGCCGCTCTGGCGCGGCAGCAGGCGCTGGGCGATCATGCCCTTGAGGTTGAGCGAGACGTCCTTGAGCATCTGGGCGTGGCGCTCCTGCGGGAAGAAGTTGATGATGCGCTCCATCGCCTGGTTGGCGCTGTTGGCGTGCAGCGTCGCCATGCAGAGGTGGCCGGTCTCGGAGAAGGCGATCGCATGCTCCATGGTCTCGCGGTCGCGGATCTCGCCCATCAGGATCACGTTGGGCGCCTGGCGCAGCGAGTTCTTGAGCGCGTTTTCCCAGCTGTCGGTGTCGAGGCCGACCTCGCGCTGGGTGATGATGCAGTTCTTGTGCTGGTGCACGAACTCGACCGGGTCCTCTACCGTCACGATGTGATCGTGGGTGTTCTCGTTGCGCCAGTCGACCATCGCCGCCAGCGTGGTGGACTTGCCCGATCCGGTACCGCCGACCAGGATGCAGATGCCGCGCTTGGCCAGCGCGACGTTCTTGAGCACCTGCGGCAGCTCGAGCTCGTCGACCGACGGAATCTTGGCCGGGATGGTCCGCATCACGATGCCGACCTTGCCCATCTGGATGAAGCAGTTGACGCGGAAGCGCCCGATGCCGGCCGGCGCGATCGCGAAGTTGCATTCCTTGCTGCGCTCGAATTCGGCCGCCTGCTTGTCGTTCATGATCGCGCGCGCCAGCGCCTGGGTGTGCTGGCCGCTCAGCGGCTGCGGCGCGACCTTGGTGATCTGGCCATCGATCTTGATCGCCGGTGGAAAATCGGCTGTCAGGAACAGGTCGCTGCCCTTGCGGCTGACCATCAGCTGCAGCAGGTCGTTGACGAATTTGCTTGCTTGATCGCGTTCCATGGTGCTTTCCTTTTCAGCCCGGGAAGTTCTCGGGAATCTTGGCCTTGCCGCGCGCCTCGGCGGCCGAGATCTTGCCAGCCTTGACCAGGTCGCTCAGGCTCTGGTCGAGCGTCTGCATGCCGAAGGCATTGCCCATCTGGATCGCCGAGTACATCTGCGCCACCTTGGCCTCGCGGATCAGGTTGCGGATCGCCGGCGTGCCAAGCATGATCTCGTGCGCGGCGACGCGGCCGTTGCCATCCTTGGTCTTGCACAGCGTCTGCGAGATCACAGCCACCAGCGACTCCGACAGCATCGCGCGCACCATCTCCTTTTCCTCGGGCGGAAAGACGTCGACGATGCGGTCGATGGTCTTGGCCGCCGACGAGGTGTGCAGGGTGCCGAACACCAGGTGGCCGGTCTCGGCCGCCGTCATCGCCAGCCGGATGGTCTCGAGGTCGCGCATCTCGCCGACCAGGATCGCGTCCGGGTCCTCGCGCAGCGCCGAGCGCAGCGCGTTGGCGAAGGACAGCGTCATCGGTCCCACCTCGCGCTGGTTGACCAGGCATTTCTTGGACTCGTGCACGAACTCGATCGGATCCTCGATCGTCAGCACATGGCCTTGCTCGTTCTCGTTGAGGTGGTTGACCATCGCCGCCAGCGTGGTCGACTTGCCCGAGCCGGTCGGCCCGGTCACCAGCACCAGGCCGCGCGGCTTGAGCGAGAGTTCGGCGAAGATCTTGGGGCAGTTGAGCTGCTCGAGCGTCAGGATCTTGGACGGAATGGTGCGGAACACCGCGGCTGCGCCGCGGTTCTGGTTGAAGGCATTGACCCGGAAGCGCGCCAGGCCCTCGATCTCGAACGAGAAGTCGACCTCGAGGAATTCCTCGTAGTGCTTGCGCTGCGCGTCGTTCATGATGTCGTAGATCATCGCGTGGACCTGCTTGTGGTCCAGCGGCTCGACATTGATGCGCCGCACGTCGCCATGCACCCGTATCATCGGCGGCAACCCGGCCGACAGGTGCAGGTCCGAGGCCTTGTTCTTGGTGCTGAAAGCCAGCAGCTGGGTGATGTCCATTCCGACTCCCTTGTCTTTCTATCATTATGTCCATGATTCCCGCCAATCTCCAAGCGGTTCAGGCCCGCATCGAGCAGGCCTGTGCCCGTGCCGGTCGCCCTTCGGGTTCGGTGCGCCTGCTGGCTGTTTCCAAGACATTCGGGGCCGATGCCGTGCAGCAGGCCTGGGCCGCCGGGCAGCGCGCCTTCGGCGAGAACTATGTGCAGGAAGGCGTCGACAAGGTCAGGCAGCTGCGCGAGGCCGGTTGTGCCGGCATCGAGTGGCATTGCATCGGGCCGCTGCAGAGCAACAAGACCCGTCTGGTGGCCGAGCATTTCGACTGGGTCCACAGCGTCGACCGCCTGAAGGTCGCGCAGCGCCTGGCCGAGCAGCGCCCGTCCGGGCTGGCGCCGCTGCAGGTCTGCCTGCAGGTCAATGTCGATGGCGGCGCCAACAAGTCGGGCGTGCAGCCGGACGAAGCGGTCGAGCTGGCGCAGGCCATCGCCCAGCTGCCGCGCCTGCGCCTGCGCGGCCTGATGTGCATCCCCGAGCCCGCGCCCGATTTCGAGCGCGCCTGCGAGGTGTTCGGGCGCGCGCGCTCGCTGTTCGAGCAGTTGCGGGCGCAGGGCCTGGAGCTCGACACGCTGTCGATGGGGATGAGCGACGACCTGGAGGCGGCTGTCGCGAGTGGCAGCACCATGGTGCGGGTTGGCAGCGCCATCTTCGGCGCCCGCCATTACCCGGAGACCTGAGCCCGGCCCGAGCGGGCTGACTTGTCAATCTGGGTTGTTGGCATTATTGTCACTGATGCATCGGGTGGTTTGCCCTTTGCCTAGTGACCCATTGCTCAGATCAGCAGATTCAAGGAGTGAGATTCATGAACAGCCTCATGACCCGCGGCAACCTGTTCGACGACCTGTTCAAGGACATGATGTCGCCCGGCTTCTTCATCAAGCCGCTGCACGGCGATCCGCTGCCGCAGTCGATCCGGCTCGACGTCAAGGAGTCCGGCGACGCCTATACCGTGCAGGCCGAGATGCCGGGTGTCACCAAGGATGACATCCAGGTCACGGTCGAGGGCAATGTCGTCACGCTCAAGGCCGAGGTCAGGCAGCAGGACAGCCAGACCGCGGACGAGAAGACGCTGCGCAGCGAGCGCTACTTCGGCTCGGTCGCGCGCAGCTTCCAGCT